>CAZLXF010000011.1:0-18104 GCA_964563065.1 uncultured Rikenellaceae bacterium | reverse complement strand
TGTGTTCCACGTGGAACACTATCTTCCAAGATAAACAAGTAAAACATTTATATCGCTTGGCGAAACGCCAGGTATTCTTCTGGCCTGTCCTATGGTCTGTGGTTTTATTCGAGTTAATTTTTGTCTCGCTTCGGTTGAAATAGAGTTTAAGGAATCGAAATTAAAATTTTCGGCTATTTTTATGTGATCCAAACGGTTTATTTTTTCTGCAACCAATCTCTCTCTTTCTATATATCCACCGTACTTAATTTTTATGTCAACCGATTCGATAATTTCATTATTTATAATGTCGTATTTATTTATTGTATGATTTAACTTTTTATAAAATTTAGATATGTGATTTAGTTTTACTTCTGGTCGCAATATTATATCCATTAACTTTCGCTTTTGAACAATTGGTGCAGATGAAATCGATTCTAAGTATGGATTAATTTCTTCGGGGCTTGTACTATGGGTCTTAATAAAATTAATTAGTTCATTTACGATTAATAGTTTACTATTCAAACTATCCATTCGTTCCTTCGAGGCAAGTCCTAATCTGAATCCAATTGGCGTTAGGCGTTCATCGGCGTTATCTTGGCGTAATAAAATTCGATGTTCGGCTCTACTAGTGAACATCCTGTATGGCTCATCAACGCCCTTTGTTACCAAGTCGTCAATTAACACTCCAATGTAAGCTTCTTCTCTGTTTAAGGTAAATATTTCCTTGTTTAAAATACTATTATGCGCATTAATCCCTGCGATTAATCCCTGTGCAGCGGCTTCCTCATATCCTGTTGTTCCATTTATCTGTCCAGCAAAGTATAAATGTTTTATTCGCTTTGTTTCTAGTGTGTGGTATAACTGTGTTGGTGGAAAATAGTCGTACTCTATTGCATATCCTGGCCGTAATATATGAACATCTTCAAATCCTTCTATTTTTTTTAATGCATTGTATTGAACTTCCGATGGAAGTGATGAACTAAAACCATTAAGGTACATTTCATATGTATTTTCTCCTTCTGGTTCTAGAAAAAGTTGATGAACATCTTTATCAGCAAAAGTACGTAGTTTATCTTCAATACTAGGACAATATCGGGGACCAATTCCTTGAATAACTCCACTAAACAATGGACTTTGATTGAATCCAATTTTTAATGTATCGTGTACAATTGTACTTGTATGTGCAATATAACAACTTCGCTTTTTTAAATTATTGGGTTTTTTGGTAAGGTATGAGAAAAATTGGTTTTCTTCATCCCCCTTTTGTTCAACTAATTTTTCTAGTTTAACTGTTCGTTGATCGATTCGCACAGGAGTTCCTGTTTTCATTCGTCCATCGGTGAAACCCAAATCTTTTAGCCTTTTAGTGAGTCCATACGATGCCATTTCTCCAATTCTTCCTCCGGGAAACTGTACATCTCCAATGTGCATTAATCCAGAAAGGAATGTTCCGTTGGTTAATATTACACTCTTCGCATTTAATTCTATTCCTAATTGGGTCTTAACTCCTTTTATACAATTGTTTAACACAATTAAGTCGACAACATTATCCTGCCAAAGAAATAGGTTGGGGATATTTTCCAACTTTTCTCTCCACTTTTCAGAAAATATCATCCTATCGCATTGTGCTCTTGGACTCCACATTGCTGGTCCCTTGGATTTGTTTAGCATACGAAACTGAATAGTGCTCTCATCTGTTACAATTGCTGATAAACCACCAAGAGCATCAATTTCACGAACAATTTGTCCTTTTGCAACTCCTCCCATTGCTGGGTTGCAACTCATTTGTGCTAACTTAGTAAGGTCGTGTGAAATTAACAGAACTTTAGAACCAAGGTTTGCAGCGGCAGCGGCGGCTTCGCATCCAGCATGTCCTCCTCCTACTACAATTACATCAAACTCATTTAACATTTAGAAGTGATTCGTTTAGTTTATTTAACCAAAAATTCTCAGCTCCACGCATTTCGTGTTGCTCTGTGCTATTGTGATCATTAAATCCTAACATGTGTAAAACACCATGCACTATAACTCTGTTTAATTCTTGAGAAAATTTTTGGTTAAAATCAATTGCATTTGACTTAACAATATCAATGCAAATATAAATATCGGCAGAGATTATTGGGTCTTCAACGTATGGGAAAGTAATTATGTCGGTTAAAAAATTATGATTTAAATACTTTTTGTTTATATCCAGTATTTCTTCTTCACTAGTAAAGATAAAGTTTATATCTCCTACCTTTTTTTTATAAAAAAATACTACATTCTTAATCCAGGCTTTTAAAATTCTTTTGTTATTTAATTTGAATGATATTTTATTATTATAAAAATTTATTGCCACTATTTAGAAATATTAAAAATAAGTTCAACTTGTGATCCGTTGCTATAAAAATTTATTGCATCGGCTAAATTACGCATTAAAAAAACTCCTCGTCCTGAAATGTTTTCAATATTCTCTGGTTTGGTTGGGTCAGGAACATTTTCGTAATTGAATCCAGATCCTTGGTCTTTAACATAAATATGTAACGAAGAATCGTTTATTTGAACTGAAACGTCTACCGACTTACTGTCATCGAATTTATTTCCATGTACAATGGAATTATTTACTGCTTCAATGGTAGCTATCAGTACTTTACCATAAAGATCTGATGATAGTTTACAATCTTCAGAAATTTCATCTACCAACTTTTCAACGTGGCAAATATTTTCAAGTTTCGAAAGTATGCTAATTGATTTTTTCATCAATTCTAGTATGAAATTACAGGTAAATTATACTTATTATTCGAAGTAAATGTTTCAAAAAGGTAAAATAAATGTTGATATTAATCATCTTTTTTATGGTAGCAACCATTTTGATGGATTTTCAATTTTGTTCTCGTGCCATATTTGCAAGTTTAAAACACTTTTCCCAGTTTGTGGCTCCGAAAATATTTCACCAATCTCTTGATGCGCTTTTACCATATCTCCAACTTTAACATAAACCTTCGATAAATTTGAGTAAACAGTTAGGAAATCGCCATGCCGTATAATAACTGCTATGTTAGAACCTGGTATTGATACAATCTTTTTTACTTCACCTTCAAAAATTGAATTTATGCGACTATTGGATGGCATACTAATATCAACCCCGTTATTTTTAATTTTTACACCTTTCAGTACTGGATGATTATGCTCGCCAAATTGGCTAACAATAACCCCTTGAGTTGAAGGCCATGGTAGTTTTCCTTTGTTGCCAGAAAATCCTTCAGATAATTTTAAATAACGTGCATCTCTTACAATGTTTCCTTTACTATCTTTTGCTTTTCTTGCTTCTTCGGCAATTAAATTTTCAATGGCTTTATTTAACTCTTCCATTGCTTTTTTTCTTTCATTTAATTCCTTTCGGAGTTCTCTTTCTCTTTTTTGCAGCTGGGCTACGCTTTGCTTAAATCGTTTTTGCTCTGAATTTAAGGATGATACTTCCGTTGTTTTATTATCAATTAATTGTTCGAGATTTGATTTATTTTCTGTCAACTTACGAATTTCGTCATTCATAAGAGCCTGCAATTGAATTATCTCTTTCCCTTGTTTCTCTCGAAATTTAAGTAGCTGTTGGTAAAAGCGCATTCTTCTGTATGCCTGACTAAAATCATTTGAAGAAAAAATAAAAACTAAAATTTGCATTTTGGTCCTATTTTTCCATGAAAACTTAATTAATCTGGCGTACTCCCTTTTTAAGTTTGAAATATCTTTGTTCAGTCCATTAATAATAATATTCTTTTCTTTTATCTCCTTTTCTACTAGGTTAATTTGTTGTTCAATATCGTTAATCAACTTTTTTCTAAGATTGATTTTTGAATTAAGTAGGTTTAGTTCGCTTACATTTTTTATTCTCTTTTTTTCAGTGTCGCTAAGTAATTTATTGGTTAGCTGTATTTCCTCCTCGGTCTTCTTTTTTCTTTGTTCAAGCTCTGAAATGGTTTGAGCGTGCGTAATATTGCTACACAAGAATATTATGGGTAATATGAAATATAATATTTTATTCATGGGTTGAATACAATGGAATAACTTTATAGGTAGAGTCAAAAGGGATTGAAATTTTTGGGTCTACCTGTAAATTCCTAAAATCGAGTTCTATTTCAATTGGGTTATTTTCAAGAAAAAAACTTATAACTATTTTTTGAGGATAACGCTTTGAATACTCTCTTTCAAAACTGTATGTAGTTGCTAATATGTTACTTGCGCTACTGTTTTTTGAAATATCAAAGAATTTTAATTCTTTTGATTTTAAGCCAAAAGTATAATTGTAATTAAAAATTGAGTCGTTCTCACTAAAGCTATAAACAATTGAATGGTTGTTCACCATTGATAATTTCTCTGTTTGACCCTTTAAAATTAAATACGGGTTTCCTGTTAATATGTTTTGTATTAATGTATATGAAACTGTAAAGCCAAGTTTTTGTGATAATGTTTTATAATCTGTTTCAAAAACTGTTTTTTGTGGATTATCAACTACAAGAATTTTACTTGGTAATGCATAGAATGAAGCTATTGGAATTGAAAATGTTGATGAAAAACCAATAAAAACAATGGAATCATTTACTATTGTTGAATTTGATTTTAATGTATGTAGCGTTCCTTTATAATCAATGCGAATGTTAAATTTCTCATTTTGAATTGCTTTTTTATTGTTGTAATTAGTTAATAATGAGTCAATGTGATTTAATAAATTAAAATTCTGATTTTCATTAACAACAACCTGGTTGCTCGGTTTGCATGAAACAACAAGAAAAAATATAAGCAAGTAAAATGAAATCCTAATCTTTAACATAAGTCTTCTGTTCAATTTTTTTCTGTAATGTTAACGATTTTCCACCTAAGTCTTGCGCTTTTTGCCAGTATATGTATGCTCTTTCCTTATTTCCAGATAGATAGAGGGCATCAGCATAATGCTCGATAATAACAGCACTCTTACTTCCATCTTTGGCAACGGCATTTTGTAGCACTTCTTTTGCTTCGTTGTATCGTTCCATTTGAAATAGGACCCAACCTTTTGTGTCAATATACGTGCTGTTATTTGGTTCTATTTCAACTGCTTTTGAACTCATTTTTAATGCTCTGTTTAATTCCTTTTTCTCTAGCGAAAGGTAGTAACTATAATTATTTAGCGATCGCGCGTTATTAGGATTCAATTTCAAACTTATCTTGTAATTTTTGTAAGCATCTTTTGTTGAATTTATTTTATGGTATAAATCGGCAATTGTTGAATATAACTCTGATTTCGCATTTACTTCAACTATGTATTTTGTAGCATTATCAAGTACATTTATTGCTTCTATGGTTTTCCCAATATTATCGAGCGAAATTGCATGCAAAATGTAGAAAATATCTTTCTTGGGAAATAATTTTTGCGCCTGCTGTGCTAAGTTAATTGAAGAAACAAAATTTGACATTGAATAATCGAATGAAATGGCTCGTTCCCAGTTATCGGGATTATTCTTATCGTACTCTATCATGTACGATAATTGTTTTCGTGCTTCAACAAGGCTTCGTGTGTTTAAATAGTGTTCGTAAGCAAGGGCATGTATTTCAACAAAACCATTAAAATTCTTTAAAAAATTTTCTACAATAGTGTTCAATTGGTTTGAATACGTTAAGTAGTAACTTGGTTCATAGAGTAATGGGTAAAATAAATCAATAATACTTTTTGATGAAATGGTTGAATCTTGACTTATGATCACAAAGTATTCAATGGATTCCTTAATTCTTCCAGAATTCTTTAGCTGTATGTACTTATTAATTTTTATAAAGGAGTTACTTGGTTCAAGCACAATGGCAGTATCTAATTCAATAAACCCCAAACTATCATTTCCTTGACGGAAATTTAGCTCACTTCTATATAAATGGTAAAGTGCAACATCAGGATATAATTTAATTAACTTATCAATTTCTTCTGCTGCTCTGGAATCATTATTCGTATCGAAGTATATTTTTATTTTGGTATCAGATATCTGTGGGTTAAAACCAGTTTGGTTAGTTATTTCATTTAGTAGATCTATTGATTTTTCCTTTTCACCAACGTCATTATACATTAGGGCTAGGCTATACTTATAGCTTGGGTTTAGTGAGTCAAGTTTTACTAGTGCTATCTGATTTGTTAATGCATCTTCTACTCTATTTTCATTAAGGTATAGTATACCCAGAAAGTTTCTATAAAACTTGTTGTTGGGGTCAATATTTATGGCTTTTTCTAAATTTGTTAAAGCTTTGCAATTATCTTGTAACGAAGCGAAGCATAACGATAGCTCCTAGTAAGTTGCTGAATTTGTTGAATCAATTTCAATTGACTTATTCTGCAATTGTATTGCTTGCTGATAATTTCCTATAAGTCTACTCTTTATTCCTTCGTAAAAGTAAATATATGGTCCAACACTTGAGTTATTTAACTTATTATAAAATAGTAAATTGCTTGTTTTACAAGCAGAAAGAGAAAAAAGTACTACTAGAAAAAATAATATGTTGATGATGCTTTTACTACTCATTAATATTATGGTTTAATTTCCTGAATGACCAAAGCCGCCCTCGCCTCTAATAGTTTCATTTAACTCCTCACAAATACTCCACTCAACAACCTCATGTTTAGCTACAATTAACTGCGCAATTCTATCACCATCCTCAATTGTAACTGCAGTGTTGCTTAAGTTTACTAATATAACGCCAACTTCTCCTCTATAATCAGCGTCAATAGTTCCTGGCGTATTTAAAACTGTAATTCCTTTTTTGAGTGCAAGTCCACTGCGTGGTCTAACCTGTGCCTCAAATCCTACTGGCAATTCTATATACAAACCTGTTGGTATGAGTTTTCGTTCAAACGGATTCAAAAGTATTGAATTCGATATGTTTGCACGTAAATCCATTCCAGCGCTGTGTGGTGTGCTATAACTTGGTGTTTGATGTTTCGATTTGTTAACAATTTTTACTTCCATTTTAAAAAGGATTTAACTGTTTGTAAAACTGGTATTTTTTCGTAAATAATAACAAACATTATGAATGATAGTATCAACATTAACCTATAAAAGAAATGCAAAATTGGTTGATCGATTGTTACAAAGTAACCTAAAATAAAAAGAACAATTGCTACACTAAAATGTATTCCCATGGCTTTTATATCGTAGGGTATTTGTAGAAACTTTTTTCCTCCAATATAGCAAAGAACACACATGGCTATGTAACAAAATAGTCGAGCTATGGCTGCTCCGTAGTAACCAATGCGAGGTATAAGCACTATATTTAAAGTAATAGTTATGGCTGCTCCAGCAAATGTGTAGTAAATGCCATACCATGTTTTGTTAGTTAACTTATACCAAATGCTAAGGTTGAAAAACACTCCTGCAAATAGGTTCGCTAAAAGTAGAATTGGAACAACATCTAACCCTTCTCTAAAATCCTTTCCAACAAGTAATTGTAAAATATCGGTATATAAACTTACACCTAAAAATATGAGCAATGAAAATATGAAGAAATATTTCATCATGCTGCTATAAATACTTGGCGAATCCTTATTATCGGCATGTGAAAAGAAGAATGGTTCGGCAGCATAGCGGTACATTTGTATAAAAAGTACCATTAATACAGCAAGCTTCACGTTCGAACCGTAAATACCTAGTTGATACAAAGGATTATTCTCTTCGCCAATTAAGTATTTTATAAATATTCTATCGAACGATTCGTTTGTGGTTCCACCTAATCCACTAATTAATAGTGGAAAAGAGTATAATAAAATGGTTTTTACTTTTGATAAATTTATACTAGTAGGTATGGTTCCTGAGAAAAGTAATAGTAAAAAAGTAACTAAAACACTACTTGCAAGGTTGCTGATAAAAACGTAAGTAATTCCAAGTGATGGGTTGTAAATAATATCCTTGAGGGGGAAATTGTATGTTGGACAAATTTTTAAAAAGAAAAAGTTTAGGAAAACGTTTACAATAACTCCCACTATTTTTAACGACGAGAAAAGAAGCGGCTTATTTAGCAACCTTAGCCGAGCAAACGGTATTGCACAGAAGGCATCTAAACCAATTACAATTGATAACAAGTAAACGTACTCTGGGTGCGACGAATAACCTAAATTTGCCGATAATACAGGCGATAAAAACGAGAAAATTACAATGAAGGTTGTGCTTGTGAAAAGTAATGTATAGAAGGTTGATGAGTAAACCGTATCCGTATCCTTTTCTTTCGAAGCAAAACGAAAGTAACCCGTCTCCAAACCGAATGTTAAAAATACCAACAAAAAACCTAGGTATGCATACATTTCAGTTATTATACCATAATCTTCCTGAAGGAAAACTCTTGTATGTAGCGGAACTAGTATATAGTTAAGCAAACGTGGCACTACACTGCTTAAACCGTATAGCGCTGTTTGACCTGCTAACTTTTTTATATATCCCATGTACTTAACTATCTAATCCCGATTTATTGAAAAGAATGTATCCAAAGTTAAATAGAACATAAAACTGCTTATTTTCCTTTGGATAATAGTTCACCGATAAACTTATTGGTCCTAGTCGTGTTTGGTTAACTAGCGATAATGAACCAAATAAATAGTACTTGCTAAAAGCCTTCTCGTATGTTGCAGTAAAATCTTCGTTACTTAAAATTTGCTTATAGGGTTGAAAAAAGTATACTTCCGAACGCAGACTAAAATCCTTTGTAAAATTGATAATGGGAATTAAACCTGCTCCAATAAAACTATGAGAATTTAAATACTTAATAAATAAAGTTTTACTATGCGAAGTAGGAGAGAACGATTTAGCATTTAGCAAACTTGCTGTATAGTTATTAAAGAATGGCCTATTTGAGTAAAAACCTTCAATGTATAAGCCCATTACCAACTTTTTGTCTAAAATATTATGGTACGACTCGTTTAAAAAATGTATGTTTATCCAATTGTGGTAGAAGTAATCTTCAATATACATCTGGCTGGTTGTTCCAGGCTCATGATCCTCTCGTCCGTATACGTAACCAAATTTTATAAATTGTTTTCGTCCGCTGGTTGCGTACATTTTATAGTTCAACGTATTACGCTCAACCGACGATTCAGTTAATGCATAACGAAAGTATGTATTATCGGGTAAATCGGTAGTTAAAAAGTTATCAACCTGATAATATTCATTCATGGTTTCTCCCCATTTTATTGCCTGCTTAAACATCGAATTTACCTGTAGGGGAGTACCAATATCTCCTTCAAAAAAAACTTCTTTTTTAATTAAATATGCGGGTTTTATATCGGCAAAAAATGGATCAACGCTACTATTATAAAAATCGAACCGATTAAGTGTAAGGGAAAATTGAGTGTAAAATGGTAGAATTGTTGGGTAATCCTGCCTGGCGTGTATATGCAAACTTGAGTATAACTTTCCAAAATGTGTGTTAACATTAAATCGATGCGATGGAGTACTTAATAGCTTCATATTGGTTTCAAAAAAACCTTGGTTTAAGCTTGTTGACGAAACATTTCCGCCAACTGCAAATGCAAGCGTAGGTTGCTGAGTAATATCGAGGTATAAATCGTAAACTTCCTTTTCATAATTGAAAACTGCTTTGGGGTAAATTCTATCAATGTAACCATCGGAAACCAGCTTAAAGTATTCTCTTTTGAATCGTTCGTGGGAAATTACCGATGATTTTTTTCTTATCATGCGTTCAACGTAACGTTTCTGTATAGGCTTTAATCCGCTAATTGAAATATTATTATAGTATAACTTGGGGTAGTGGCTTTTGAAAGCAACCCTTTTTTGATTTATGCTTACAGTATCAATATTTCGTTTAATTACTGTGCGAATTGAATCGATATACTGTAAAGTATTGTTGTATCCGAGATTAACCAACTCATCGGCTCTGCTGAAATCGAGTAGAGAAACATTGTCGATATTGGTTTTAACTAGAATACCCAAACTATCGGGCAGGTTAAAATCGGATTGGAATGAAACCATGTTTTCAATTTGTAAAAACAAATCGTACTCGGTTGGTGGTGGTGCGTTCGATGCTACTGAACTACCAATTATATAATCGGGACCAAAATCTTCAACCATAATATCCCAAGGGAAATTATTAACAATTCCTCCATCGAATAGGGGCCTGCCATCAACATTAACTGGGCGAAAGTATAGCGGAAAAGTCATTGATGCTCGAATTGCTGTTCCTAAATCACCCTCCTTAAAAATGTATGGTTTCTTAGTATAAATATCTGTAGCAATTGCTCTAAAAGGAACCAGAAGGCTATCAAAATTGTAGTTTGCAGCAGCAATTCCTTCTCCATAAATTTCCAGGAAAGCAATGTCCATTTGATGAGTAGGTACTAAATAGCTAGGCAACTGAGTTATTGTCTTATTATCCTTGAACCTAAGCGAAACTTCAAACATTGCACTAGTGGGTTCCTTCTTTTTGAAGTAGAAAAAGTATTCATCTGGTATAATTCCGTTGCTCCAGTTGTAAAATTCTTCTGATTTAAACTTTTGTAGCATCTCATCGGGAGTATAGCCAATGGCGTATAAACCTCCTACAATTGCACCAATGCTGGTTCCAGTAATGTAATCAATGGGTATTTCGTTTTCCTCAAGTGCTTTTATAACACCAATATGAACCAACCCTTTTGCACCGCCACCACTTAATACCAACCCAACCGATTGCGCGCTCAGGCTTATGGAAATAATTGAAAGTAAAAGTGCTAAATAGTATCGCATAATACTAATTTTGTACAAAAATATACATTCAGTTTAGGGTATAGGTATAGATATTAGTATTTTTACCAAAATTTTAAAAAGTTATTGTTATGTATACTCAAAAAACAGGCATTGCCAAACTTTCAATTTTAATAATTCTCTTTTCCGTAATTTCTTGTCAATCTCCCACAAAGCAGGAGGAACAAAAGGTTGAAAAAGTTAAAGAACCTATTGTTCTTATCGAAACCAGCATGGGAAACATTAAAGTTAAACTTTATAACGAAACTCCCATTCACCGCGATAACTTTTTGAAACTAGTTAAGGAAGGTTTCTACAATGATATCCTTTTTCATAGAATTATTAAAGATTTTATGATTCAAGCTGGCGACCCTGATACCAAAATTCCGTTGGATGACAAAAAAGTTTACGGAGCTTCCGATACTGGCTATAAATTACCTGCTGAATTCAACAGTAAACTTTTCCATAAAAAGGGCGCTTTAGCTGCTGCCCGTGAGGGAGATATGGAAAACCCTGAGAAGAAGTCATCGGGTTCACAATTCTATATCGTTCAAGGTAAAGTTTTTACGCAGAAAGAGCTTATTGAACTTGCAAAGCGAAAGAACGATAACCTTAAAACCTTAACCTTTAATAATCTTATAATGGAAAAGGCTGAAAATTTAATGGATAAGGGACAGGAACCCGACTACAATAAAATAGCCGCAAGTCTTCAGGATACTTTAAAAGAAGTTCTTTCCAAAATTGAACCGTACGATTTCGCTCCCGAAAAGGTTGATTTCTACACATCTGTTGGCGGAACTCCGCACCTCGATGGCGATTACACCGTTTTTGGCGAAGTAATTGAAGGACTCGAAATAGTTGATAAAATAGCATCTGTTGAAACAAATAAAGTAGATATGCCGCTAAAACCCATTAAAATAACCATGAAAGTGTTATCGGAATAATCATTTACTGTATTTTTGTACCTGTATTAATCATAAGCAAATAGTTACACAATGCGAAGTAGAATTGAAGAGATTAGAAAGGAAGCTGAAAATTTCATGCCTAAAATCCATAAAGAATTGGAAGATTTCCGAATTAAAATGCTCGGAAAAAAAGGCTTAGTTACACAACTTTTTGTGGATTTTAGGGATGTACCAAACGACCAAAAAAGGGATATTGGAAAATTGGTGAACGAGCTTAAAACATTTGTTTCCACAAAAATTGAAACCCTAACACAAACAATCTCTTCGAGTAGTAAAAAAAGTTACGAAATTGATATGTCGCTTCCCGGAGTTCCTTTCTCATTGGGAAGTAGGCATCCTATTTCGCTGGTAAAGGAGGAACTTTACGATATTTTCAAACAGCTAGGTTTTAGCATTGCCGAAGGCCCTGAAATAGAAGACGATTGGCATGTTTTCAGCTCGCTGAATTTTCCTGAGGAACATCCTGCCCGCGATATGCAGGACACATTTTTTATTGAATCGAAACCCGATATTGTGCTTCGTACCCACACTTCGTCAGTTCAGGTACGGGTTATGGAAACCCAAAAGCCTCCCATCAGGGTAATTTGTCCGGGAAGAGTTTTCCGCAACGAAGCCATCTCGGCTCGTGCTCACTGCATTTTTCATCAGGTTGAAGGACTATATATCGACGAGAATGTTTCGTTTGCCGATTTAAAGCAGGTGCTACTTTTCTTTGCTAAAGAAATGTTTGGCAAGAATGCCAAAATTAGACTTCGCCCTTCGTTTTTCCCATTCACCGAACCTTCGGCCGAAATGGATGTTAGCTGCAATCTCTGTGGCGGAAAGGGTTGTAACGTTTGTAAGTACACGGGCTGGCTCGAAATTCTTGGCTGCGGTATGGTTGATCCCAATGTTCTTGAGTTTAACAATATCGATAGTAAAAAGTATACCGGTTACGCTTTTGGAATGGGTATTGAGCGAATGGCTATGCTTAAATACCAAGTTAAGGATCTTCGTATGTATTTCGAAAACGATGTTCGTTTTTTAAATCAATTTAAATCAGCACTTTAAATTTATAGTAAACTTTTACTCGATGCCTTTGTTAAGTAGTAAAGTAATTTTTTGTTACTCCTAATATTTTTGTAGTGCACGAAACAAATTGCAAAGGTTGCCTAGCCTCGTATAACTCGGTTTTTAAAACTTTAACTTCCGAGGAGCACGAGTATTTAAATTCGGAGAAGATTTGTGAAAACCATAAACGGGGTAAAATTCTTTACACTGAAGGTAGTCGTATTGCTGGTGTTTTCTGCATAAGTAGCGGAATTCTAAAAATATACAAAACTGGTGGCGACGGAAAGGAACAAATTGTTGCCTTTGCAAAGGGTGGGGATTTAACTGGTTACCGATCGATTCTGAGTAACGAACCTGCATGCACTACAGCACAGGTTATTGAGGATTCGAATATTTGCTTTATTCCTTCGGAAGTAATTTTTCACCTCATAAAATCGAATGGCGATTTTTCCATTGCTCTTATGCAACTAACCTGCCGCGAACTTAACCAGGCTAACAGTTTTATTAAGGATATTGCTCAAAAAACGGTTCGCGAACGCTTAGCCGAAGTGTTACTTATGCTTCAAGATAATTTTGGCTGTAACAATGAGGGATACCTTAATATTATTCTTACCCGCGAAGAATTTTCAAATATTGTGGGTACTGCTACCGAATCGGTTATCCGTTTACTTTCCGAATTTAAAAGCGATGGAATAATATCGATGAATGGTAAACGAATAAAAATTGAAAATAAGAATTACCTAGAAAAAATTTCGAAATCGTTCAACTAAATACTTTCTGCTTTTATACCGTTTAAAACAGTTTTCCCTGTCTTGTAAATCCCTCTAATCCTAAATGTTTTACTGCCAAAGCAGTAATTTCTCGTCCGCGGGGAGTTCTGTTCAAAAACCCTTCCTTAATTAGGAAAGGTTCGTACACCTCTTCAATGGTTCCACTATCCTCGCCAACTGCTGTAGCAATGGTATTAAGCCCAACTGGTCCTCCGTTAAACTTATGAATTATGGTTGTAAGTATGCGATTGTCCATCTCGTCCAACCCTCGCTTGTCGATGCTTAACGCATCGAGGGCAATACGTGCAATTTTTATATCAATTTTTCCATCGCCTTTTACCTGAGCAAAATCGCGAACCCTGCGAAGTAAAGCGTTGGCAATACGGGGAGTTCCACGGCTTCGTAGGGCTATTTCTTCGGAAGCGTTATCGTCAATTTCAATTTTTAGAATTCCTGCCGAGCGCTTTACAATGCTCTGAATTATTTGGGAATCGTAGTACTCTAAGTGCGCCTTAATTCCAAAACGTGCGCGTAAAGGACTTGTTAGTAAACCGCTGCGGGTAGTAGCACCAATTAGGGTAAACGGATTTAGTGTAATTTGAATGCTGCGGGCGCTGGGACCTTTATCAATTAAAATGTCAATGGAGTAATCCTCCATGGCTGAGTATAGGTACTCTTCTACAATTGGACTTAACCTGTGAATTTCGTCGATAAAAAGTACATCGCCTTCCTCGAGGTTTGTGAGAAGACCTGCTAAATCGGCAGGTTTATCGAGTACTGGCCCGCTGGTTACCTTTAAATTTACTTCCAGCTCATGTGCAATAATATTGGCAAGTGTAGTTTTTCCTAAACCTGGAGGGCCGTGAAGGAGAACATGGTCGAGCGATTCGCCACGCATTCGGGCAGCTTGTACGAATATTTTTAAATTGTCAACAATTTTTTCCTGTCCATAAAATTCCTGAAAATCGTTTGGTCTAACCTTCTTCTCAACTTCCTTCTCTGTTTCGGATAGCTTGTAATCGCGTATAAAGCTGCTCTCTTCCATCGCTAGTATTTTAGTCGAATTCCGTTTATTAAGTACTCCTTGCCTTCGCGATAAGTTATTGTAATACTAACTGTACCATCGCTTGCAAATTTTTTCCATGTTCCGGCAGGCACCCCCGACTCCCAAATTTGTTCCTCTTTTAAAGTTCCATTCTCGTAGTAGTAGCGATGCTTTCCTACCTGGTATCCATTTAAAAATTCGCCCTCAAAAAATTTATTTCCATTGTTGGTAAAGTAACTGATTACTTTTCCGCTTAGCTCTCCAAAAATATAAAAACCTTTCCAAACTATATCACCAATTTTCACTTCCCACTCGCCATCCTCCATGTTTTCGGTGAAATACCCTTTTACCAAAGTATTACCCAAACTATCGTACTCAAAATAGTTGCCTTCCTTAACGCCGTAGTAGTAATTTTCTGTTTTGCGTATCGCTCCGTTTTGGAAGTACCAGTTCCACTCACCATGTTCACGACCATTGTTGTAAACTCCTAACTGCTCTAGTTTTCCATTTGTATAATAAAACTTCCAAAGAGAGTTTTTTAGCCCGTTGGAATAAAAGCCTTCTGCTTTTAAACTTCCAGTTGGAAATAGTAAATTCCAGCTGCTCTCTTTAGTTCCGTTTTGCTGGCATTTTCCTTTGCCAATTAACTTTCCTTTGGAATTGTATTCTACACAACTATCAATAGTTTCAGCAATTTTTACATGTATTCCAATAGGAATTTTACCAAAAAAGGTCCCCTTCATTTCATTTCCTAACGAATCGGTATATTCCAGAAAATCGAACGATGAATATTCTGGTTTTCTTTCAATTTCTCCATTTACATAGTACGCTTGAATGGTAACATCGCCGTTTAACTTAAAAATTCTAAACCAGCCATTCAGTACACTATTTTTGAAGTTTGTCTCTTCGCTAATGTCAAAATTTTTGTTTAAAACTATCCATTTTCCTTGTTTTCTTCCCAAGGAATCGGTTCTATTTACAGTTTCCTTTTCAACAAGTTTATTGTTTCGGTAGTAGTTAATTTCAGTGGCAACGGTGTCGCTATTCAATGTAAAACCTGTTCCTTGTTTTTTATCGTGTATAAATGGAATAATATTGTGTATGTAACCATCGGCCGAGAAATAAAAACTTTTTCCTTCTCGTTTGTCGAATTCAAATAGTTCCTTCGTTTTAGCTATATTTTTATACTCACCCTTTTTGTAAATTGTTTGATATTCAATACTTATTCCATGCTTTTTTCCTTCTAAAAAAGTGAGAGTTTTCTCAACATTTCCGTTTGAATCAAAAAATTCCCAGTAACCGTTTAGTAATCCATTACTCCATTCGCCCCGTGATTTAATTTTACCATTTGGATAGAATGTTTCCCAAACTCCATGAGGTACACCATTTACAATATTTCCAGTACTGGCAATGCTACCGTTTGGGTAGGAGTATACCTGTTTTTGTGCTAGCGTATCGGTTTGGGAAAAAATTTTTTCAGCAGGAAAAAGAATGAAACCTGCAAAAATTAAAAAGCCTACTATTAATTTATTTATCAATATTGAAATGAAATATTTATTGATTGCTTTTTCAGTTCTGCTTGCTTACTCACTATTCTATTTTAAAAAACAATGCTTTAAGAAAGTTTGCTTCAAAAAAACCTTGTTACGGTTACTATCAATTATTAAATTATTCCCAACTGTTTTGAAATGTTGAGCATTCGCTCAATTGGTTTTACCGCTTTTTTCCGAAGTTCCTCTTCAATTATAATTTCTGGAACCTCGTGAAGTAAAGTTAAATAAATCTTTTTAAGCGTAATTAATTTCATAAAGGAGCACTCGTTACAACCGCAGGAACTGTCCTTAGGTGGTGCAGGTATGAAATTTTTATTGGGTTCCGCCTTCTGCATTTGGTGCAGAATTCCCCACTCGGTTGCTACAATGTAATCGGTTCCTGAATCCTTTTTCACAAACGAGAGTAATTCAGATGTTGAACCTATAAAATCGGAAACGAGCAGAACGGGTTTTTGGCATTCGGGGTGCGAAATAAGTTTAGCGTTGGGATGCTCCTTTTTCAACTCTAGAATTCGCTCCAACGAAAATTCCTCGTGAACATGGCAAGCTCCATCCCAAACCACCATGTTTTCTCTTGCGGTAATTCTCTTTATATAATTACCAAGATTTCTATCTGGAGCAAAAATTAATTTTGCATCTTTCGGAAAACTTTCAACAATTTGCACAGCGTTGCTTGAAGTACAGCAAACATCCGAAAGTGCTTTAATTGAAACGGTTGTATTTACGTAGGTAATTACTGTATAGCCGGGATGTTCTTTGATAAACTTTTCGAACTTATCGGGTGGACACGAATCGGCCAGACTGCAGCCAGCCATTAAATCGGGAATTAGCACTTTCTTTTCGGGCGAAAGCATTTTGGCCGTTTCGGCCATAAAATGAACCCCAGCAAAAAGAATAATATCGGCTTTGGTTTCGGCAGCTTTCTGCGATAATCCTAAACTGTCGCCAATAAAATCGGCAATATCCTGAACTTCACCCTGCTGGTAGAAGTGGGCAAGTATAACGGCATTCTTCTCTTTCTTTAAACGATTTATTTCTTGTACCAAATCGAGATTTGGGTCCACGGGCAGGTTAATAAAACCGTTTTTCACTAAATCATTTTTGTTATCAACACCCATATCATTAAAATCTTTTTAATTAATAAAAATTTTAAATCCTTATAATGATGTTATCCTGTTGAAAGGGTTGGAAAAAATATTTCGTTTCGCTTGCAAAATTCGTTATTAAATGTGGGATAACAAATTTTTAACAACACTTTAACAACAGGCTCATTTGATAATCAGTTTTTTCTACACCTTATAAACAAGCTGTGAGCTACTTTTGTTGATGAAAAGTTTTGCGAAGCTAACAGCTCGGGTAAAGGTTAAGAAGCTGTTAAAAAGTGGTGATGAATTTTTATGCCAGGCTATTTGTAGTTTAAAAAAAGTTTTTATCAGGATAAGAGAACCTAATCTGCAAATTTTGTTTTGTTTTTTTAGTCACCTAAAAGCTAACAAAACTCTAACAGGTAGCTAACCGCACAGAATGGAGGAGGAGGGAAGGGCCGAAAAAATAATTGGATGATTGAGTGATTGAATGAAAGATTTTCCAATTCATTTGCCCAAGCCCTAGATCCGCTCCCTTTTTTGTTGACATAGAAACCTGCGGTAGGCAACCGATCAACCAATCAAATTCTACTGTGCCTAATGTGGCGATAAAAAATCTGCAAAAACCAGAAGATTCTGCGTTATCCGCGTTCCGTCAATCGCCACGAATCCACGAATAAGAAACAAATTTACTATTTCACGAATCAATCGCCTCGAATTCGCCATAGGCGGACAAGTTGCACGAATTATAAGATTGCAGTTGGCAAACTTCAACTACCAAATCAATCATCCAATCAAACAATTGTACACTGAGCCTGCCGAAGTGCAATCATTCAATCCTCCTTAAGAGTTCAAACTCCCTGCTCACTGGCAATCGAAGACTTTGGAACCCAATCCAAACAATATTTTATACTTCCGTCTTCGGTTCAATATTCT
>CAZLXF010000010.1:3518-24961 GCA_964563065.1 uncultured Rikenellaceae bacterium | reverse complement strand
ATTGAATTGTTGAGCTGGCTGGAGGATTCTCTACAATTCCGCTAACAGTATAGGCTATGCCTTCAGAAACTATCGATTGACCCAGAGCTTTTTCACTTCCAAACAGAATGTTAGCGGTTTCTTTGGTTAGTACAATTGTGTTTGGCTTGGTTAATATCTCGAAGGAATTTCCTTCAATAATTTTAAAAGAAAATACATCGAAAAAAGTGCTATCGGCATAATGAATCCCGTCAATCTGTAAAAGTTCTTCGTTGTGCTTAAACACTTTGCTGTGTCCACGACTAAAACGTGTAACATTTTCAATATCTGGAAGTTCAAGTTTAAGCATTGGAGCTATTGGAGCATGTTGGGTTGGATAAAAACTCTGGTTCCCGCTCATATTTACCTCAGCCGATAACCGGTAAATTCTACTCGAGTTTGAAAAAAACTTGTTGTAGCTCAGCTCTCCTTTAACCCATATGGAAATAATTATAACGCTTGCTAGCCCAATGGCCATGCCCAAAAGGTTTATTATTGTAAATACTTTATTCCTTTTGAAAAATCGAAGCGATGTTGTAAGGTAATTTTTTAGCATTGGCTACACTATTTTTAATATATAAACAATTGATATACCATTATTTCTAATGGATTAAAAATAAGTTTATTGAGTTTAAACACCAAAAAATATTGTGAAAATTTTGTTTCATCATGAAACATTTGTAGTTTTGAAATGGAACATTTTAAACTATGCTGAAACCTTTTTACACAAAACAGCCCAAACAATTAATATGCCCAATAATTGGCAGATCTTTCACCCATACAATCAACCAATTTTACACTGAGCCAGCGGTGCAGTGAGCCTGCCGAACTGCCGAAGTGCAATCAACCAATCAACCAATCAATCAATAAATGTCAAACTCCTGTATACTTGCAATTGACGACAATCGAGAAATTTTAATTTCGTTAAGAATTGTTTTAGGTAAGCATTTCGACGATGTGAAGTGCTTTCCGGAGCCCAACCAAACGGCCGAAAGTTTTATTGCCGAAGGCAAATGCGATGTTATTTTGCTCGATATGAACTTTATGCCGGGTGAAACAAGCGGTGAGGATGGGTTGCGTTTCCTTGAGAAAATTAGAACTCTCGACCCAACCGTTTCGGTTGTAATGATGACTGCCTATGGCGATATAGATTTGGCTGTAAATGCAATGAAGTTAGGCGCTACCGACTTTGTTGTAAAACCCTGGGAGAATAAAAAGTTGCTGGCAACAGTTCTGTCTGCTTTCAGGTTAACTCGCTCCCAGCGTGATTTGGCAAAAGTGCGTGATAGCCAGCGCATTATTGCCAGTGATGCCGACCAACCTTTCTCTCACATGATTGGAAATTCGGAGGCAATGCAGAAGGTTTACACAACAATTGAAAAAGTTGCAAGCACCGAAGCCAACGTTCTAATTCTGGGTGAAAACGGAACAGGCAAAGAGCTTGTTGCCAGGGCAATTCACAGACAATCCGAAAGGTCTGATAAACTTTTTGTTTCGGTTGATATGGGTTCCATTGCCGAAACACTTTTCGAGAGTGAACTTTTTGGACATGTAAAGGGAGCATTCACCGATGCTAAGGAGAATCGGTCCGGACGGTTCGAGGCGGCTAATGGGGGGACCATTTTTCTCGACGAAATTGCAAATATTCCGCTTACTCTTCAGGCTAAACTGCTTAACGTACTTCAAAACAGAGAGGTTATGCGGGTTGGCTCTTCATCGGCAAAAAGTATCGATATCCGCCTAATTTCTGCAACTAACGCCAACATTTTGGAACTAGTTGATAATGGAAACTTTCGTCAGGATTTGTTCTACAGAATTAATACGGTTGAAATTCATCTTCCGCCGCTTCGCGAACGGGATGATGATATTTTTTTACTAGCCGATTACTTTCTAGAACTCTACGCTCATAAGTATGGCCGTTCAAAGCTGAAACTTTCAAAATCGTCGTATAGGTTGCTAAAATCCTACAGTTGGCCAGGAAATGTAAGGGAGCTGAGGCATGCGCTCGAAAGAGCAGTAATTATGACTGAGAGTAGTTTAATTGAACCCGATACCATTCTTCTAAACACAAAGAGCAAAGCAAAAGATGGCAACGAAGGTTCAAGTCTAAACATTGAGGAGGTTGAAAAAAATGCGATTATTAAATCGCTAAAACTGCATAAAGGAAATGTAAGTTTAGCAGCAAAAGAGTTGGGGTTAGGCAGAACAACCCTGTACCGTAAAATGACGAAGTATGGTCTTTAAATCCTTCAGAGGCAAGATTGTTGTCAGGGTTCTTCTGTTAACCGGCGTAATTAGCGCCTTTGTTTACTTTGTTCAAAAACCTTACTACTATTTTACATCGGCTGAACTGTTACTAGTGGCACTTTTGCTACTAGCTGAACTTATTTACTTTGTTGAAAAGGGTTACCGCCAGCTTAACCATATGCTGCAATCGGTAAAGGAAAAGGATTTTAACTTATCCTTCAATCCGGCAGATTACAACGCAACACTTGCCGAACTCTCAGTACTGCTTAATGAACTTACCGAAGCATACCGAAAAGTTAGAATTGAGAAGGAGCTGCACTATCAGTTTCTAAACCATTTGGTCGATCAGTTGAAGTATGCAATTGTTTGCTTTGACGAACAAGGAAATGTAAAACTGGCCAATAAAGCCACCAAGGAATTAGTTTCTATAGGAACCATTGTAAACATAACTTCATTCTCGAGGCTTGAAAATGGGTTGCCAGCCACTTTGCTTTCAATGAAACCTGCTGAGGATAAACTGTTAACGGTACATGTTAGCGGTGAAATAAAAAAGTTTTCTGTTACATGTTCGTCCATAAAATTACTGGAGGAAAAATTACGAATTGTTGCCTTTCACGATATTGGTGAGCCCTTGCAGAAGCAGGAGTTGGAATCGTACCGTAAGCTAATTAGGGTTTTAACGCATGAAATTATGAATTCGGTAACACCAATTCTTTCGCTTAGCGAAGCAATGACAGAAAATTTTAGGGAAAAGGGCGAAGGTGCACAAAAGATTGACAGATTAACAGAGCAAGAGATTACCGATATTATTGATGGTTATCAGGCAATTGAAGTGCGAAGCAGAGCGCTAATGCGTTTTGTGAACGATTTCAGAAGTATTACAAAACTTCCAACACCAAAATTCATTAGTGTTGACGTGATGGAGATGCTTGGTGGAATTCTAACCCTTTTTAAGCCAAAGGTAGAATCAAATGGCATTAGCCTTAAATTTAGCAAGATGGGTAACGTAGGAAAAATTGTTGCTGATAAGGATTTGTTGGAGCAGGCTGTAATTAATTTGCTTAAAAATGCCATTGAAGCAACCAACAACATTGACAATCCAGAAATTGTAATAGCCTTCTCCAAATTCAATGGAATATATTCAATTAGCATCACCGATAATGGAAAAGGAATTGATAGGAACGAACAGGAAAAAGTTTTTGTACCATTCTTCTCCACAAAGCGTGAAGGTTCGGGCATTGGACTAACAATATCGCAGGAAATTGCACGTTTACATAACGGCTCCATTACGCTAAAATCAATTCCTGATAAATTCACAACATTTTCAATTAATATACCTGAATATCAATAAACTGAATAGTTGTTTCTGCCTAAATATGTTTTATAACCTAAGTAATTCAGCAATTCGTTTTTCATTTCTGAAAAAAGTAATTGTTATATTTGCCAAAATAGTTCGAAAATGAGTAAAAAATCCGCTACCACAAAGGACAAGATACTAACAACTGCTACCGAGTTATTCCTGAAAAAGGGTGTTGATAGGGTAGGTGTTAGGGAGATTGCTGCCAAAGCAGACATTAACCTATCGCTAATGAATTACTACTTCAAATCGAAGGAGAAGCTGCTCGAGCTAATTTTTGAAAATTTAATCAGCGAAAAAGCAACAACCCTAAAAAATATTCTTGAATCGGATAAGCCAATTTTCGATAAGATTAAGGAGTATACCTCTGCTTATATCGATATGTTGCTTGATAATCCGTTGCTAGTTTCCTTCGTATTATCAATACTTCACCGTAATCCCGAGAAGCTCAAGAGTATGACATCGGTTATAAACCTGTATAACACCGAAAAATTTTGTAACCATTTAATTGCTGAAGCAGAGGCCGGAAAAATTCGGTCTGTAACTCCCGAGCAATTTTATGTTAGCATGTTATCGCTTATTATTTTCCCCTTTGCAATTAAGGAGTTAGTTATTGACAGGAATAAATTTAAGAAGAAAGAGTACGTTGAATTTATTCGTGACAGAAAGGAGTTAGTAGCCGAAATGCTAATAAAATATTTAAAAGTATAAAATTCAAGAGGGTTCGTTCTTATTGCGAACCCTTTTTTATGTGCTAACATTTTTTAACTATACTATTTTCATTTTCTTGTATAAGTGATTAAACTTCTGGCTTTTTCAACACTCTTAGTAGTGTTTTTCCCATGTTTGGGAAACTTTTTCCCTTTGTTTTTTTTTGAACATTAGTTAATGTTATGATTTTCAATGTAATATTATTAAGGGAACGTTTGTTGATTTATGTATAGTAATTCTATTAATTGTTTGTTTTTATTAAAAAGTATGAGGTTATTCAACATAAGAGAAACGCTTTTTGCCTTACTTCTCATTTTTTTTGCAAATTCTTCGTTCTCTCAGAACGAGGTTACCATTAAAGTTATTCAAACCAGCGATGTTCACGGAGCAATTTTCCCATTCGATTTTGTGAACAACAGAGCAGTTGATTTTGGTTTAGCGCAGGTATACTCCTACGTTGCACACGAACGTGCAAATGAGAACCAGAGAGTTCTTTTGCTCGATAATGGCGATATTCTTCAGGGACAGCCAACGGTTTACTATGCAAATTATATCGATTCGCTGGAGCAACATTTGCTTGCCAGTGTAATGAATTTTATGGGTTACGATGCGGGAACCGTTGGTAATCACGATATTGAGGTTGGCCCCAAAATTTATAACAGGCTGGTTAACGAGTTCGATTTTCCCTGGCTTTCGGCCAATACAATAAATACTTCAACTCAGCAACCATATTTTGTTCCTTACACAACATTCAATGTTGAAGGTGTAAAAGTTGCAGTTTTAGGTTTAACAACCCCTGCTATTCCTAGCTGGCTTCCCAAAACGTTATGGCCCGAAATGAGGTTCGACGATATGATTTCAACCGCGCAAATGTGGATGGATACAATTAAAAAAAGGGAAAATCCAGATGTTGTTTTAGGACTTTTCCATGCAGGGCATAATGCAAACTACGAGGGCTCTGATCCAAACTTACCCGGAAACGAAAACGCTTCGTTGCTTGTTGCCAAGCAAGTTAAGGGTTTCGATGCAGTTTTTATTGGTCACGATCACGATAGGGTTGTGAAAACTATTATAAACAACTTTGGCGATTCGGTTCTGGTTCTCGATCCTGGCTCATCTGCCCGAATGGTATCCGAGTTAACCATCAATTTAATTGTAGATAACAATGGGACGGTTACTTCAAAAACAAAATCGGGACAATTAGTTTCAATGCGCGATTACATTCCTCATCCCGATTACGTTAGCACATTTTCCGATTTTGCCGAAAAGGTTTCAGCTTACGTTGATAGAAGAATTGGAAATTTTTTGGAAGGCTCTAACGTTCGTGATTCCTACTTTGGACCATCGTCATTCATAAACATAATTCATTCCGTACAACTTGGCATTTCCAATGCCGATATTTCTTTTGCGGCGCCGCTTTCCTTCGATGCCCGAATTCAGCAAGGCCCCGTTTTTGTTCGCGACATGTTTAAACTCTACGCCTACGAGAATTTGCTTTATATAATGAACCTTAAGGGTAGCGAAATAAAAAATTACCTTGAGTATTCGTACGGATTATGGTTCAACACAATGAAAAATAAGGATGATAATCTTTTACTTTTCAGAGAAGACGAGAAAGGAAATATCGATCTTGACAGAAGAAATAGAGCGCATCTTAAATCGAGTTTCTTCAATTTCGATGCTGCTGCTGGAATTAAGTATCAGGTTGATGTTTCAAAACCTGTTGGACAGAGAATTAGCATAATTTCAATGGAGAACGGCGAACCCTTTAATCCCGAAAAAGTTTACAAAGTAGCCATTAACTCGTACCGGGGAACTGGCGGCGGAGGGCATTTAACCGAGGGAGCAAAAATTCCAAAGGAGGAACTGAAGGATAGAATAGTTAGCGTTTCGCAAATGGATATGAGGCATTACTTAATTAAATGGATTGAACATATTGGCAACGTTCAACCCGAAACTCCCAACAACTGGAGCGTTGTTCCCACCGATTGGAAAGACGCAGCAATGCAACGTGATAAGAATCTCCTTTTTGGTTCGGATAACGATTTGGTGTACCTTTAACCCCCGTTATGAGAACTAGTACCGACCAATTCAAAAATGGAAAACTTCTTCCTCTAGTTGAGGAATTTTACACTCTTCAGGGTGAAGGATATCACACCGGTAAAGCCGCCTACTTTATTCGAATTGGTGGCTGCGATGTGGGTTGTAGCTGGTGCGACGCCAAGTTTACCTGGAATCCCAAAATGTTTCCACCAATTCCCGTTGATGAAATTGTTGAGCATGCTGCCGAATGCAAGGCCAAAGCGGTTGTTGTAACTGGCGGGGAACCATCTCTTTACCCGCTCGATTATCTTTGCAATCAGTTAAAAGCGAAGGGAGTAGAAACTTATGTTGAAACATCGGGTGCGCATCCCTTAACTGGCAAATGGGACTGGATTTGCCTTTCGCCCAAAAAGCAATCGCCACCAGTAAATAACATCCACATGATGGCTGATGAGCTGAAGGTTATTATTTCAAATCCTTCGGATTTGGATTGGGCTGAACAGAATGCAGCGCTCGTAAAATCAACGTGCAGACTTTACCTTCAACCCGAATGGAGCGTTTACAATAACATAATTGATATGCTTGTTGATTATGTTAAGGAGAACACAAAGTGGCAAATTTCGCTTCAAGCACATAAATTCATGAGAATTCCCTAAAACAATTCTTAAACATAAAAATCCTTCAACTAACCAAACTAATAATTAAACAATGAAAACAAGAACAAACCTTAAAGTACTATTTTCAATTCTTTTTCTCTCCATTTTTTCATTCTCAACCTTTGCGGGAAATGATGTTCTGTTTCGGTTAAACCTTAACAAAGGCGATATGGTAAAGTATCGGTCAGAGAATACTCAGGTTATTACACAAACCATGGGAGGAATGAATCAAGTAGTTGACCAATCACAAACAGTGGATTATACAATAAACGTTGCCGAAAAGGAAGAAGATGGTAACATGCTGGTTGACATTATCTACAATCGTATTGCCGTTGGGGTTACAGCTAACGGAACCGAAATGAAATTCGATTCTGATAGCGATACTGAGCAAGCAAGTCAGAATCCCCAGTTTATGGGTTTTTCTGCTCTCGTTGGAAAAACAATACGTGCACGTATATCACCAACTGGGAATGTTCTCGATGTTATGGGTGTTGATGAAATGCTTGCGCAAATGCTAAACCAAATTGCTGGTGAAAATGAAGGTATGAAAACTCAGCTGAAAGCTGTTCTCGATGCGAACTTTTCACCCGATGCTATGAGGCAAATGTTCTCAGGTTCGTTCATACAATATCCAGAGAACTCGGTTAAGGTCGATAATTCGTGGAGTACAAACTACAGCATTAATAACCAGTTTACCTTAAAGGTAATGAACACATACACTTTTAAAGGAGCCGAAGGGCAAAAAGCCAGTATCGATTACTCATCAACCCTTACTACTATTCCTGGCGATAAAACTACTATGCAAGGCATGGAGATGGTTTTTAATCTTATGGGAACACAATCGGGGAATGTTCAGGTTGATCTTACCTCTGGAAAAATTGTTGAATCAACACAAAACCAAAACATTACGGGAAACGTTACTGCTGATATGGGTGGCCAAACCATGAATATTCCAATGACGATTTCTTCGCAATCGAAAATTACAATACTGGAATAGTCGCTTTCCTATTTATCTAACAAACTCCCAGTTTACAAATTGTAAGCTGGGAGTTTGTTGTTTCTATACATTAGAAAAACAGAGTTTAGAAATTGAAATTTGCTTCGAAATAATTCTTTACTATTCTCCCAGCTTCTCCTCAATTTTTGCTGAAACGGAATGAAGAAGGTTTACGTCCTCGTCGGAGGTTTCGGAGAGCCGTTCCAAAATTCTTCCGTGTACTAGGTTTGTTTTTGGAATGCCAATTTGGTTGAGAATTTTGATTATACGTTTCTTCAGAGGTTTATATCCGGGATTCCCCGTAGCATTCTTAATTTCTGTAGTTTGCGGTAAACTTAAATTTGTTAAGCTGAAAGCGAAAACCATAACAGCCTGTGCCAGGTTCAGCGAAGGGAAGGGTTCGTTTAGTGGAACCGTTGCTGATCGGTCGCAGAGCGAAATTTCATCGTTGGTTAAGCCCGATTCTTCTCGCCCAAATACAATGGCCACCCTGGATACCGATTCTTCCTTCTCAAGAAGAAAACTCTTCAGCTCATCAATAGGGACTACATTTTGTTTTACCCACCGTTGCTTGGCTGTTGTGGCAATGGCAAAATCTATATCGGTTAATGCACTTTCAAGTGAATTAAAAACTTTTGCGTTCTCAAGAATATCGTGCGAACCATGTGCCAGCATTAAAGCTTTTACTCCCTGATATTCGCAAGGGTTAACAAGTCGAAGGTTTTTAAACCCCATGGTTTTTATGGCTCTGGCAGCTGCACCAACATTTTCGGGTACAGCAGGTTCAACAAGTACAAAGCAAATTTCCATTTCTGGTTAGGTTATAATTAAGCTACCAATTTGGTAGAAAAGGAACGAGATAATCCAAGCTAAACCAGTGGTGTAAAATATTGTAAATGCAGCCCATTTCCAGCTTCCCGATTCCTTCTTAATGGCAGCAATAACTGCAACGCATGGGAAATATATTAGAATGAAAAGGATGAAAGAGAAGGCAGACAGTGGCGTAAAAACTTTTTCGCCTTCACGCGGGCCACTGGTGTAGGTTTCTGTTTGTAGCTTGTAAATCAGAGTGTTATTTGTTTCTTCCTCAACATCGGCCTGAACCAGCACGCCCAGCGTGCTAACAACAATTTCTTTTGCGGCAACTCCCGAAAGCAGGCTAACTCCCATTTTCCAATCGAAACCTAGCGGGCGAATGGTAGGTTCAATAAATTTCCCAATCCGTCCAATAAACGAGGATGCTTGTCTTTCGGAAATTTTCTGATATTCAATTTCTTGAATTCGGTTTTGTAATAAAGTTTCTATGCTATCGGTTGTAATGGTTTGGTTGTTATCTTGCAGCATTAGTGCGTATTCTTTTTGTACCTGCTCAATTTGTTCGTCGTATTTTTGAATCAACTCCTTATTTTGTGGGTAGTACTCAAGCGCCCAAATAATTATTACTGCAACCAGAATAACTCCGCCCATTTTTTGAAGGTACTGCGATCCTTTATGCCACATGTGGCGAAACGTAGAACGAATAGTTGGAATTCGGTAGGGTGGAAGCTCCATTACAAATGGAATGTCCTCGCCTTTAAACAATACATTTTTGAAAATAATTGCAACAACAATCGCAAGTGATATACCAATGAGGTAAATAAGGAAAAGTAGTGAACCTGCATTCTCAGGGAAAAAAGCACCAAGAATAAGAATGTAAACTGGCAATCGGGCGCTGCATGACATGAACGGATTTATTAGCATGGTTAAAATCCGGTTGTTCCTATTCTCAATGGTTCGGGTTGCCATAATGGCCGGAACGTTACAGCCAAATCCCATTATTAGCGGAATAAACGATTTGCCGTGCAAACCAATCTTATGCATCAGTTTGTCCATTATAAAAACGGCACGAGCCATGTATCCGGTATCCTCAAGTAACGAAATGAAAAAGAATAAAATAAGAATGTTTGGAAGAAAAATAATTACGCTACCAACACCGTTAATTATTCCCTGTACAAGTAAATCCTTAAATGCCCCATCGGGCATAATATTGTTAACAAAATTGCTTAGCATTGAAACCCCTTGGTCAATCCAGTCCATTGGATATGCGCCCAACCTGAAAGTTGTGTAGAATGTTATCCACATGAAAAGTAGAAAAATAGGGAACCCAAATACCTTATGCGTTATGAAATTATCGATACTTTGGGTATTCTTATGCTTCTTGTGGGAACTTTCTTTGTAGGTTTCTTTGAGTGCGCCCGCAACAAAACCGTATTTTGCATCGGTAACCAAAGTTTCTGAATCCTCATTGTAAATTTCTTCCAACTTTTTAATCTGCTGTAAAGAAATTTCGGCAATTTCGTTGTAGCTATTTGAGCTGCTAAGAATTCGGTGGGCTTGTTTATCCTTTTCCAGGAGCTTTATGGCGAGGTATCGCGAAGAGTAGTGAACGTTAATGTTTAAATTCTCTGTTTTCTTAATTGGAGCCTGAATGGTTTCAATAGCTCGTTCAATATGCTCGCCATAGTTTATGTGAATGTGTCTTAGCGTTTTATCCTTGTCGCTGTATACGTTAATAATTGTGTCGAATAGCTGGTTAATTCCTTTTCCTTTTGACCCAACGGTTGGAATAAACGGAATACCAATCATTCTTCCTAAATCCTTAAAGTGGAATTTGTCACCTTGAACCAGCAACTCATCGAACATGTTTAAGGCAATAACAACCTTTATGTCCATATCAATAAGCTGAGTGGTAAGGTAAAGGTTGCGTTCCAGGTTCGATGCATCAACAACGTTTATTACTACATCGGGTTTTTGCTCGTGAATAAACCGTCTTACATATAGTTCCTCAGGTGTGTATGCAGTTAGTGAGTAAGTTCCGGGTAAATCGGTAAGGTTAAAAGTGTAACCTTTATACTTAAAACGTGCTTGCTTTGAGTCAACAGTAACACCGCTGTAGTTTCCCACATGTTCTCTGGAGCCAGAAGCAATGTTGAACAAGGTTGTTTTACCCGAATTGGGATTTCCAACCAGAGCCACATTTACGATTTTACTACCTTCCTTTGCTCCAGTTTTAACTATTTCTTCTTCTGAAGTTTGGCTAAAAACCCCTTGATAGTTTGAATCAATCAGCTCCTTGGCTTCATCAGGAGTAATAACTTCTATAAGAGAAGCCTCGCTTCTACGAAGCGAAATTTCGTACCCTAAAACTGAGTACTCAATGGGATCGCGAAGAGGAGCATTTTTAACTACCGTTACTTTTTTGCCTCGTACGAACCCCATTTCGGTAATACGCTTTCTGAAAGCACCGCGACCTCTTACCTTCGATACAATTCCGTACTCACCGTTTTGTAACTCACTAAGTAGCATTAAATATTATAAAAGTTTAAAAGTATATTTTACTGTTTGCAAACTTAATACCTTTTTAAAAATTGTAACTTATGTTAAAGTTGCTATTTTTATTAGGTGTATATTTGTGTGTGCAAATCTAACTATTATTGTAAACACTTATTTTATAAAAGTGTTCTGAAAACATAAAAATTGGATAATAACGATAACATACTAAAAAAAATTCGAGAAATTATTGGAAACACTACCGATAACTTCAGCATTCTTGAGCATCAAGTTGATGTAAAGGTGCAGATGGAGTACTTCGATTTTTCAAGGAATCATCCACCCCCCGATGACCTTGAAACTGTTTTGCAGCGTGAGGCGGATCTCTACTCAACCGATGTTTCGTTGGAAGAAAAAAAATCGTTGCTTGTCAATCTTGCTTCGTTCGATAAACCTGAGGCATACCGAATTATTGAGCGATATGTTCCTAAAGCGTCTACCGACATTAAGGAATGGGCTTTAATGGCTTTGCAGGAAAGCCGTATGCTTCTGGAATCGAAGCTGCTCGATGAGCAGCAGGTGTTTATTTCAACCGGGTTGGGAGGTAGCAATGGAAAGCTTCGGTATTTTGTTGTTGTTTTCTCTTGGTCGGGCGAATCTTTCACGCAAACTCAAAGGGAGTTACTTAAGAGCGAATTCGAGTTTAATTTGCGAAAGTACAATGCCGAAGTTGAAGAAATATCATTCGAAGAAAAGTATGCAACCATAGTTGCGTTAGTTCCCTTAAGTGTTCCTGTTAAAGAACCGTTCGATGTTTCAATCCATGAGTGTAACTCCTTGGGTGAGTTTATTCAAGAAGGGTTTATTATTACCAATGTAAAAAAACTTTCAATCGCCGAGATAGAGGAGATTCAAAAGAACCCTCCGTCCGATATTGATACTGTGGATATAGAATGAAAAAAGCTGGCAAAAGCCAGCTTTTTTATATTTGTTGTCAATCCAATGCCTATTTCCCGTCAAGATCATCGAAGCTGATATTGGTAAACTCATTTTGGTTTACTAATACTTCCTCCTCGGTTGCAGGATTATGATTGGTTGTTTCAAGTCCTTGGTTTTCTTTAATGTATTCAACTACTTCGGTAAGACCCTCGTTGAATTTCTCAAAATCTTCTTTGTATAAGAAAATTTTATGCTTTTCGAAGAAAAATTTACCCTCGCGACCCATTCGCTTTTTGCTCTCGGTAATGGTGAGGTAAAACTCATTACGGCGAGTGGCTTTCACATCAAAAAAATAGGTTCGTTTGCCTGCACGTACAACCTTCGAATAAACATCTTCGCGATCTTCTCTTTCTACCCCTTCCAGGTTATTCAATTCTTCAGTCATCTTCATTAGGTTTTTATAGAGTTATTACTTTTTTATACGCCGTTCAAAAATAGAAAAATATTTTTTGCAATAGCAATATTGCTTCAATAATTTGTAAAAATGATTTGTTGCATGGCAAAGGTAATTTATTATTTACAAAAAATTATAATATTTACTTGTTGTAAACTAGATATATATAACGATTTTTAGGTTCATTTGTACTTTGTTGTTTTGTAATGCACTTTTTGGGTGTATCTTTGCAAATAAATTAAGTTAGCAACACTTTCCGTTCTTACAATGATAAGTAGACGATTACTCAGGATTAAAACCCTCCAAATTCTTTTCGCTTTTTTTAGGGGCGAAGGCGAAATGCTTAGCAAAGCACAAACTGAACTAACACATAGCAACCGAAAAGCGTACGATTTATATCATTACCTTTTTCTGCTTCTTACTGAACTTCACGATTTTGCTGAGAAACGTATTGAGATTGCAAGCCAAAAGCACATGCCAACTCCCGACGATTTACATCCCAATACTCGGTTCGTTAATAATTCTGTGCTGAAAATTATTGCTGAGAATGAGCATTTGAGAAGCTACTTAAACAACTATAAACTCAGCTGGGTAAACTATCCCGAGCTAATAAAAAAGTTGTATCAGAAAGTTACTGCATCGGATTATTATATCCGCTACATGGAGGCTCCAGCTACGTCGTTCAACGATGATAGGCAACTTATTGTAAGCATCCTTTCGAAGGAACTCGATACTTTTGACGATTTTATTCAATGCCTTGAGGAGCAGAGCATATACTGGGTTGATGATGTTGATTTTATGATTGGAATGGTTGTGAAAACAATCAAAAAATTCAAGGAAAATCAGGATCCTTCATCACCTCTTTTGCCCATGTTCAAAAATGCCGACGACGAAGATTTTGCAAATAAGCTGCTTCGTAAGGTTATTCTAAATCATAGCGAGAACATAAAAATTATCGATAAGTTCACTAGAAACTGGGACGTGGAACGAATTGCCAGCATGGACATACTAATTATGGAGATGGCAATTAGTGAGATTCTCGAGTTCCCTTCGGTTCCTGTTAAGGTTAGCTTTAACGAGTATATCGAAATTAGTAAGTACTATAGCACCGACCAGAGTAGCACGTTTATAAATGGTGTTCTCGATAAAATTATTGAATCGTTCAGGGATGAAAAACGAATTAACAAACAGGGCAGAGGATTGCTAGGAGATGCAGCCGAAGAGTAAAATTGCTGACAACCATAGGAATGGCAAAAAAAAGCATAAATACTTACGGATTTAAATCCATTACGGCAATTGCAACTTTGTTGCTAGTATCGCTTCTTTTCGCTTGTAACAAAACAAATGACAACAAGGTTCCCGAAACCCAGAAGCAAACCCAAGAGCCCGATTCGGTAATGTACGCTCACTTGCATTTTATTGAGGATTTCTTCGATTTTGGTTCTATAAAACAGGGCGAAGTGGTTGCCTACACTTTTAAGTTCACAAATACTGGCAACGCACCGCTGGTTATTAAGGATATAATACCCGATTGTGGTTGCACAAAATCGAAGGTAAGCAGTAAACTTGTGAAACCAAACGAGGTTGAAACAATAGAAATAATTTTCGACAGTTCTGGATGGAGAGGGTTGCAGTACAAATCTATAACAGTTAGAACAAACGGAAAAATTAAGGACAAATCGGTTACCATAAAAGCAAATGTAGTAATATAGTAAATAACCTTTAAATTAATTAGTTATGTTAAACACACTGTTTGTATTTTTACAGGATCAGCCAGCACAAGGAATGAATATGAACTTCTTCATTATGATGGCTCTTCTTATCGTAGTTTTCTACTTTTTTATGATTCGTCCACAAATGAAACGTCAGAAAGAGCTACGTAAATTCCAGGAATCACTATCCAAAGGCGATAAGGTAATTATTGCTGGTGGTGTAATGGGAAAAGTTTTCGATGTGAAAGAGGATCATATTATTGTTGAGATTGACGATAACGTTAAAGTGAAAGTTGTTAAGAGCAGCGTTCTTCGCGATTCTTCCGACCTTCAACAGAAATAGTACAGGTTAAAACTTTATCAGGGTTCAAGTCCATATTGGATTTGAACCCTGTTGTTTTTGCCCAAAATAGTAGTAAATTTGTCGAAACGATTATTTATCTGTCATTGGACTCAAACCTACTAAAGCAATTTAGCGACATTATTTACCGTCGAAAGGCTCGTTTAAACATTCGGCTAGCCATATTTTCGTTCTTTTTGGTTGTTGCTACGCTCCTTTGGTATTTGAATAAGCTTAGCAACGATTATACCACCGAGCTAAGGTTTCCAGTAAGAATAGTAAACAACCCCAGAGGAAAAGTTATTGTTGGAGAGCCCATAAATTCGCTGAAATTGAAGGTTACTGCATACGGGTATAATTTGCTGCGTTACAGTTTAGGTTCAAGCATGATGCCGCTTACCATCGATTTGATGAACGCTCCTGTAATACCCCTTGAAAACTCTGAAACACGCTACTACCTTCTCACTTCCAGAATAAAACATTCCATAGAATCGCAGCTTAGCAGCGAACTTAACTTGGAGAGAATACAGCCCGATACAATTTACTTCGAGTTTGCAGAACTTGTTGAAAAACGTGTAAATGTAGTTCCAGAAATTAGAGTAACATTTGAGCGTCAGTATATGCAATCGGGGGCACTCGTTGTTGATCCTGATTCTATTACAATTAGTGGTCCAAGTTCAATTATCGATACCATTTTATACATTAAAACCCTTCCCTTAGTTTTCGATGGTTTGTACACTACTTTTGAAGAAATGGCAACTCTTCCCAGAATACAACAGGTTGGATTCTCGCATCGCAAAGTGAAGGTTAAAATACCAGTGGAGCAATACACCGAAGCAACCATCAATGTTCCCATTGAAATAAAAAATAAACCTCCCGAAGCCAACGTAAAGCTTATTCCGAGTTCTGTGGATTTGAAATGTAATGTTGTAATAAGCCGTTATAGCCTTCTTAAAAGCTCCGACTTTACACTGGTGGTTGATTACAATTCCATCGAAGAAAACAGGTCGGGGAAATTGCGAGTTATTGTTTCCCGAAAACCTGCATTTATTCATAAAATCGATTTTAAGCCTAAGTATGTCGATTACATAATTGAACAGCAATAATGGTTACCATTGGTATTACAGGAGGCATAGGGAGCGGAAAGTCAGTAGTTTGCAATGTCATTAAATCGATGGGTTACCCAGTGTTCAATGCCGATTATGAAGCAAAAGTAATTACCGATACCGATGCTGAAGTTATTAGGAAAATAAAGGATATTTTTGGGAATGAAATATACATAAATGGGAATCTTAACAGAACCAAAGTATCTGCATTGGTATTCGCCAACAAAGAATTGTTAAGGAAGTTAAATTCGGTGGTTCATCCAGCTGTAAGCAACTATTTTTTTCAGTGGGTTAAGAAAAACTCAAACTTCACAATGGTATTCCTCGAGGCAGCCATTCTGTTTGAAAGCGGAGCAAACCAGTGGGTAGATAAGGTTGTGGTGGTAACAGCTCCCGAAGAGTTAAGAATAAAGAGAGTTATGGAACGCGACGGGTTAACCGTTGAAGATGTTAGACTCCGAGTAGGAAACCAACTTGCCGAAAAGTATCTGGTTGAACAAAGCGATTTTGTAATCGATAATTCAGGCGATCAACTTGTTGTACCACAAGTATTAAGTATTATTCAGCGTTTAGAACCAAAATAAAAGGTAACTTTATTATATGGGAAAATATAGCAAATGGATTGCAGGCGGTTTAGGCTGGGCATTTTTAGGCCCCATTGGAGGAATTGTTGGCTTTGCGCTAGGTTCAATTCTCGATAGTTCACAAGTTACTACACAAACCGGGCAAACCTCTCGAAATAGTTTCATGGTAAGCCTTTTGGTACTTGTTGCTGAGGTAATGAGGTCCGACGGAAAGGTGCTTAAATCTGAACTTGATTTTGTGAAGGATTACTTCACGAAAAATTTTGGATCTGCTGCATCGAGAGAAGCCTTGATGCTACTTCGCGATATTCTGAAACAAAATGTTCCGCTAAAGGATGTTTGCTATCAAATTCGCGATAATATGGATTACTCATCGCGGCTTCAGCTGCTTCATTTCCTATTTGGCATTGCAAATGCCGATGGAGTTGTTTCAGCAAGCGAAGTTACGGTTATCTCAAATATTGGAACATGGATTGGCGTTTCCACAGCCGACTTCGATTCCATCAAAGCCATGTTTATAGACAATATCGATTCATGCTATAAGGTGCTAGAGGTTGAAAGGAGTGCAACCAACGAAGAAATTAAGAAAGCATACCGTAACATGGCAGTTAAGTATCACCCCGATAAGCTTAACCATTTGGGCGAAGATATTCGCAATGCTTCCGAGGAGAAATTTAAAAAGGTTAACGAAGCATACGAAAAGATTAAGAAGGAGAGAGGTATTAAATAGTTTTTTTTATTTTTGTAAAAATATTTACTAAACCCAAACACTATGGCATTAAAGGAAATTATGGCTATTTCGGGCTACTCTGGGCTTTATAAGTATGTCTCGCAGGGTCGCAATGGAATTATTGTTGAATCAATGACTGATGGAAAAAGGACTCATGTTCCGGCCTCGGCAAAGGTGAGTGCTCTAAGCGACATTTCAATTTTTACCATGGATGCAGAGAAGCCCCTTCGCGAAGTTCTCGACTCCATAAAGCAAAAGGAAAATGGAGGGCCAACAATTTCCCATAAGTCTTCAAACGATGAGCTGAAGTCGTTCTTCCTGTCGGTTGTTCCCGATTACGATTCCGACAGGGTTTATGTATCGGATATTAAGAAAATTGTTACTTGGTATAATCAGCTTCAGGCTGTTAACCTTCTCGATTTTTCAGAAGAAGTAGAGGAGGAGACCGAGAAAGTAGACGAATTAAAGGAAGAAGGGCAGAAAGAAGTTGAGGAGAAAGCCAAACCTGCAGCCAAAAAGCCTGCAGCCAAAAAGAAAACCAGCGTTACCGATAAAAAGGCCTCCAGCGCTAAGGCAAAGTCTGCTACTGTAAAAAATGCAGCTCCTAAACGGAAAACAAGCACTAATAAGAAGTCGGGATAAATTCTCAGCAATGTTAAATGCAAAAGAGGCTACCAAAAACTGGTAGCCTCTTTTTTTTGGTTATAGCGCTTCAAAATCGTCCTTAGTAACTCCGCAAACAGGACATCTCCATGTAGGTGGAATCTCATCGAATGGAGTTCCCGGCTCAATGCCATGGTCGGGATCGCCAACCGCTGGATCGTAAATGTATCCGCAAACCTTACACTTGTAGATTCCCATACTCAATATTTTTAGTTAGTTATTTCCATAAGGGTAACTGGCACTTTCAGGAAAGTTTTTAAATCGTTTCCCAATCCCTTAATAGTATCGTCGTCTTCCTCGAAGTACCATGTAATTGAAATGCTATTCCCATTCTTGTAGAAATCGTCGAGAATTTTGAGAATAGAATATATGAAACGGTTGGAGCCGCTGTTTATGTATTCTATTCTAAAGTTAACTTTAGTAAACTTCTCGGGATTTTCCACGTAATTTTCAATCCACCGAACTAGAGGCTGGTAAAAGGCAACAGAATCTTCGGGTATCGATCTGCCAGAAATTTCAATAACACCGGGAGTGAAATCAACTTCAGGGGTTTTGGAGGTGCCTTTTATGTACAATCGGTTTAACATTGTCATAGTAAATTGGTTTATACCATTCCTAAAGTGGTAAAGTTATAAAAAAAGTTTTTCAATACTTACAATGCCATTTTAAATTAGCAATAAATTTTCTGTATGAAAATTTATTCAATGTGAAGCAGAAAACTTGCAGTGAATGTGCTTCCTAGGTTTGGTTGGCTTTCAACGGTGAGGGTTCCGCTGTTACGTTCAACAAATTCCTTGCACAGTATTAACCCTAACCCAGAACCTTTCTCGTTGTGGGTACCCGGTGTAGAAATGTGCTTATCGATTCGGAAAAGGTTATCAATATTTTCGGGCTTAATTCCCACTCCGTTGTCGCTAATGCTTAGGTAACAGAATTTGGAGTCAGTTTTTACAGAGATGCTTATCTCTCCGTTTTCGTGAGTGAACTTTATTGCGTTGGAAAACAGGTTTCTAATTACTGTATGAACCATATTCTCGTCGGCATAAACCATTACGGTTTCGGGTAGTATTAGTTTTAGCGTAATGTTTTTCAAATTAATGTTGCCCTTGGTAAGTTCAACAACCTCGTTTATTAGCTGGTTTATTTCGAAAGTGGTAGGGTTATACTTTATTTCACCCATTTGGCTGGTTGACCAATCGAGAAGGTTCTCGAGAAGATTATAAGTGGTTAGCGAAAGCTTGTTGAGCTGTTCGATAAAGTACTTGGTTCTTTCCTTATCGAACTCATCAATGTCGGTTAGTATTGAGCTTGTTGAATTAACAAGTGTGCTTATGGGACTTCTGAGGTCGTGGGCAATAATTCTGAAGAATTTGTTTTTGGTGGCGTTGCTAACTTCAAGCTGATCCTTTTTCTTCTCAATCTCGCTTTTTTGAGCCTCAAGCTCAACGTTTTTTGCGCTAATCCAATCGTTCGCATCCTTAAGGTGCTCTGCTTGTACTAAAATTTCTTCTTTCTGTATTAGTATTTCCTGAGTACGCTCCTTTACTAAATCTTCAAGCCTATCCTTCTCTTTAATTAGTCGCCATGTGTAAAGTTTTACAATTAGCACAATTACTAACACGCTTATTAAGAAGTATGCAGAATAAGCGTAGTAGGTTCTGTACCAAGGTGGTAGAATTGTAAAATGGAATTCAGCAGGAACACTCTCCAGCTTGTAAATATTTTTCCCTTTTACCATAAAAATGTAATCGCCTTCGGGCAAATTGGTGTAATCCTTTTTGGTTTCTGAGGTCCAATCCGACCAATTCTCTTGGTAGCCTTTCAGCCTGAAGCTGTACACATTTTTACTGTCGCCTTCGTAGTAAGGCCATGCATAATGAAATGTAAGTGAATTATCTTGAAACTTTAGAATTGTTTCAAGATTAACATTCATGCTAACGTTAGGTTTTACCCCAGAAACGGAACCGTCAGAACTGTTGCTAGTTGTGATATTTGTTCCGTAAAAAATTATGGAATCGGAAGTTTGTACCTTTCGAATTATGGCGGGCGATAAATCGGTGTAATCCCTTTGGCTATGGTCTTTTTTGCAGAATATGGCTGAGTTCGTTCCAAACCAGAATGAAGTGTCGAGTTCGTGTGTAATGTAGAAATTCGATAGAATGTTATCGCCAATTCTGCGGATCCAGAGCGAATCAACGTAAGGTTTTGGTTCAACTTCTGTCTCAATTGAGTCTATGTGACCATATAAATCAAATTTTTCGAACCTTTTACTTGCAGGGTTAAAAATGTAGTAATCCATGTTAGATTCGAAGAATAGCCTTTTTCCTTCATAAAAAATTTGGATGGAACTAAGTGAAGGCAATCCGTGTGTTGTGTCGAAAAGTTGGTAATTAATTGAATCGGCATATTTTGCAAAAGGATTAGTAACCCTGTATACTCCGCGGTGGCTAGCCGAAAGCCACAAGTTACCAAGCGAATCCTCTGCAATGCTCGTTATTTTTGAGTCAATATCAAATAGTTTTCCTTTATCAATCCAATCCCCGTTTTGGTATTCAAGAACTGATACTCCATTCACGAGGCCAAGAATAATTTTATTTGGTTCCTTATTGCTTTGATAAATCCGGAACACAACCTTATTGCTTATTATTTCTTCCGATTTATTATTAATAATTCTGTGTAAGCCAGAAGTTGTTGATGCCAGAAGAATGGTGTTTTTATTGTTGTAGAAGTAGGGATGAGTATTTGGTAAATTCTTTTTAATTGGCGGTATATAGAAATATTGAAGTTGCCACGCTTGCTCAAAACGCCCTTCAACAGGATGAAAAATGCTGTTTTCGAAGGTGTTGCTTTGTGAGTGAGTGTAGAAAATTCCTGATCCGGTTGAAACGTAGAATGTGCTGCCAATTCGTGCAACATCGGTTAGTAGCCCATTTATACCCATTTTTTCGTTCCAGTAACGCAGGGGAGTTAGGACATCAACCTGGCATATTCCATTATTTAAACCTAGCCAAAGCGAATGGTTCTTCTGGAAGAACAGGAAGAGAGTGGTGCTATTTACGCCAATAGTTTTCTCATTTATCACATCAACAACATCCCACTCACTGTTAACAATTAGTATATCACCTGTAATTGAGGCAAGCGCGAAAAGGTTGTCATCAATTTTTATTCCATGATAAAAAAGATGTTCTAAAAAGTAGTCGTTTAGTTTTTTTGCTTTCTTTGAAAGCTTTGAGAGAGACTGAATTGTTGATTTCTCAGATGAACAGTTGTGTAGAAATAGTCCTTCGTTGCGTGAGCAAACTAAGAAACAAGTATCGTATGGTAGGATACTATGAACTCTAATATTGCTAAAAAATTCGCCTTTTTTTATAAGATTTAGTTTTCCGTTTTCAAATTTTGATAGGCCAACTCCCAGCTCTTGAACATAGTAGCTATTATTAACTTCGTGGCTTAGGTAGAAGTTTTCTTCACCACATTCAATGTAATCGAACTTGTTGTTGGAGTATATAAACAGGAACTTGTCCGTTAGGAAGAAAACTGTATCGGAAAAACAGTTAATATCCCAAACATCGTTGAA
>CAZLXF010000010.1:0-3418 GCA_964563065.1 uncultured Rikenellaceae bacterium | reverse complement strand
GTAAAGGCTCTCATTATTAAAAGGGTTAGTCTGTATCAATAAAATCACCAAGCCGTTTAATGGCTTCCTCCTTATACATTCTACCAATGTGTATTTCCGATGAACCAATTTCAACGGAGGAGCAGTTGTAGGCATCAATATGTTTTATTGCAATTATGAAGGATCGATGAATTCTTATAAAATCTGATGGGTTAAGTATTTGTTCAAAGTGGCTAAGGTTTTGCTTTGTAACTACCGTTTTTTCCTTGGTTACAACCTTAACGTAGTCCTTCATGCTTTCGATGTATAGTATATCGGCAAGGTTGATTTTTACCATTCTTTTGTTTTCCTTCAGGAAAAGGTGGTCGGATGTATCAACCTGGCTATGTTGAGTTTTTGCTGCAACAATTTCAGAAACTTTATGAACCGCTTTAAAAACCCTTTCAAAGGTTAATGGTTTTATAAGGTAGTCAACTACGTTTAGCTCAAATCCTTCAATCGCATAGTTTTTATTAGCTGAGGTAATAATTGCTAGTGGTGGTTGCGAAAGGCTTCTGAGTAAATCAATTCCAGTAAGGTTTGGCATTTCAATATCGAGAAACAGAAAATCGAAATCAATTTCACAAATTTTTTCGAGAATGGAAACTGCGTTGTTGAAGGTTGAAACCACCTCAATGTTTGGAATCTTCTTTAGAATGCTTTCCAAAGCAGCAATGGCAAGAGGCTCATCATCAACAATTACACATTTTAACTTCATTTCTACACGAAATAAGGGTTTGCGTGAAGTCTTCAAAAAAATTTCGGACAAGATAAAAATTTTTCACATCATTTAATTTTCAAAACCCATAAAACTAACAATAATATGTAAAATTTTCTGAGATAATGGTTGTTCGTTGGTTGGTTTCTGTAGTATATCGACAGAAACTAAAGTCGAAAGGGCTATTTACTATATTTCGCACCGATAAATTGAAAGAAAAATCCTGAATTAATACTAGTAATTGAACTTTTCCCAACAAACCATAAACTAAATTACTAACCAAAAACAGTTTACCTATGAAGAATGTTTTTACTACGCTTTTGCTTGTTCTTTTGGCAACATGGAGTTTCTCTCAGGAACGTTACTCAAGAGCAAACGATGCTTTTTCTGCTGAGTTTTCCTACCTAAACTCAACAGAGCAGATTCTAAAAATTAACCTTGGAAGCTATGGAATTACCGAAATTGAGGAGGAGGGAATTGTTTATTCCGTTGTAAACTTTAACCATGGAGTAAGCACTTTTAAAAAGGGATTCGCAGAGCTTCCAATGCTAAGTACTACAATTCAACTTGGTTCAAAAAACGATGTAAGTTTTAAAGTAGTAAGTGAGGATTACATTGATATTAAACTCGATCATCCCATGCTTCCATCGAGGGGAACTATTTACCGTAACGAGGATCCTAAATCGGTTCCTTATGTAATTGATCCAGAATCTGAAGTCGATGCCTTTTATCCAGAAACTATTGTTGAAGGAGCAGAGCCATTTATTTTTAGGGATACTCGCGGTGTTAATATAATGGTGTATCCATTCCGTTATAATGCTGTGAAAAAAACGCTTAGAGTTTACAAGAGCATTTCTGTATTAGTTACTGAAGATGATACCAAATCTACTAACCCAATTAAACTTACAGCGGATTATATCGATCCTGCCATGAACGATATTTACAAATCGCTATACTTTAACTATAACCCAAGTAAGTTTGCCAACCAAATTGGCGAGTTTGGCGATATGCTTGTTATTTATACATCGCGCGATGCAACTGCTATTCAGCCTTACATCGACTGGAAACGTCAAGTGGGTTACAAGGTACAAACACAGCAGGTTACTACTGGAACCAACGTTAAAACTACTATTCAGAATGCATACAACTCAAACCCAAACCTATTGTATGTTCAGCTTGTTGGCGATTGGGCCGATATAAAATCCGATTTAGGTACAGGTCAGAATGCACCAATGGATCCCTACTTAGGATGTATCTCTGGAAGCGACTACTACTCTGAATTAATTATTGGTCGTTTTTCAGCAAGTACATCGGCTCAGGTTACAGTTCAAGTTAATAAAGCCATTAACTATGAAAAAAATCCTGACATGTCGGGAACTTGGTACAAGAATGCGCTTGGAATTGCATCAAGTGAGGGTTCAGGCTCAGGCGACGATGGCGAAGCCGATAACTCACACATGGATATTATCAAGAATAATAAACTATTACCTTACACCTATACAAATGTTGCAAGCCAGTATCAGCCAAGTGCAACAGCATCAGGAGTAGCTTCTTCTGTTAATGCAGGTGTTGGAGTTATAAACTACTGTGGACATGGTTCTGAAACAACATGGGTAACCAGTAGCTATAGCAACACCTATATAAATAGTTCAACAAATGGTAGCAAACTCCCATTCATTTTCTCTGTTGCTTGTGTGAACGGAAAGTTTCATATGACAACTGGCGATTGTTTTGCTGAAGCATGGTTGAGAAAAGAGAATGGTGGCGCTGTTGCAACAATTATGGCAACCATTAACCAACCTTGGCAACCACCTATGCGCGGACAGGATTACTTTAACGATATTTTAATAGGTGGCTACAATTATTCTTCAAATCCTGGTGATGGAACAACTACTACCTCTGTTGATAAGAGAACTACTTTTGGTTCTATTACCTTCAATGGGAATGTTTTAATGTTAGCGGAGCAGTACACGAATACCGATACTCGCGAAACTGCACAAACATGGACTATTTTTGGTGATGCTTCGCTTCAGGTTCGTACCGATACTCCCAAAGCAATTTCTGTAACTGCTGGAGATGTTACTGCAACTCCATACTCGGTAACTGTTACTTCGAATGGTTCACCTGTTGCTAATGCTAGGGTAAGCCTCTATCAGAATGGAGCCTCTTATTCTGCTTTAACTAACTCATCGGGAGTTGCCTCTGTTAGCCATAGTTTTACAAGTGGACAAGCTACTCTAACAGTTACAGCATATAACTATGGAACTTACCAAGGTGTTAAGAATGTGGGAACTGGTCCGGTTGAACCTCCAACAACTCCTACCGGATTAGCCGCATCAAATGTTACTGATAACAGTGCTACCTTAGCTTGGAATGTGACTTCAGGTGCAACATCATACGATGTTCAGCTTCGTCCACAGGGTGGATCGTGGGCAACCTACAATGTTACCGCAAATTCGTATGTCGCTACCAATCTATCACCTGTTACAACATATGAATTCCAAGTTCGAGCAAAAAATTCTGCAGGTACAAGCTCATACTCATCGGTTGCAACTTTTACAACTCAGGAGTTCATTGTTTCCTACTGCACCTCACAGGGCAACAACTTCAGCTACGAGTGGATTGCCGGCGTAACCGTAGGTTCGCTCACCAACACATCGGGAGCAGCAGGCTACACCGATT
>CAZLXF010000009.1:9652-26410 GCA_964563065.1 uncultured Rikenellaceae bacterium | reverse complement strand
TGTTGAAAATAATTTAAAAAACTGATTGTCTATCCTTAATTATTTATGTCAGATGCCTGTCTGCCGATAGGCAGGTATGATGTCAAATGTCAAATGTCAAATGTCAAATGAGAGAAATTCCAAATCCCAATTTTCAGTTCTCAATTCTCAATATACAAAATGAACTCAATGTTTGCAGACTGTAAATTGCCAACTGCCAACTGAAGACTAATCACTGATTACCGAATACTAATTCATTTAATTTTAAATTCAAATTAATCACTTTCTAAACACATAGTATGAGCTTGCCTGCGCGGTTGGAGTAATCTCAAGATCGTTGATATTTACATGTTCGGGGCGAGTTACAACGTACAAAACTGCATCGGCAATATCTTCGGCTGAAAGTGGAACAAGTCCCATGTACGGTTTTTTTGCAGCTTCGGCGTCGCCTTTAAAACGAACAATTGAGAATTCGGTTTCGGCAAGTCCGGGACGAATTTCGCTTACTTTTATGCTATGCTGAAGCAAATCTATTCTCATTGACTGCGAAAGTGCGTGAACTGCGTGCTTGCTGGCACAGTAAACGTTGCCGTTTTCGTAAACCTGGGTTCCGGCAATGGAACCAATATTCACAATATGTCCGCTCTTTTTATCGATCATTTGAGGAACAATTTTTCTGGTAACGTAAAGCAAACCCTTCACGTTTGTATCTATCATTCGTTCCCAGTCATCGATAACTCCCTCATTAAGATGGTTCAAGCCCACTGCCAAACCAGCATTATTTACAAGAATATCGATTGGTTTCCAATCGTTTGGAATGCTATCAATGGCTTTATCAACCTGCTCTTTACTGCGCACATCGAAATTCAACGCAAGAACTTTCTGCCCGAATTTTTCTTCGATCTCACGTTGAACCTCATTCAATGTTTCATTTCTACGCCCTGTAATTATTAAACGGAATCCGTTTTTTGCAAGAAGATATGCGGTTGCTTTTCCAAAACCTGCCGTTGCGCCTGTAACCAATGCAATTCTGTTCATGGCAAAATATTTTTCGTTTTGAGTAATGAATTAACCAAAGTTTAGTTTCATACAAAGATTGCAATTCTTTTCTTTGCATTGAAATAAATTTCACATCAATTGCCACAACTATGATTAAAGCTGTAATTTTTGATATGGATGGAGTACTGGTTGATAACCACAACTTCCATGTTGAAGCGTGGGGAAAATTTTGTAGGGAAATTTCTGTGGAAATTGATATAGCAGAGTTTCGCCGAAAATATTTTGGGAAAGGAAATCGTGATATTCTTAGCGGTTTGCTAAACCGCGAGGTTACGGATGAGGAAGTGCATTTGCTGGGCGAACGCAAAGAAGCAGTTTATCGCGAGGTTTACAACGGATTTGTGGAGCCGGTTTACGGTTTGGTTAATTTTTTAAAATTTGCAAAATCTGCTGGAATGAAGTTGGCCGTTGCCACATCGGCTCCTGTTTCCAACCTCGATTTTATAATCGATAAGCTTTCAATTAGGAATTACTTCGATTGTTTGACAAACGGGAATGAAGTTGCGAAAGCAAAACCCCATCCCGAAGTTTATTTGAAAACTGCTCAAAAACTGAATCTTCATCCAGCAGAATGCATTGTTTTTGAAGATTCGGTTTCGGGGATTGAGTCGGCAAAAAATGCCGGAATGAAAGTGATTGGATTGCTAACTACGCATTCGCAGAATGAACTTCCCGATGCAGAATTTTTTATCCATGATTTTAGCAGCATTAAACTGAAAACATTTATTTCCAGTAATTTATAGCACAAACACACTTCTTCTTTCAACTAGTTTAATTCATAAAAAAGAGTAAAAGTATGTTTCCAGTCTCCCATATTGTTACTATTTTTGGGGACATTATTTTTTCTTACCCATTCCAGAATTTGTAAACGTAAAAACCCAGAATATGTCAACACCACAAGTAACTGTTGAAACCGCCAAGGAGTTGGGAATTCTTCCCGAGGAATTCCAAATGATAAAGGATTACCTTGGGCGTACGCCCAACTTTACCGAGCTTAGCATTTACTCGGTAATGTGGAGCGAACACGCATCGTACAAGAATTCAATTAAGTGGCTAAAAACTCTTCCGCGCAAAGGCGATGCAATTCTGGCAGAAGCTGGAGCCGAAAACGCAGGATTGGTTGATATTGGCGATGGGTTGGCGTGTGCTTTCAAAATCGAATCGCACAATCACCCTTGCGCCGTTGAACCCTACCAGGGTGCTGCTACAGGCGTGGGTGGAATTAACCGCGACATATTCACCATGGGCGCCCGCCCCATTGCGCAGCTTAACTCGCTCCGATTTGGCAATCTTAAACTCGACAGAACCAAATGGCTACTGAAAGGTGTTGTTAAAGGAATTGGCGATTATGGTAACGCTTTCGGAATTCCAGTTGTTGGGGGCGAAGTTTTCTTCGACGAATCGTACAATACTAACCCGCTGGTAAACGCCATGTCGGTTGGATTGGTTGAAAAGGGAATGGTGGTTTCTGCAGTTTCAAAAGGGGCAGGAAATCCAATTTACATTGTTGGTTCATCAACCGGAAAGGATGGAATACATGGAGCAACTTTTGCTTCGGCCGATATAACTGAGAATTCAGCCGAGGATTTACCTTCGGTACAGGTTGGCGACCCATTTGCGGAGAAACTTTTGCTCGAAGCTTCGCTAGAAGTTATTAAAACTGGCGCAATTGTTGGGATGCAGGATATGGGCGCTGCCGGAATTATCTGCTCAACCTCTGAAATGTCGGAAAAGGGAAATCATGGAATGCGAGTAAACCTCGATAAAGTTCCTCTCCGCCAACAAAATATGGAACCCTGGGAAATTCTTCTCTCCGAATCGCAGGAAAGAATGCTAATTTGCGTTCAGAAAGGAAGGGAGAAAGATGTTGAGAAAGTTTTCGAAAAGTGGGACTTGAACTGCGTTCAAATTGGTGAAGTAATTGAAGGCGAAAGGCTTGAGTTTATGTGGCATGGCGAAAAAGTTGCCGACGTTCCTGCTCCAAGCCTTGTACTTGGCGGAGGCGCTCCGGTTTACGACCGCGAATACAAAGAACCCGCTTACTATCAGGAGTATAAAAAGTTTGATATTAACTCAGTTCCCGAACCAACCGATTTAAGGGAAGTGGCTTCCATGCTTATTGCAAACCCAAACATTTCTTCAAAGAAATGGGTATACGAACAGTACGACAGCATGGTTGGCACTGCTAACATGACCACCAACTTCCCATCGGCTGCGGGTGTTGTAAATGTTAAAGGAACCAACAAAGCACTTGTGCTCACAGTTGACTGCAACTCACGCTACGTAAAAGCCGACCCAGAAGTTGGAACCATGATTGCCGTTGCCGAGGCAGCGCGCAACATTGTATGTACAGGAGGGAAACCCCTGGCAATTACCAACTGCTTGAATTTTGGAAATCCATATGTTCCAGAAGTTTACTGGCAATTTGTGGGTGCAATTAAAGGAATGGGAAAAGCTTGCGAAAAATTTGAAACTCCTGTTACAGGTGGAAACGTAAGTTTCTACAACCAGTCAACCATTGGAGGAAAAGTTGAGGCGGTATTCCCAACCCCAACCATCGGAATGCTGGGTATAATGGAAAATAAAAACCACCATACTACATTGGCATTCAAGGAAAAAGGTCACATGATTTACCTTATTGGTCGTTCGCACAACGACATTTCTTCATCGGAATACCTATTTAATTTCCACGGAATTAAGGCTTCGCCTGCACCATACTTCGATTTGGACGAAGAGCACCGCATCCAGAATGCGGTTATGGAGCTTATTAAAATGAATTTGGTGCAATCGGCAAACGATGTTTCCGACGGTGGACTCTTCGTTTCGCTATTTGAAAGTGCCATGCCACGCAACCTTGGATTCGATATTACTTCCGATGCTGAGGTTCGTACAGATGCATTCCTATTTGGCGAAGCCCAAGGAAGAATTGTGGTTACCGTTTCTCCATCGCGCGAAACGCATTTCATCGATTACATGATGGAAAACAACATTCCGTTTACTGCGCTTGGCCACGTAACCAAATCTGAAATTCGGGTTGATGATATTTCCTTCGGGTTTATTTCCGATATGAAACGTGTTTACGATTCATCAATTGGTGAGGCAGTTACAGGAAAATAAACATCCAACAAAACAATACTAAATTCTCAACCTCAGCAGGTTGAATAAACTCTTATATCCAAATTGAGCAATCAACAGAATACAAAGGCGCAGCAGGTTGAAACGATGTTCGACGACATTGCTCATCGCTACGATTTTCTGAACCATACTCTCAGCCTGGGAATCGACAAAATTTGGCGAAAAAGATTAATCAAAGTTTTGTTGAAAAATAATCCCGAAACTGTGCTTGATATTGCAACCGGAACAGGCGATTTGGCTATTGCTTTAGCAAAAAAAAATAGAAGCGTAAAAATTACAGGTGCCGATATTTCTGATAAAATGTTGGCAGTTGCCAAAGAAAAGATTGCAAAAAGAAACCTTTCAGAAAGAATAGAATTTACCAAAACCAGCTCCGAAGAGCTTCCTTTCCCCGACTCCTCATTCGATGCAGCCATGGTTGCATTTGGCGTTCGAAATTTTTACAACCCGCAGCAAGGGCTTTCACAAATTTGCAGAGTGCTAAAACCCGGAGGGAAAATTTATGTTCTGGAGTTTACCATGCCCAAATCGTGGCCAGTAAAAAATTTATACCGGTTTTATTTCCACAAAATTCTTCCGTTAATTGGTAAAAAAGTATCGGGACATAACAACGCGTATACATATCTCCCCGAATCGGTTGAAGCATTTGCTGAAAGAGAAGATTTTATTGAACTTCTGCACAAATCAGGATTTACAAACGCAACCTATAGGTTGCAAAGTTTTGGGATTTCGGCCATTTACACTGCTGAGAAAGAGTAGCTACTTTATTGTAAACTCCTTGAAATTCTGAACAGGAATAGGGTTAACCGTAAACATTGTAACCTTCGAGTGAGGAGGACCCATTTTGCAGTGCTCAACAAACACATCAACCAAATGGGGTTCGCCTTCAACCTCAACGTAAACGCTACGGTCGGGCTGGTTTTTTACAAAACCAAAAACCCCAACCTCAACTGCAAGTTTAAAAACAAAGTAGCGAAATCCAACCTGTTGAACCCTGCCAAAAAGGGTTATTGAAACTGCCTTTGTCTCCATAAAATACATTCACCATTGAGTTACTAACCAAGTAAATATACAACAAAATAATGGGCGTTTCAAGTGTGCTGTATTCTGATTTTTAATCTATATTTGGAAAAAAAATATCATGGACTACTTTCTTATATCTGTTGCAGTTATTCTAATAATTCTTGGACTTTTGGGCTGTATTTTACCTGTAATTCCAGGACCTCCATTAAGTTTCCTTGGAATTCTAGCTGGGCATTTTACCCGATGGGGAAGCATTGAAACCAGCTGGCTTATTTGGATGGGAATTGCTGCAGCAATAGTGACTGTACTCGACTACGTTTTTCCGGTTTGGGCTACGAAAAGGTTTGGAGGGAGCAAGCGAGGCGTTTGGGGTGCAACAATTGGGCTAGTTATTGGAATCTTTTTCTTCCCACCTATTGGAATAATTGTGGGACCATTTGTAGGAGCATTTATTGGAGAGTATACATCACCTGAGAATAAGAAAAATGCTCTTAAATCGGCAATTGGCTCGTTTATAGGCTTTCTACTAGGAACAGGACTTAAATTCGCTGTTTCGGGAGTAATTACCTACTACTTTGTAGTTGAACTTTTTATACGATAGTTCAGGTTTAGTTCAGTTGTTCTTCGGAAGAGTTCTTCCTTACTGCATTGTTCACCTTAATGTTTCTTCCCTTCACCTGCGATTGGTTTAACGCCTGAATTGCGTTTTCACCATCAGTATCGTTATCCATTTCAACAAAAGCGTAACCCTTTGAACGTCCAGAGCGTTTGTCAGTAATAATTCGAACATTTAAAACATTGCCGTAAGGCAAAAAAAGTTCTTTGATCTCCTCTGGGGTCATCGAGTAAGAAATGTTCCCAATGTAAATATTCATAATAAATGCTATTAATTGATTTTCAACTATAAAATTATAGCATTTTTTTTTAAATATCATAAAAAAAGGCAGCTTTTTTTGCTGCCTTTTTTGAAATAATGCTTTAATATTACTGTCCGAGTGTAGCCACCATAACAGCTTTAATTGTGTGCATACGGTTTTCAGCCTCGTCGAAAACAACGCTGGCATCGGATTCAAATACCTCCTCGGTAACTTCCATTGATTCAAGTCCAAATTTCTTGAAGATATCCTCTCCTACAGCTGTTTTGCGGTTGTGGAATGCAGGAAGACAATGCAAGAACTTGCAGTTTGGATTTCCGGTTAAATCCATTGCTTTCTTATTAACCTGGTAAGGTTTCAACAGTTTAATTCTCTCTTCCCAAACCGATTCAGGCTCGCCCATCGATACCCAAACATCGGTATATAGGAAATCGCAACCTTTAACACCTTCTTCTACACTCTCGGTGCGAGTAATTTTTGCGCCGGTTTCTTTAGCGATTTCGAGACACTCGTTGTATAGTTCGTCAGTTGGCCAGCAAGCTTTTGGAGCCACCGCGCGGAAATCCATTCCCATTTTGGCAGCGCCAACCATTAGCGAGTTGCCCATGTTGTTACGAGCATCGCCAAGGTACGCGAAAGTTACCTCGCAAAGAGGCTTATTTGAATGCTCGCGCATGGTTAGGAAATCGGCCAGAATTTGGGTTGGGTGAAATTCGTTGGTTAAACCATTCCATACAGGAACACCTGCATGTTTTGCCAAAGTTTCAACAATTACTTGTGAGTATCCACGATACTCAATTCCATCGTACATACGTCCAAGAACGCGGGCGGTATCTTCCATGGACTCTTTCTTACCCATTTGAGAACCTGATGGACCAAGGTAGGTTACGTGTGCTCCCTGGTCGAGTGCTGCCACCTCAAACGCGCAACGGGTGCGGGTTGAATCCTTCTCGAAGAGAAGAACAATGTTTTTCCCTTTTAACTTCTGCTGCTCGGTTCCAGCGTATTTCGCTGCTTTAAGGTCAGCAGAAAGATCGAGCATAAACTGAATTTCCTTTGGAGTAAAATCCAGCAACTTTAAAAAACTTCTGTTTCTAAGATTGAATGCCATAGCTTTAATTATTTAATGTTTAACAATTAATCTTCGTACTCTAAAGTAATTTTTGTTCCGTACGATTTGTCCTCGAGTTTGGTAGCTTCGGTAATAACGCTTAGGTGACCTCCCTGCTTAACAAAATCTAAACAAGCACGTATTTTTGGAGCCATATTGCCCTCACCAAACATTCCTTCGGTAAGATACTTCTCTGTATCGGCTTTATTTAGAAACTCTAGTTTCTTCTCACCGGGTTTCTTGTAGTTTATGTAAACGTATGGAACATCGGTAAGAATGTAGAACTCATCGGCGCCAATTAATGCGCCCATTAATGCAGAAGCTGAATCCTTATCGATTACCGCCTCCGAAGGACGAACATCGCCCTTTTCATCAATGTAAACAGGAATTCCGCCACCGCCTGAAGCGATAACAATAATTCCTTGGTCAACAAGCTGTTTGATAACTTTCTCGTTAACAATACCAATTGGCTTTGGTGAAGGAACAACTCTACGCCAACCACTTCCAGTGTCCTTTATTTCCTCCTTGAAGATCCAACCCTTATTTTTGGCCAGTTCATCAGCCTGCTCCTTAGTGTATATTTTCCCAACGCGTTTGGTTGGATTTTTAAATGCTGGATCATCGTGATTAACCAGAACCGGAGTAACCAAACAGCAAACCTCCTTGTCGATTCCATGCTTGCGAAGAACATTGCGCAGCATGCGCTCAATCATGTATCCAATTCCACCCTGCGAATCGGCTACGCAAATATCGAGCGGCATTTGAGGAATTCCGTACATTTCCTCACCGGCATCGTTACGCATAAGGATATTTCCAACCTGAGGACCGTTTCCATGGCTAATTACAAGGTTGTAACCTTCCTTGATAAGGTAAACAAGGTTCTCGAGAGTATCGGTTGTATTTTGCTCCTGCTCCTCGATGGTACCAGCCTGGTTCCCACGAAGCAACGCATTGCCACCAAGGGCTACTACTGCTAATTTGCTCATATTCTTATTTTTATTGGTTATCGATTTTTCGAACAGCAAAACTATAAATTTTTTTGTACACAATAATACCATTACTATTGTTTACAAGCTAATCCCTTAACCATAACACATGTGTTTAATAACATATACAAAAAAACCCTGAGTTTCAACCCAAGGTTTTCTATTCAAATATTGTGTTTGGAATTACTTTACATCGGAAAAATACTTCATAAACTGGGCTCGTTCGTAAGCCATAGGACGAATACTATCGGCCTGACGAAGTTTGCCAATTATTTCTTCAACCGTTCCAATTTTCTTGTCATCGAGCCAGCGATCCATTTCATCGAGCATTCCTGTAATTGCCGATGGGCCTTTCTGGTAAACTACCGAAGCCAATTGAACAGCGTTTGCTCCGAGGAGCAAGTTTTTGAGCGCAGTTTCGGCATTGTGAATTCCTGTTGATGCTGCCAAATCGCAGTTTACTCTGCCCGAAAGAATGCTTAGCCAACGTTTCACCATTGTGTTATCCTCAGGGGTACTGAAAATATGACCCGAAGAAATCTTCATTTTTTCCAAATCAACATCGGTTTGGTAAAAACGATTGAACAGAACAAGTGATTTTATGCCAGTGTTGGAAAGTTCGGTCATAAAGTTTGCCATTCCGCTAAAGTAGTGGTGAACTTTCAAGGCAACCGGAATGCTTACCGATTTTGAAACATTGGTCGCAATATCGAGGTAAATTTGCTCAATGGTTCGCCCGTGAATAGTTGGATCGGATGGAAGAATAAAGACATTCAGCTCCAAGCCATCGGCTCCAGCAGCTTGCACATCGCCAGCAAAATCGATCCATTGCTCTGCCGATGTACAATTTATGCTTGCAATAATTGGGATACTGGTATTCTGCTTGGCATTATCAATCAACTCGATGTAGCTGTTCAATGCATTTCGGCGGGTATAGTAGGCAATGTACCCTTCGGCTTCGGAGTAGGAATCGAAGATGTTGTTCATCCTCTGGGAATCAACATCCATTAATATCTGCTCCTCGAAAAGCGATTTTAGCACCACTGCTGCAACTCCGTGTTTCTCCAGCTCCACAATTTTTTCAACGGAATCGGTTAGCCCGGAACTTGAGGCAATGATTGGATTCTTCAACTGGAATCCCATGTAGTTTACGCTCAGATTTGCCATTGTTTTATTCGTTTATTATTTATCAAATAATGCTTTTTTATTTAGAAACTGTTTAAATTTTAAAAATATCAATTTACAGCCGCCCTCGTTAGAGCTTGCTTGCTGCAAGCAGGGGCAAATAGCAATTAAAAACTTTTAAAAATTGAGTTTTCATAGCTGTTATATAGATTGAGTTTTTTGGCTAAAGCCTTTTGTTTTGTTTATTATAACCAACGGGCTAAAGCCCGTGGTAATTTTAATTAACCTTATTTATTTTAATATCAATCGGTTAATTGTTTATTGAGAAACTTATCGATTCCAATAGCCGCTTTGTGGCCGTTGGCAACCCCATGAATTACATCGGGTCCCTGAATAATATCACCACCCACAAATAGCCAATCGATGCTCGATTGGAAGTAGTCGTTCACCACAATTCTTCCACGGTTATCGAGTTTCAGGTTATCCTTGATATCGTCGGAAATGTAGCTTAAATCCATTCCCTGGCCGATTGATTCAACTACCATATCGGCAGCAAAGAAGTTGGTTTGATTCTCGTCGAACTTAGGACTAAACCTGCGATTTTCATCAAATACAGAAGTGCATTTCACAACATGTAAACCTTTGATTTTGTCTTCAACAACTTCAATTCTGGTTGGTCCCCAACCAGGAATTACCTCTGCTTTCTCCTCACGAGCTTCAACAATTTCCTCACGGTCGGCAGGCATTTCCTCCTCCGATTCAAGCGAAGTTGCAATAACACTTACCTTTCCAAACTTATTATTCTGCAAGCGAGCCAAGGTTCTAGTAATGTCCATAGCAACGTTTCCTCCACCAATAACCACAATCTTTTCCATAACTGGAAGTTCTTTGCCTAGCGTGATATCGCGAAGCAAATCAACGGCTTGATATACGTTTTTATGATCGGTTCCGGGAACTCTGGTGCTACGCCCCAAGTGCAAACCTGTTCCGGCAAAAACTGCATCAAAATCATTATTGAGCTGATCGAGAGTGATATCCTTACCAACGGTTACGTTGTACTTAATTTCCACGCCAAGCGATTTGATGTAGTTTACATCTTTATCCAACGCATTGTAAGGGAGACGATACTCCGGAATTCCGTAACGCATCATTCCTCCAGCCTCGGGAAGTTTCTCGAAAATAACGCACTCGTAACCTGTTAGTGCAAGGTAGTATGCAGCCGATAAACCTGCCGGACCGGCACCAATTATCGCAATGCGTTTTCCATTCTTCTGAATATTCTCAGTTTCGAGAATTTTCTTGTAATTCTCAGCAGGATGCTGATCGGCAATGTAACGTTTCAACCAGCGGATCGACAGTGGATCACCAGTGCTACCAACAGAACAAACTGTTTCGCACTTGTGGGTACAAATACGTCCGCAGATTTCGGGTAGCGGATTTGTATCGTAAAGAATTCGCAATCCTTCATTCAGATCGTCGTTGCGAATTGCCCGAATGTACTCGGGAATTCCCATGTGAGCCGGACAGGTTGCTACGCAAATTCCACATTCTACGCAACGATCGGCCTCCTCTATTGCCTGCTCTTTGGAGTAGCCCTGAACTATTTCGATAAACGATTTATCGCGATCTTCGGGCTTGAGTTCTGGCATATGAATACGCTCCTTAGCGTACAGCTCGTAGTTTGGACCCGGTTTTTTGTAACCATTTACCTCATCATCCCAATCCTTTTTATCGACTCCAGGAATGAAACAAAAAACATCAGGATCGCTGTCAACCCACTTAAAGTGGTTGGACATGGTGAGTGAGTTTGTAGTACAAACATCAACGCAAAGGGCGCACCAGCAGCAACGGCCGTAGTCGATTCGTGGACGAAGTCCGCTATCGCCGTCCTTAGTTTCAATTCCCTCAACGGGAACCAAATCGATGGCAGCATTCTGACAGATTGATTCGCAGGTACCGCAACCTATACACTCATCAACCTTATTCTGGTGAAAACCACGGTAACGTGGTGCTGCCTCACGTTTCAAAGGTTCCTTTATGGTAACCGGTTCTTTTACCAGATTTTTCCACGCTGTAAACGGGATAATTATATCTTTTATTCTTGCCATATCTGTGCAAAAAATTATTGTAAAATTTACCTTTCAATCTCGGGTGGATACGTGTGTAGCGATGTCATTAGTCCGGCTACATCGGCAAGGTTTGCATTGATAATCATTTTCTCAAGCAAAGCCACTGCGTGCGTGTAGCTGGGACCGCGAACATTTATGCGTCGGGGATATTCACTTCCATCGGAAACTATGTAGTAGCCAAACTCGCCACGGGTACATTCGGAACGAATGTAGGTTTCGCCGGGAGCAACTTTCCAGTGCAGAACATTTGGAGTTGGCGCTTTAAAATCGCCATCCTTTGGCATTTTTGCTAAAATCTGACGGATTAAGTCGATGGATAGCAGTGTATCCCTGCGGCGAACATCGGCACGGGTGTAGATATCAGAATTCTTTCCTACAATTGGTTCAAAATCCAGTTCAGGATATTTTAGGTACGGATAATCCTTGCGAACATCATTTGGAATTCCTGCGCCACGCGCATTTGGTCCGGTAATTCCAAATTGATTTATCCACTTGGGATCGATGTAGCCCATTCCAACGGAACGTTTCTTGAAAACTGCATTATTGAACATTACCTTCTCAATATCAACCATAAAGGTTTCGATGGTTTTCAGCGTTTCCTCCATTCTTCCTTCGAATCCTTCGGGCAGCAATCCGCGAACGCCACCGGGAATAATATACATATGGTAAATTCTACCTCCGGTTAGCTCCTCAAACCTGTCGAGAACCAAATCGCGGCAGTAGTTGCTCCACTGACCAATAACTCCCATTCCGAACGATCCGGCCTGACCGCCAATCCACATCAGGTAGCTTTGCAGGCGAGCCATTTCGAGAACTAGCGTACGAATCCATTTTGCTGTTTCAGGAATTTCAATTCCTGCAAGTTCCTCAAGAGCTGCTGCAAAACAGTACTCGTTGTAATCGGGTTCGGGAACGGTAATTCTGCAAACAATTGGGAAACACTGAATGTACTTGCGACGTTCCATCAGCTTTTCGAATCCACGATGAAGGTAACCAACGTGAGTTTCGCAGTCCATTATTTCATCGCCAAGCAGCGTAAGTTCCAACGACATGTTTCCAGTAATGCCGGGATGCTGGGGACCATGCCACAACTTCAAATATTTTTGCGACGAAAGGTCGACATCAATTTTTCCCTCGCTATTAACAGGAGGATACTGGCTTCTATCCTCGGTTATTTTGAAAAGATTTCTAAGGCTCATCGGGATATAGTTTTTTCTTCATATATTCTTTTGGGTCGTGCGTTTCGCGCCCGGGACGTGGGAAGTAGGTTTCCTCAGAATACTTCTTGGTATCGAAATCGCGACGGTAAGGAGGAATATTGTCCCAACCCTCCAGCATAAAGGGTTTGTCAACCCTTGGACTTCCAGGGAAATCTATTCCAAACATTTCGCGAAGCTCTCGCTGATAGGTTGCTGCCTGCTCCCAAAGATGATGAATAGAAGTCATGGTAGCCTCGTCCCTATCAATTAAAGTGCGAACAATAACATCGTGCTTTTCCGATGGATTATTGAGGATGTAGCTTAGCTGGAACTTGCTCTTTTCAATCCAGTCAACCGCAGTGAGCAGTACAAGGTGCTTGTAATTCAACGCATCACGAAGATGAGTAACAAGCGACACGATTTGCTCCTTTGGAGCAGTTACCAGCAACAAATCTTTCCTTTGCTGAGTAATCTCCTCAAGCTGGAAAAGCTGTTTTATATTTTCGAATTGAGATATCATAGCGTGTAGTATTTTCGGTTACCAGTTATAATCGGGCATATCCCAATCCTTAATAATTTTTTTCTGGTTTCCCTTGTACCAATCGAAATTTTTTGCGTACAGGTTTGCACCCTCGCCTTTTCCCTCGCGAATAAGATGTTTTAACTTATCGAATCCGGCAAGCAAAGCCTCGGGGCGAGGCATACAACCGGCAACGTAAACATCAACAGGAAGGTAATGATCCAACCTGTTAATTGTGTTGTAGCTATCCCAGTACATTCCTCCATTTATCGTGCAACTTCCAAGCGCCATTACAAACTTGGGATTCTGCATTTGCTCATAGCTGCGGATTACACGCTTTAGCGTTTTTACCGAAAGGTAACCCGATATTACAAAAACCGAAGATTGACGAGGAGTTGGTCGCCACTGAATACCAAAACGATATGCATCGAAACGGGGAGTCATCAGCGGACGCATTTCAATTGCACCGCAACCTGTTCCAAATCCCAGAACCCAAAGAGATTCCGACCTTGCCCAGTTGAGAAACTTCTCAAAAATTGGCAAAACAGGTTCGTGAACTTTCGGACGGGCATCGCAAAAATAATCCTTTAACGGATCAACCTCGAAGGATTCTCCATCGGGCGATATTACCGTTCTTTTTTCCAATTCGCTTTTGCTCATTGTTATGTAGATATTTTTATTTCAACTTAGATAAAAAGGATTGCCAGGATTCCAAAAATCAGTGGAACTCCCAAAAACCATCGTACACTCTGATCGACCCTGAAACGCGGAAAAACTGTTCCAACAAAAATCGACCACATGTAAATTAAGAAGGTTTTGATAATTAGTTCGGGCCAGCTGGTTGCTCCACCGTAAAGAAGGTTCATGAAAAGAATCAATTTTGCAACCGGAAAAATGGCACGGTTAAGCTGAAGAACTCCCAAAAATCCTGAATGGTATTCAGTTGGCGGGCCAATTGGAATTTCCTGAGGTGCCAACACAACATCGAACGGTGCTCTTCCCATAGAACCTAGGAATGAAAGCATAAGTGCAATTGTTGCAAACGGATTGGTTACCATGGTCCAGTTCATAATTCCACCCTGCTGAGCAGCAACAATTTCGCTGATATTCAGAGTTTGGTATTGAACAGCAATCGCAATAACACCAAGAGTTAACGGCAACTCTAAAGCAGTTACCTGCGATAATCCTCGCGAAACACCAATTGCTGAATGCGGGTGACCACTCTCCCCAGCACCAAGCGCCATTCCAAGCACGCCAAAAAACTGGAAGTAGAGAACCAGCGTTAAATCGCCAGCAAAGGAGAAATTCCCGAAAATTGGAGAGCCAAAAATTACCGGCATAAAAAGTAGTAATCCAACTCCTCCCGACAGTCTGAAAACTGGTCCTAGGAAGAACATAATCCCATGGTGTATCTTACTCCTTTTTGCATGGTTTTTAACTATATCTATGTATGGTTGGTACCACCGAATGCCATAACGACGACCAACGCGCGCTGCAATTTTGGGCATAATTCCCTGAACGACCAATCCATAGTTGAGAACTATAAAGATTGTAAGCAGCGCGTATAATATTTTATCAATACCGAATTCCATTTAAAATCCTCCAGTAATTAGTATGTAAACCAATACAATAAAACCAATAATATGTAGCAAATAAGTTTGACCGTTTCCGTTGTAAATGCTACGGATTTTATCTGCAATAGCGTGCGCCCCTTCGCTTGCTGCACTCCAGAAATTTGTAATACCTGGTGCAACCAAGAAACCTACCGCTTTCTTGTAAGGAGCAAAGAAATTGTAAGCAAAGTGAGAGGTTTCCGGCCTGAACGGGCGTTCGGCAGCAAAAACAATATTGAACTGTTTAACCTTTTTGGCATTCCGGTTTATTAAGAAAAGCCAGGCAAAGATTATGGCGAAGATTCCAATTACAATTACCATAATCATTTTCCCATTCCAGTAACCGTAAGCGCTAAGCGCAAGTTGTCCGTGCCATTCCAATGCACCCTCGGGAAAAATTGGTTTCAGCATTTCACCAATTGGCTGAAGGAGCGAACTTGGAAGAGCTGATAGAACAAATACAACAATAAGTATGATGTACTGTGGTGCCAACATCCAGAAAGGTGCTTCCTTCAATTTGCGATGTTCATCCTTAATTTGTCCGAGGAAAATGGTATGAATTAGCCTGAAACAGTATAGGAATGCAATAATTCCAGCGAAGAATGCTACACCTGCCTGAAGATACCAACCTTTCTCCATAATTGCATTGTACATAATCCATTTTCCACCAAAACCTGTAAGAGGAGGAACACCCGCGATAACAATAATTCCAATTAGTACAGAAATAAAAGAGAAAGGCATTCTTTTTATTAACCCTCCCATTTGGTACATATACTTCGTTTTGGTTCGCCACACTACGCCTCCAACTGCAAGGAAAAGCAACGCTTTAAATAGGAAGTGCATAATCACCAAAGCAAGTGCTGCAAGCCAACCTAAATGCGACATCATGGAAAGACCAAATAGTGCGTAACCTAAAAATCCGATACTTGAGTAGGCGAGTAAGCGCTTAGCATCCTCTTGGAATGCAGCCATCATGTTACCCATAACGGCAGTTAATGCGCCAATCCAACTAAGAACATACAGGATATCAACGCCCCACAGTTTTTGTGGCTCCATGCTTAGGAGGAGTATTACCAGTCCGAAAACTCCTGCTTTCAGCAGAATTGCCGAAACCATTGGTGAAACATCGGCTTCCGCTTCGGCATGGGCACCCGGCAGCCAAATGTGTAAACCGATGGATGCCAGTTTAGTCATGAAGCCTACCGCCAAAAGGGTGAAAATATATGGAGCGTAGCTTTGTACATTTTTCAAAATATCAAGGCTTAACGAATCCTGACCGATGTGAGCCAATCCAAATCCGGCAAGGATTAGGTAAGCACCACCCGTTGAAAATAGCATATAGCTGAGCGCGTGAGGCATCGATTTTTTTCCACGAATAATAAGGAAGTACGAACCAGCGGTCATAAGCTCCCACGCAAAGAAAAACTCGAGCGTTGTTTTGGCTTCGATTAGACCAATCAATCCGGCAAACATCATCATTACCAACGGATAGAAACCGGTGCGCTTGCCTTTATATGCGTAACCTGCTAACAGAGTGATAATTCCGCCTAATACAAATATTCCAAAGAAAATGTAGCGTAGCGACTCATGGCTATCAAAATTCAAATAGAAATATATTGCCATTGCGCCAATGGCCAAAGTATTTTTTATGTAAACCGGAAGAAAATCGACAAGGAACAGGAATGCAATGAATCCCAGCGCAATATAGTTGAAAACAACCTCCTGCCCCATTAATGTTGATGTGTAGTATCCTGCTACGTAAGCTAGCAATGCGAATAATCCAACGGGAACTATTTTTGATAACGAAAGTTTAATCTGCTTAACTTCAACCTCGTCCCACTTAATGGCATAACCCAACCAGCGGAAAAGGTAGATTGCCTCGAAGAATGAACCAATGAGAATTGCAGCAAGCAGGTATAGTTTCCCCGATTGTGCCAAGCCCATAATTAGTTCCCACTTTCCAAAAAATGATGGAAACGGAGGAAATCCGATTAGGGTAAAAAT
>CAZLXF010000009.1:0-9552 GCA_964563065.1 uncultured Rikenellaceae bacterium | reverse complement strand
TCCATCAGCTTATACAGAACAAATACTCCTGCGGTTGCCGATGCGGCTGAAACAAGAGCGCCAACTCCGGGATGAGCACCTTCGTATACGTCGAGCGCCCAGCCGTTGGCTGGAAAAGGTTTCAATTCAAGAATTACTGAAAGCAGAATCAGAAAAATTGCAACAGCACCGCCCTTTGCGTAAAGTAACGATGCGTTGCTAATCATATCGATGTTCAGCGTTCCGCTGAAGTAGTAAGCAAAAACGGTTCCCAGCAATAGTAACCCAGAAATTAGTCCGGTTGCAATTACGAACTTGAAACCTGCCGGAATCGATTTTTTATCGGGAATCAAAATAATTAAACCGGCAATGGCAATGCTCTGCACCTCCATAAATACGAAAAGGTTGAAAAGGTCGCGAGTCATCACCATCACATTCAACCCCATTATTAGCACAAGCAAAACAATCATTATGTTCTTGCCAGCTTTTACAAGCTCGTCGTAAAGGTAAATAGCGCCGAGCAATCCTGCTAAGTTAATTAGCAGAGTAAATAACGACTCCCCAATTCCCATTTGTAGATTAATGGAGAATGGTGGCTTAAAACCTCCTGTGAATATTTGCAGTGGTTCTGCAGAGCTATTCCAGAAGTGAACAAACCAGGCTCCCGAAATTACAGTTATTACACCCAACGCGATGTAAACCAAACCCAGAGAAAGTTTTTCACGTTTCCCCAGAAAACCGAGCGCAAAGGCTACGCCCAGTGCAATTGCTATAATGTATATTGGACTTACCATTTCAAATCGGTATATGAGTTAATATCCAACGATTTCTTTTCCTTGTACATCTTTAGCACGTATGTAAGCATTAACGCAGTAACGCCAAGCCCAATAACAATGGAAGTAAGCACAAGTGCCTGTGGAAGAGGATCGGCAATTAATTTCGATGCGTTTGCGGCATCAACCGCCTTATCCAGAATTGGTGCGGTGCTGTTTTTAATGTACGCAATACTTACAATTGCGATATTCAGGCCTGCATCGAAAAGAACAAACCCAATCACAATTTTAATGAGGTTATTTTGGGTGAGCATTCCCCAAATACCAATTACCATAAGCACAAACCCGGTGAACATGGTAATAAATTCCAAAGTAAAATATTGTGTCATGGCTATATCTCGTTTTGGGTTTCCTTAAGTGAACCAAGAATATTTGTAAGTTCCGAACCAACCTTCAACCCAATTAGAATATAAATAATTGGAATTACGCCTGCACTAATTAGTGTTCCAAATTCCCCCATTGGTAGAAGTCGGTTGTCGAGAAATCCTGCTGCAAGCAGAACTCCAAGAACTCCAATTAGAACAAACCCAACCCCCGAAATAGACTCAAGAAATGCAAGCAGCTTGTGGTTGAATGTTACATTTGGTTTGGCCATTATCATTAAAACAACACCAGTAGCAATAACTGCACCTCCCTGAAATCCTCCGCCAGGAGTTAGGTGTCCGTTAATGAAAATGTAAACTCCCAGCATAAATATGGTTGGAACTAAAAGTGTGGAAGCGGTAACCAAAATTTCGCTGGTTTTTCGAATTGTGCTCTCACGATTATTATCTCTTTGATATACTTTTAGGAAAAATCCAACAATTGCTGCCGCAAGGAATAGAATGGTAACCTCGCCCAAGGTATCGAAACCGCGGTAAGTAACCACAACGGCAGTTACAAGGTTGGCTGCACCAACCTCCGTAGCGCCATTTTCTGCATAATGCATGGCAAGCGGATTTAGCTCCTCGCTCCCCGTAAAGTTGATTAGAAGGCTGCTGATTATTGCAGCAAACCCAACCAGTATTAGTAGTATTAACCCCTTCTTAACCATTTGATTTGCGTATTTTATTGAGTACGTAGAAGAAGATTATAGTAGTAAGTCCGCTACCAATGGCGGCTTCGGTCATAGCAACATCGGGCGCAGCCAGCAGCAGGTAAAGGATAGATGAAAACAGCCCAACTACTCCCGTTGCAATAATTGCAATTTTTAGGTTCTTATTATAAATGGCAATCATCGCTAGTACTAGTATAACCACTCCAAAAAATAGTGCGAAAACTATACTCATAGCGCATCCTCCTGTTCGTTAGGTTGAACTTCTTCATCGAGCATATCAGCAACGGTTTTGTTAGTTAGTTTGGCGCCTCTGTGGTGCGCTGCTCTGGCAATTACGTTGGACGATACCGGATTTGTAATAATTACAAAAAACATAATTATGATGAGTTTCCAAATCCATTCCGGATTAACCATGGCGAGTCCAATTAGGCTAAGCATTGTGCCAAGTGTTGATGCTTTTGTTCCTGCCTGTATGCGGTTGAATAGATCGGGCATTCTAACTAACCCTAATCCGCCCAGCAGGATGAAAATTGAACCGATAAGCGTAAGAATTGCTCCTGCAAGTTTTAGCATTTCCATTACAACCCCCTTTCTATATATCGGCTAATTACTACAACGCTCAGGAAGCTAAGCAGTGCGTAAACCAGCGCAACATCAAGGTAAATAATTCTTTGTGCAAAGTGCGCAATAAGCGCAATGATGGAAATAGAAACAATTGTCATCACATCGAACGAAATTACCCTGTCGGTAATATCGGGTCCCTTAATGAATCTGAAGAGCGATAGTAACACCGCCAGTACCATCATAATACCAGCAGCAATTAAAATATTCTCAACCATAAATTACCTCCAGATATTTTTCAAATTTTCCCAAAATTTGGTCGCTTGCCTTTTCAGCATCGAGCGTTTTAACGTCAATCCAATGGATATAAAAGGTATCGTCCTTTATATCGATGGTGAGAGTTCCTGGCGTAAGCGTAATAGAGTTTGCCAGAATCATTCGCCCCATGGGCGACTTCAGTTTCGTTTTAACTTTTACAATACCCGGGTTAATTGGCAACTTTGGGTTTATTACCCTCAAAGCCACATTGATGTTTGATTTTACAAGCTCCCAAAGAAAAACTACCAGATAAAGAAATGTGTAGTAAAACATTTTTGGGGTAAACCGCAACTTACCAAACACCAAGCTGTTTTTGCCAAAAATAATTGCAAAAACAATTGCCAGCACAAGTCCAACCAAAAGGCTTACAACCTCTATTGAACCTGTTAGCATAACCCATATCAGGAAAAGTAAAACAAAAAGGTTTGCAACATTTCTGATATTCATACAAGCAACATTAGGCGTTATATTTAAATATTTATATATTTCGATTTGTAAAATTAAGCTTGTTATTTTGTTAACGCTATTTTTTAGCTGTAACATATCCGAAGTAAATTGATAAAGTTAGAATCGATTCCAATTAACATATGTTGTATTATTTTATGATCTGGATCACTCTTTTTTGATAGATTGTAGAAAATATCATACATTTAGTAAATTTTTAAAGAGCACATGGATCCCCATAACAAAAAAGGTTGCTTGTTGTGTAATAATAAATCGGAGTGTTTTCAGCTACTAAACACCGATGAGTTAACTTTTGCCGATGGCAACAGGGTAGAGATACAGTATAATAAAGGGGAAATGGTTGCCAAACAGGGAACCTTTTACACTCACATTATGTACCTGCAATCGGGTATGGTAAAGGTTTACAAGGAGATGCCCGATGGAAGTAAACTTATTCTCAATATTTTCACCGCTGGCAACCTAATTGGCTTACCATTTCTTTTTAAAAACCAGGTACTCGATTATTCCGTTTCGGCAATTGAAGAAACAATTATTTGTGCAATTGACAGAAAAGCTTTCGAGAAGCTGATTCATGAAAACGGAAACTTTGCAGCCGAAGTTGTAAACCAACTAAACAACTGCACGTTATATAATTACGGCCGCATTGTGAGCCTAACCCATAAGCAGCTTAACGGTCGCTTTGCCGATACTCTACTTTTTCTTTCAAAGCAAATATACAAAACCAACAATTTTAAACTTACCCTAAGCCGTAAGGATTTGGCAGAATACACGGGTGTTTCGGTAATGAGTATTATACGGGTTATTAAGGATTTTAAGCAGGATGGAATCATCGATATACAAGGCAACCTGCTAGAAATACTAAAGCCCGAAATGCTGGAGCAAATAAGCAAAACGGGCTAAAAGTTATTATTTTATCTATTTCTAGCGAAGCCTATTCCCAACTCTTATACCAAAGTAAATAGCACGTGGCTGGTTTGGGCCGTAAATGTAACCCGGATCACGTTCGATTCCCATATCAAAATCGGACTGATAGGAGTTAAACACATTCTTTGCTCCCACAAACATTTGGAGCGTAGCTCCATTAATCCGGAAACCATAGCTAATTTTAAAACCTAAATCGAAAAAGGTATTAGTTTCACGCAATTCTCCTTCCTCAGGGCTGGCGATTGTTGGGCCAAAATAGGGAACTAGCATTTTGCCAGTGTAGGTTCCAGTAGAATTTAGAATTAAATTTTTTAGAGGCTCCCACTCGGCAGTCACAAAGCCGTAACTATTTGGAGTTCTTAGGAATGTACGCTCACCAAATTCACGCTCCTGCTGATACTCGCTTTTCTGAAAGGTAAAACCAGCTTTCAATGATGTTGATGAAGAAGGAACGAAGTTCAGCTCAGTATTTACGCCCTGAACCACGGCACCACTAGTAGCATTAACTCTTGTGTAAATTACAACGCCGTTCTCGTCCATGTCGCCGTACTCGTTGGCAAACGGATTGTTAAGTTGTGTGTAGAATCCTTCAACCAGAAGGCTGGAAGCGGAGTTTCCAAGACTAAAATTAAAATCGACTGACGACATGAAGCTGTGGCTGGTTTCCTGAATTAAATCGGGCGAGTTCTGATGAATCACTTTTCGTGATCCCGATGTTTCGATGTGCAAATCCTCATCGAAAATTTGCGGAGCGCGGTAACCTTTAGCGTAGCTAACCCGAGCCTGAATAGCGTGATTCAGATCATACATTAACGTTACGCGTGGACTTAGCACATTTCCGGTAACATCGTTGTTTGAACTCTGTTTGTCGGAAATTTGGTAGTGATCGTACCTTACGCCAGCAGTTGTTTTGAAACTCCCTAACTTATAATCGAGTTGAGCAAACGTTCCCATAATATTCAACAGCTGATCAGCAACCAGTAAATTATCGGTGTGAGGAATATCAACAATTTCTTCATCTACAATAGTTGCATTTTCAATATCGGGGTAGCCCAACTTGGTATCGCGTAAATTTCCACCCTGATTTTCTACTCCAAATATAAGTCCAGCATCCTTGAATCGGGCTTTGTACTGTGTTCCTAGGGAATATGTTAGGTCGGTAGTTACGCCATAGTCGCTAAGCGACTGGTTTGCACCGTAGTACGAATTTCGGTTTACCTGTTGAGCAGAAGCAAAAACTGAAAGCAAATCGCTCTCGCGGAAAAACTGATCGTAGGTAAGCGCTCCGGTTGTAATGTTGTGATCAACGGCTTCAGCAATACCCGATTCATGTAATGGATACTCGTGCTTATCGCCTCCTCTCCTATCCTCATTAATATTGAAAAAGTCAACCGTTAATTTACTACGATAGCCAAAGCGGTGAAATGCCCGAGCGCCAACACTCGTATTTTTTATTGATGAAAGTTCCGAGAAACCATCGTTGTTTGCATCGAAAGGAGTGCGATTACGAACGAAACCAAAGACAGCCAGTCCGGTTTTCACATCCGATGAAACGGCAGTTGCGCTGAAATTCATGCTATTATCGGGAATGGTTCCTCCTGTTCCTTCAACTCCTACACCATTTATGCTGGAGCTTCCTCCAATTTCGTAGGAATTGTTGATCGGATCTTTCAAAATTAGGTTTACCGTTCCTGCAATTGCGTTACTCCCGTATAGCGCCGATCCTCCTCCACGAATAACCTCAACCCTGTCAATCATATTCGATGGAATAAGTTCCAAACCGTAAACTCCGGCCAAACCACTGAAAATTGGGCGACTATTGATAAGTATTTGTGAGTACGGACCTTCCAACCCATTCATCCGAAGCTGAGTGAATCCGCAGTTTTGGCAGTTGTTCTCCATTCGCAAACCAGGCGTAAAATTTAAACCTTCGCCCAAGACAACCGAGTTTGTCATTGAAAAAACTTTTGGAGGAACCGTATTTACAACAACCGACGACTCGCGGCGTTTCTGCTCGTTCCTATCGCCAGTAACTACAACCTCCTCAAGACCAATGGCATCCTCCTCCATTTTAAAGTTCAACTCAATGGATTGCCCCGAAACAATGGTTACCTGTTTTTCAACCGGACGATAACCAATGGCTGTGGCTACTATCGTAAAATTTCCCTCGGGAAGGTTTACCATATTGTAGTGACCGGTTTCGTCGGTTGCAGTTCCAATGGTTGTTCCTTTTAAAACCACGTTGGCAAAGGGAATATGTTCGCCGCCGTTAAGCACGTGGCCAAAAAGATTAGCATCAGTACGACTATGTTGTGAGAAAATATTTGAAGTAAAAAAAATAAAAAACGCCGAAAGGCCAATTGAAAAAAATGTTCTCATTAATGTATTCTTTTATTGTATAATATGATTCGTGAAACCACGATTCATAAGAAAAAAGCGTAGAAAAGGAATATAAATTCAGGAAATATTTTCCTGATTAAATGAGAACGGGAGGTGCTTTATTGGTTAATTTCTGAGGAGTATTGCTAAAAAGAACATTTTGAAGGAATGGCTGAATATTGGCTTTTCTAATAAACTCAACTAAAGCCAGCAACAGCAATCCAACAACAAACAGCAACGAAACATTATTGAAAAAGTAAAACTCGAATTGAGTATGCTTGTGCGATTGGAATGGCGAATCGGGGTTTGTATTCTTTGTGAAAGGGTGCGCATGCGCAACAATTTGCCCATCGGGCAACCTGTGGAAGTGTTGAAAAACCGAATTGTTCACTGCAAGCAACGCCACAAAAGTAACCATAGCCACTGCAATAAACTTCCTGACAAATATGTGAAATCGGGTTTTCATGGATGCAAAGGTAAACTTGTTATTCTCTTCACACAAAATAATTGGGTTGATTTTTATCATGTATTCGACAATAACAACCACAATAAGTTTAAAGGTTCGTGAAAATAACCTCTTCAAAAAAATAGATTATAAAATTTAGATTGTTACAGAATAATAGAACCTTTTTTCTTGTCCTTTCTAAGCAAAAGCATGGCAGGAAACATAATTAGGAAGTTCAAAAGGAAAAAAAATATTTCGAAAATTATGCAACTATTTTTTGCTGGTTTCCCTTTGAAACGGCTAATAACAGCATCCCAGGTATTGCCATAAAGGTTTCCAAAGAAAATCATTCTTATTAAAAGGATTATATGATTTGCGGTTTTGTCACCATAGAAATCGAATAGTTTCCTAGTCATTTCTGGTTCGGGTTTTCGGTTTGTTTCAGCAAAATGCTGAGCGTAAAGCAATGCTAAAAGTTCGAACTCCGATGCATCGGCGTGAAACTGAAGGTTGAGCATATTTCTCACCTCGGCTTCACTAATACCGCTTTCGATGGCCTGTTTGGCATGAAACCATGCGCAGTAAACGCAACCGTTAACAGCGGTTGTAACGGTCATTATTTTCTCTACGAGAACCTTTGTAATGTTTTTGTTTCTAAATACTTCAATAAATCGTGGGACATTAATAACAAGGAAACCAATATCGTTTAGGAACAAACCTGCCGTGAAAATTTTCTTATCAAACTCCTGCCTATTATTCATGTAACTGTTTTATATCAAACCTTTTAAAAATTATAAACATCGCCTGTTCTAACCTGCTTGCACCCAAATTCACTGTAAAAAGTTGAAAGCGCAGGGAGCGCTGTGCAATGCGAGGGAAAAATATGTTTAACCTCGTTTTTCTTCAAATAATCAATGGTTTCCTTGGTTTGTCGGTTGATTTCTTTGAGATGAAAACCTCCCATTACTCCATAAATTCGATTTTCACCCGTTACCTTTTTTGCATGTTCCAAGGTATTCACAACTCCTGAATGGCCACAGCCCGTTACAACAAAAACTCCATGTTCGGTTTTTAGCGCTAGGGCGCTATCGTCCATCACAAAATCGGGTGTACTATCCTCAAAAACAAAGGGTGTGGTTTGGGATTCAAACTCGGTTACTCTGGGTATTTCGCCTAAAAAGTATGCTCCATCAAAAAGTTGGTATGGTTTTTCGGAGGTTATAAGGTTGAATTTTTCAGCAATCTCTTCCTCTGAATTTCTCAAGCCAATAAACGAGCGATCCGTTTTGCGGTAACGATTTACGAAACAACCTGGGTGGCAAACTAAATTTCCGCTTTTTAAATAGTAGAGACCGTTACCGTGATCGAAATGACCGTGGCTGAGAACAATAAAATCGGCATCCCGAATTGGCAGGTTCATAATTTTTGCATTCTCCAGAAAAAGGTTGGATTGAGCGGTATCGAAGAGAATTGTTTTCCCATTATGTTCAATGAAAAAGGATAGCCCAAACTCGGCTTTTGTTTTCACACCCGGAGTGTTATCGACTAGAATTGAAATTTTCATTGCAGTTGTTTATATGTCAATAGTTTAGTATAAAGTTAGGTTAAATAATTTGATTCTCTTTGAAAAGTGAAATAATTCTACTCAAACCAAGGATCCATATCAAGATTTAGCGTTCCGAAAATATCCCTGGTTTGGTACTCGTTTATTTTTGTTACTTGTTGCAGTAGGGTTTTCGCTTTTTCATTCTCCTCATCTTCCTCAATTATTCGCTGCAGGAAGTTAATTGCCTCACCATATCTATTCTCGCTTACTAGTTTATTGGCTACTTGCATAAAATGTTCCTCTTCAATAGGTTTTTTCATACCGTTCCTAAGATTACTTTTGACAATTTATTTTTCTAATAAAGAAAAGTGATAACGAAACAATTAGCATCGAAATAAGGAAGAAAACCCTAAAGCCAAAATGGCCTATTATCCAACCACCCGAAAGAGCGAATAGTGCGGGCAGTATATTCCCAGCGCCAGCGAAACCAGCATAAAGCGCCCTGTTTTCGGTTCCCGAAACCTCAAGAAGTAAGCCATTCATGGTGATGCTATACAACGAAAAAATAATTCCGCCCAGAATAAAGATGTAGCGTAAAAAATGTGCATCCTTCACAAACAATGAAATTGAAATCATGATTAATGACAGAAACACATTTGCATAAAGTATTGGATTATACTTAATTCGTTTGGCAACCAACAACACCAAAACGCTTATGGAAACAATTCCAATAACCTTAAACAGGAGGAACGACCCCGTGTCGCTTGCCTGCGTATTTAACGAAGCCTTTCCGTAAAGCATTACAAACGGGAGAAAGGAGATCATAATTCCCTGTGTATTAACAAATCCGAGGAAGTACACTAATTTTTTGTTCTGAATAAGTTCCTTTCGGAGTACTGAAATAAACCCTTTAAAACCGTCAATAACCATTGCCGAGGGAGCATGTTCCTTAATACTCCAAAATCCTCCAGAAGCAATTAGCAGTAGCGAGGCTCCAATAAAAAACATTACGGCAAAATTTACCGGATAGCCAAACGATGTTAATACCTTTTTGGCCAAAACAGCC
>CAZLXF010000008.1:0-26839 GCA_964563065.1 uncultured Rikenellaceae bacterium | reverse complement strand
AAAAAAAACCTGACATAAATGCCAGGTTCTTTGTATAGTGGTGTTTGAAAAATCTATTCTTCATCCGATTCCTCTTCGTAAGCTTTCAGTAGCTTATCCTGAACATCGGCAGGAACCTGTTCGTAGCTAGCAAACTTCATGTTGTAGGTAGCCCTTCCGCTTGTTAGCGATGATAGCGAGGTTGAATACTTGTTAAGTTCAGCCAGAGGAACTTTAGCGTTAATTTTTTCGAAACCTTTCTCGCTGTCCATTCCAAGAATGATTGCTCTCCGGTTCTGAAGGTCGCTCATTACATCACCCATCTTATCGCCAGGAACAAGAACTTCAACATCATAAACTGGTTCCATAATTTTTGGTCCAGCATTCTTGAAGGCAGTTTTAAATGCGTTACGTCCGGCAAGTTTAAACGAAATTTCGTTTGAGTCAACCGGGTGCATCTTTCCATCGTAAACCGCTACGCGGATATCACGGGCATATGAGCCAGTAAGTGGTCCCTCTTCAATTTTCTCCATAATTCCTTTAAGAATCGCTGGAAGGAAACGTGCATCAATGGCTCCACCAACAATGCAGTTATAGTAAACCAGTTTTCCTCCCCATTCAAGGTTGACTTCCTCCTTGCCACGAACGCTTATGTTTACTTCTTTTCCTCCAATCTTATACTTAACTGGATCGGGAGCTCCTTCAACGTGTGGTTCAATAACCATATGTACCTCTCCGAACTGTCCTGAACCACCACTTTGCTTCTTATGTCTGTAATCGGCTTGTGCAATTTTGGTAATGGTTTCACGGTAAGGAATTTTAGGAGCAATAAAATCAACGTCAATTTTATAAAGGTTGGTTAATTGCCACTTAAATATGTTTAGATGATGTTCTCCCTGTCCGTAAAGGATAATCTGCCTCAACTCTTTTGAGTACTCAACAACAATGGTTGGATCTTCCTGATGCGCCCTGTTGATATATTCGCCAAGTTTCTCAGTATCCGATTCGTTTTTAGCTTTAATGGCTGTACGGAACTTGTGGTTAGGGAACGTAAGAGCAGGGAACGCAATTGATTGATTGGGAGCACAAAGCGTATGGTTGGTTTTGGTGTTTTTTAGCTTTACAGTGGCTCCAATATCGCCGGCAACTAGTTCAGTAACCTTGTTCCGGTTTTTACCAGCAACAACGAATAGCTGCGACAAACGCTCTTTTCCATCGTTGGTTGTGTTCAATAAATCCATGCCTTCGGTAACTTTACCCGAAATAACTTTGAAGTAGCTTATCTCGCCAATGTGAGACTCAACAGAAGTTTTGAATACGAACAAAGACGTTGGAGCGCTAGCTTCATATTTAATCTCTTTCCCTTCGGTAGTTTTTTCTGCAGGAAGTTTGTTGGGGCTTGGACAAACGTTGATTGAAAATTCCAAGATTCGTTTAACACCAATATTTTTCTTTCCTGAAGTACAGAATACTGGGAATAATCCGCGAGACATTAAACCAAGCATAATTCCTTGGCGCATCTCCTCTTCCGAGAGGGTTCCCTGATCGAAGAATTTCTCCATCAACGATTCATCGTTTTCAGCAGCAGATTCTACAAGAGCATTCTGAAGTTCAGCAGCTTTATCCATCTCTTCAGCAGGAATATCGAGTTCCTCGCGTTCACCGGTATCGCCCTTGTACTTGTACATCTTCATTTTAAGTACATCGATAATGGAATCGAAACCAATGCCAGCGTTAACAGGGTACTGTACAACAGCTACTTTTCCACCAAAGCTAACTTTAAGCGATTCAAGGGTTTGCTCATAATTGGCTTTCTCCTGATCGAGCTGGTTAACGGCGAAAATTATAGGTTTATTTAACCTTTCGGCATGACGGCCGAAAATTTCGGTTCCAACCTCAACACCATACTGCGAGTTAATGGTCATTAGGCACACATCGGCTGGGCGCATGGCGGTTATTACGGCACCCACAAAATCGTCGGATCCCGGAGTGTCAATAATGTTTATTTTATGGTTTTGATACTCAGTATAAAGCACGGTTGAGAAAATGGAGCGTTGGTTTTGCTGCTCAATTTCGGAGTAGTCCGAAACGGTGCTCTTTGCCTCAATGGTGCCTTTGCGTTCAATAACTTTCCCTTCGAACATCATACTTTCGGCAAGCAGGGTTTTACCAGCTCCAGTATTACCAAGTAGAGCGATGTTCCTAATCTGATCGGTTTGATAGTTTTTCATGTAGCTTACAAGTTATCGCTGTTCAACAATATAATTATTACTTTATCTTTCTAGTGAAAGGGAGTATGTTTCAACCCAAAAAAGTCCCCAAAAATAGTAAAATTTTGGTTTAAACAATATTATAAAATCTTTTTAAGTCTATAAAGTTTGTTTTACGTATAGTCTCTAAATTTTTCTAAAATTATTTTTCTAGTGATTTTTTTGTTTTGCTTAAATAAAATTTTACCTTTGCGCCCGCATTTTAGAGAGCGAAAATCTCTAGTTTACAAATATTTTGAGTAAATGTTTTGGGTATTCAATAAAAAAGAATACCTTTGCGAGCCTTTTTATATAGAATTTTTTAATTAAACATAAGTGGATATATGCCTACTATTCAGCAACTAGTAAGAAAAGGAAGGACGAAACTTGTGGACAAGAGCAAAGCTCCGGCTCTTGATGCTTGCCCACAGCGTCGCGGGGTATGTGTACGTGTGTACACCACTACTCCTAAAAAGCCGAACTCGGCTATGCGTAAGGTTGCCAGGGTTAGACTTACAAACCAGAAAGAGGTTAACGCCTACATCCCTGGAGAAGGCCACAATCTGCAGGAGCACTCAATCGTGCTTATCCGCGGAGGAAGGGTAAAAGATTTACCTGGTGTTCGTTACCACCTTGTACGTGGTACGCTCGATGCATCCGGTGTTGAGGGTCGCAACCAGCGTCGCTCAAAGTACGGAACCAAGCGTCCCAAGAAAAAAAGTTAATTAACTCTTAACGTAAGTTTTAAGAAATGAGAAAATCGAAACCAAAGAAGAGGATACTTTTACCCGATCCTAAATTCCAAGACGTGGAAGTAACGCGTTTTGTGAACAACATGATGTACAGCGGGAAGAAGAGTATCGCGTTCAACATCTTTTATGATGCCCTCGATATCGTTGGCAATAAGATGAAGGATGCAGAGAAGAGCCCTCTCGATATATGGAAGAAGGCCCTCGAAAACATTACCCCACAAGTTGAAGTTAAGAGCCGCAGGGTTGGTGGTGCTACTTTCCAAGTACCTATGGAAGTTCGCCCCGATCGCAAGGTTTCCCTTTCAATGAAGAATATGATCCTATATTCGCGCAAACGTTCTGGCAAGGGTATGAGCGAGAAACTTGCTGCCGAAATTGTTGCTGCATTCAATGAGGAAGGTGCTGCATTCAAGAAAAAGGAGGATATGCACAAAATGGCTGAGGCAAACAAAGCCTTCGCGCATTTCCGTTTTTAGTTTTTTGATATACCTTATTATTATACATAACACTGGAGTCAACATTTTAAATGAGTAGAGATTTAAGGTTTACCCGTAACATTGGCATTATGGCCCACATCGACGCCGGTAAAACAACAACTACCGAGCGTGTTCTTTTCTACACGGGTAAAACACATAGAATAGGAGAAGTGCACGACGGAGCTGCTACCATGGACTGGATGGTTCAGGAGCAGGAGCGAGGAATTACCATAACATCTGCAGCAACTACCACTTTCTGGAAGTATAACGAAAAACTTTATCAGGTTAACGTTATCGACACTCCTGGTCACGTGGATTTTACCGTTGAGGTTGAGCGTTCGCTCAGAGTACTCGATGGCGCTGTTGCTGTTTTTTGTGCCGTTGGAGGTGTTGAACCCCAGAGCGAAACCGTTTGGAGACAAGCAGATAAGTACAGGGTTCCCCGGTTGGCTTTTGTGAATAAAATGGATAGGCCAGGTGCCGATTTCCTCTCAGTTGTTTCCCAAATTAAGGAAAAGCTGGGAGCTCGCCCAATACCCATCCAAATTCCCATCGGAGCTGAAGACTCCTTCGAAGGGATTGTAGATCTTATTGAAAATAAATCTGTGGTTTGGTACGAGGATCCCAAAACAAACACCACAGAGTACCGTTTAGAGGATGTCCCCTCAGATTTGGTAGAAGAGGTTAATAGTTGGCGCGAAAAGCTTATCGAGGCTGTGGCTGAGTACAACGATGATTTGCTTGAGCGTTTCTTCGATGATCCCGATTCTATCACTAAGGAGGAGATTCTCGATACCATCCGCAAGGCAACCATCGACCTGTCGATAGTTCCCGTTTTATGCGGATCCGCCTTTAAAAACAAAGGCATTCAACGCCTTTTGGATGCTGTAGTTACATTTCTCCCAAGCCCGCTCGACGTTGGAGCGGTTAAGGGGCTGCATCCCGATTCAGGGGAAGAGTTAACCCGTAATCCTGATGAAAAAGAACCTTTCTGTGGATTAGCTTTTAAAATTGCCACAGATCCCTTTGTGGGTAGGTTAGCATTCATCAGAGTTTACTCAGGTAAACTACCCAGCGGTAGCTATGTTTTTAACACAAGAAGTGGTAAGAAGGAGCGAATCAGCAGGCTCTACCAGATGCACGCCAATAAGCAGAATCCAATCGAAGTATGCGAAGCTGGCGATATTTGTGCAGCAGTAGGGTTTAAAGATTTACGTACCGGTGATACCATTTGTGAAGAGAAGCATCCTATTGCCCTCGAATCGATGACCTTCCCCGAGCCAGTTATTGGGCTCGCAGTAGAACCAAAAACCCAGCAAGATCTCGATAAACTAGGGGTTGCACTTAGTAAACTTGCCGAGGAGGATCCTACATTCAGGGTTCACACCGACGAGGAGAGCGCGCAAACCGTTATTAGCGGGATGGGCGAACTGCATCTCGAGATCATTGTTGATCGCCTGAGACGTGAATTCAAGGTTGATATCAACCAGGGAGCACCTCAGGTAGCCTACAAAGAGGCTATTACAAAGTCAGTTGAACATCGCGAGGTGTTCAAGAAACAATCCGGTGGTAGAGGCAAATTTGCCGATATCATTGTAGAGATTGGCCCCGCCGATGAAAGCGTTGTAGGCCTACAATTCGTGGACGAAGTTAAAGGAGGAAATATTCCACGAGAATACATCCCTTCAGTTCAAAAAGGTTTCGAAATTGCCATGAAGAACGGTGTTCTTGCTGGTTATGCGCTTCCAAACCTGAAGGTTGTTCTCAAGGATGGTTCATTCCATGCAGTTGACTCCGATTCACTTTCATTCGAAATTGCGGCCCGTCAGGCCTTCCGTCATGCTTGTCCCAAAGCAGCACCAATTCTACTCGAACCCATCATGTCAGTTGAGGTTGTTACCCCAGAGGAATACATGGGCGATGTTATTGGCGATTTTAACAAGCGCAGGGGACAAATCAACGGAATGGAATCAAAAGGCGGCGCTCGCGTAATTAAAGCTAAGGTTCCGTTATCCGAACAGTTCGGTTACGTTACCGTACTACGTACGCTCACCTCCGGAAGAGCTACCTCAACAATGGAGTTTTCACACTATGCTGAGGTTCCTGCTAACATTGCGAAGGAGATTGTGGAAAAGCTACGTGGTAAAATTGTTAAAGAAGTCGATTAATCATTTACCATTTGTTGTAAAATGAGCCAAAAGATCAGAATCAAACTGAAATCGTACGATCACAACTTGGTGGACAAATCGGCCGAGAAGATCGTGAAAACCGTAAAATCTACGGGTGCTGTGGTTAACGGACCTATTCCGCTTCCTACACATAAACGTATCTTCACGGTGAACCGTTCCACATTTGTGAACAAGAAGTCCAGGGAGCAGTTTCAACTTAGCTCCTTTAAGAGACTACTCGACATCTACAGCTCCACTCCCAAAACTATTGACGCACTCATGAAACTTGAGTTGCCCAGTGGAGTCGAAGTAGAAATCAAAGTATGAGTGTAGTAAATTAATTTAAAGAGAAATGGCAGGAATTATTGGACGTAAAATCGGAATGACTTCCGTGTTCAGTGCCGAGGGTAAAAACATACCATGCACTGTAATTGAAGCTGGTCCCTGCGTTGTTACTCAGGTAAAAACTGTTGAGGTGGATGGTTATTCCGCTCTTCAGCTTGCCTTCGACGACAAGAAAGAGAAGCATACCAGCAAACCTTTGCTTGGCCATTTCCAGAAAGCAAACACCACTCCCAAACGGAAAGTTGTAGAGATTAAGGACTGGAACAAGGAGTACAACCTTGGCGATGTTATTACCTCTGAAATTTTCTTGGAAGACAGGTGGATTGACGTAACTGGAATTTCCAAAGGAAAAGGTTTTCAGGGCGTTGTAAAACGTCACGGATTTAGCGGTGTGGGCGGCCAAACTCACGGTCAGCACAACCGTCTGCGTGCACCAGGTTCACTGGGTGCAAGTTCATACCCCAGTAGAGTTTTTAAAGGTTTGCGAATGGCTGGAAGAACTGGAGGCGACAGGGTGAAAATTATCAACCTTCGCTTAATTAAGGTTATCCCCGAAAGCAACCTACTAATCGTTAAGGGTTCAATCCCTGGTGCAAAAGGTTCATACTTAATCATTGAGAAGTAATGGAAATTAACGTACTAAATACAACAGGACAGGAAACTGGGCGTAAAGTGGTGCTCAATGATGAAATTTTTGGCATTCAGCCAAACGATCATGCCATTTACCTCGATGTGAAGCAGTTCCTTGCAAACCAACGTCAGGGAACTCACAAGTCGAAAGAACGTAACGAGGTATCGGGAAGTACCCGCAAACTTAAGAGACAGAAAGGAACTGGTACAGCTCGTGCAGGTTCCATTAAGTCGCCCCTTTTCCGTGGCGGTGGACGTGTTTTCGGACCACAGCCTCGCGATTACAGCTTCAAACTCAACAAGAAGTTGAAGCAACTCGCACGTAAAAGCGCACTTTCGTACAAGGCAAAAAACAACTCAATTGTTGTTCTTGAAGATTTTTCTTTCGATGCACCAAAAACTAAAGAATTTGTTGGCATCTGCAAGAATCTTAACCTAAGCAATAAAAAGTCGCTTTTCGTTATGGGCGAGTCAAATAAAAACATATATTTGTCGTCCAGAAATTTACAGCGCCAAAAAATCTTAACCGCTTCTAACATAAATACATACGAAATTATGAATGCGGGTACTTTGGTGTTTGTTGAGAGCTCTATTGATGTTCTAAACAAAATGTTTAACATACAATAACCCCTGTAGCCATGAATATTATTATTAAACCGGTAGTTACCGAGAAAATGGAAAAGCTTGGCGAGAAACTAAACCAGTATGGTTTTATAGTTGATAAAGAAGCCAACAGGTTGCAGGTAAAGAAAGCCGTAGAAGAGTTCTATGGAGTAACTGTTGAATCAGTTAATACGATGCGTTACGGAGGAAAACGGAAGAGTCGTTATACCCGAGCTGGTATTATTGCCGGGAAAACGAACAGCTTCAAGAAAGCTATTGTAACGCTTAAGCAAGGAGAACAGATTGACTTTTTTAGCAACATTTAACTGAAATGGCTGTAAGAAAACTTAAACCTGTTACCCCAGGACAAAGGCATAAAATTATAGGTGCATTCGACGATATCACAACCTCGACACCTGAGAAATCGTTACTACGCCCAATTAAAAAATCTGGTGGAAGAAATAACACTGGAAAAATGACCATACGTAACATTGGTGGTGGTCATAAGCGTAGATACAGGATAGTTGACTTTGCGCGCGAACGTGATGGTGTTGCTGCTGTGGTTAGAACCATAGAGTACGATCCAAACCGTACCGCTCGCATAGCTCTAGTTGTGTACGCCGACGGAGAAAAACGTTATATAATTGCACCCGCTGGCCTCCAGGTAGGCCAGACCATTATGTCGGGTAAGGGAGTTGCCCCCGAAGTTGGCAACGCATTGTACCTTTCCGAAATTCCTCTTGGTACCATAGTTCATAACATTGAGCTTAAACCAGGTCAAGGAGGAATTATGGCGCGTAGCGCCGGATCGTACGCTCAGCTGCTCGCACGCGAAGGCAAGTACGCAGTACTTAAGCTGCCCAGTGGCGAGATTCGCATGGTATTAACTACCTGCAAAGCTACTGTAGGAACAGTTTCAAACTCCGATCACGCACTCGAGCGTTCAGGAAAAGCCGGTCGTAGCCGTTGGCTCGGTCGCAGACCTCGAACACGTGGTGTGGTTATGAACCCCGTTGATCACCCAATGGGTGGTGGCGAAGGTCGTGCTAGCGGAGGTCACCCACGTTCACGCAAGGGTCTTCCCGCTAAGGGATATAAAACTCGTTCCAAGAAGAAGCTTTCAAACAAGTTTATTGTTGAACGCAGGAAAAAGTAATCTGAAAAAAGCTGAACTATGAGTCGGTCATTAAAAAAAGGTCCTTTTATAGACTATAAGCTGGAAAAGCGAGTTGTGGACATGAATACTGCCAACAAGAAACAGGTTATCAAAACCTGGTCGAGAAGATCAATGATCTCTCCCGATTTTGTTGGTCATACTATCGCTGTTCACAACGGGAATAAGTTTATTCCTGTATACGTAACCGAAAATATGGTTGGACACAAACTCGGTGAGTTTGCTCCCACCCGTACTTTCCGTGGTCACGCAGGGAATAAGAAGAAGTAAGTGAATTGATTTCTTAAAGCAACATAATAATGGGTGCAAGAAAACGTATCAAAGCCAACAAAATTAAGGAGGAGAAAAGTAAAAAGGCTTTCGCAATTCTAAGGAATTGCCCAACATCTCCCCGCAAAATGCGCTTGGTTGTTGACATGGTTCGCGGAAAACAGGTTGAATCCGCTCTAAACATCCTTCATTTTACCCCCAAAGAAGCTGCCATTAGAGTTGAAAAACTCCTTAAATCAGCTGTTTCAAACTGGCAGGCTAAAAATGAAGGTGTTCGTATTGAGGATGCAAACTTGTATGTTAAGGAAATTTTCGTTGATCAGGGCAGAATGCTTAAACGCATACGCACCGCTCCACAAGGGCGTGCCCATAGAATCAGAAAGCATTCCAACCACGTAACCGTTGTTGTAGATAGTGCAGTTAGTAACGATTCTCAAAATACACAGAGCTAGATGGGACAAAAAGTAAATCCAATAGGAAACAGACTTGGAATCATTAAAGGATGGGATTCCAACTGGTATGGTGGAAACCGCTACGCTCAGAAACTCGTTGAGGATAACAAAATTCGTGAATACCTCAACGCCAGGCTAGCAAAAGCTAGCGTTTCTAAGATTGTTATCGAGCGTACGCTAAAACTCATCACCGTAACCGTGCATACTGCTCGTCCTGGCATCATTATCGGTAAAGGCGGACAGGAAGTTGATAAGTTAAAAGAGGAGTTGAAAAACATTACCAGCAAAGAGGTTCAAATAAACATCTTTGAGGTAAAACGCCCCGAACTGGATGCTACTATCGTAGCAAACAATATTGCTCGTCAGCTCGAAGGTCGTATCTCTTACCGTCGTGCCATTAAAATGGCCATTGCCTCAACCATAAGGATGGGAGCAGAGGGAATCAAAGTTCAAATATCAGGACGTTTGGGCGGTGCAGAAATGGCTCGTTCAGAAACCTACAAGGACGGAAGAATTCCTCTACATACATTCCGTGCTGATATTGACTATGCACTAGGCGAGGCGCTTACCAAGGTAGGCCTAATCGGAATTAAGGTTTGGATTTGTAACGGAGAAGTTTACGGAAAGCGCGACCTTTCGCCCAACTTGGGTGTGAGTGCTCCTTCCTCTCCACAGCATAATCCTTCCAACAAGCCACGTGGCGGATTCCGTAAAAAAAGGAAGTAATTAATTGCATTAATGGACTAGGAAATGTTACAGCCAAAGAAAACTAAATACAGAAGGCAGCAGAAGGGGCGCATGAAAGGTGTTGCCCAACGAGGTAACCAGCTAGCATTCGGTTCTTTTGGTATTAAATCATTAGAAACCAAATGGATAACTGGCCGTCAAATTGAAGCTGCTCGTCAGGCCGTGACCCGCTACATGAAGCGTGAAGGTCAGATATGGATCCGGATTTTCCCTGATAAACCTATTACCAAAAAACCTGCAGAGGTTCGAATGGGTAAAGGAAAGGGTGCTCCAGAGGGATTCGTTGCTCCGGTAACCCCAGGAAGAGTTATCATTGAGGCCGAAGGCGTACCTATGGAGGTAGCAAAGGAAGCTTTGCGCTTAGCCGCTCAGAAACTTCCGGTTACCACTAAGTTTATTGTGCGTCGTGATTATTCAGAAACTTCAAACTAGACGAGAAATGAAAACATCTGAAATTAGAGAGCTTAACAATAAGGAAATTGAGGAGAGAATCGATTCACTCGAAACTCAACTTATTAAGCTTAAGATGAACCATGCAGTTTCGCCACTCGATAATCCCATGAAGATTAATGAGACCCGTCGAACCATTGCTAGATTGAAGACTATCCTCACCGAACGCACTAAGTTACAGAATTAGTAAATCCAAATTTACAATGGAAAATACACGTAATCTTAGGAAAGAAAGGATAGGAACCGTGGTTAGCAACAAGATGCAGAAATCTATCGTTGTTGCCGTTAAGCGGAAAGTAAAGCATCCTATCTACGGTAAGTTTGTGAACAGAACAACCAAGTTCTACGCTCACGACGAGAGCAATACTTGCAACATTGGCGATACCGTAAAGATAATGGAAACCCGGCCCTTAAGTAAAACTAAGTGCTGGCGATTAGTTGAAATCATTGAAAGAGCTAAGTAGCCATGATACAACAAGAAAGTAGACTATTAGTTGCCGATAACAGCGGTGCAAAAGAGGTTCTCTGCATCCGCGTTCTCGGAGGAACGGGCAAACGTTACGCTCGCATTGGCGACAAGATTGTTGTTACTGTGAAGAGCGCATTGCCTAGTGGAGATATTAAGAAAGGTACTGTTACCAAAGCAGTTGTAGTTAGAACCAAAAAGGAGCTTCGTCGCCCCGATGGTAGCTACATCCGTTTCGATGATAATGCCTGTGTATTACTCAATAACCAGGGTGAAATTCGTGGAACCCGTATCTTCGGGCCTGTGGCTCGCGAGCTACGTGATGGTTTCATGAAAATTGTATCTCTGGCTCCTGAGGTACTGTAATCTGAAAAAATCGTTAAAACGATGAATAAGAAGTTACATATAAAGAAAGGGGATCTAGTGTACGTGAATGCTGGCGAATCGAAAGGTCAGCAAGGGAAAGTGCTTGAGATTATCAAGGACAAAGATCGCGCCATTGTTGAAGGCGTTAACATGATGTCCAAGCATACAAAACCTAACGCCAAGTACCCTCAAGGGGGCATCATAAAAATGGAAGCTCCTATCCACATCTCAAACCTTATGCTGGTTGATCCCTCCAGCGGAAAACCGACCCGTATCGGGCGCCGGATTAGTGAAAAGAGTGGAAAACTAGTTCGTTACACCAAAAAATCAGGGGAGGAACTTAAGTCATGACATACGTACCAAACCTTAAGAAAAAGTATTACGACGAGATAATTCCAACTCTTACAAAGGAGTTTGGCTATAAAAGCGTAATGCAGGTTCCTAAATTAACTAAAATTGTAGTTAACCAAGGAGTAGGACAAGCAGTTGCCGATAAAAAGATGATTGAAACTGCTCAGGAAGAGCTTTCAATGATAGTTGGCCAAAAAGTTGTACAAACAATATCTCGTAAGGATATTTCTAACTTTAAGCTTCGCCGTGGAATGCCAATAGGTGTTAAAGTAACACTGCGACGTGAAAGAATGTACGAATTTCTAGAAAGGCTAATTAGCGTTTCGCTACCTCGTATCCGCGACTTCAAAGGAGTAAACGATAAGCTCGATGGTAAAGGCAACTATAGCCTAGGTATTCAAGAGCATATCATTTTCCCTGAAATCGATATCGATAAGATAAATAAGATTTTAGGTATGGAGATAACTTTTGTTACCTCTGCAGAATCTGACGAAGAAGCTTACGCACTGCTGCGCGCATTTGGCATTCCTTTTAAAAACGCTAAAAAGAACTAGGTATGGCAAAAGAATCGATGAAAGCCCGTGAGGTTAAGCGCGCCAAAATGGCCGCAAAATATGCCGAAAAACGTGCAAGGCTTAAAGCCGAAGGCGATTGGGTAGCGCTTCAGAAGTTGCCCCGTAACTCAAACCCCATACGTCAACGTAACCGTTGCTCTGTTACTGGGCGTCCACGTGGGTTCATGCGCCAATTTGGCATTAGCCGTATAACCTTCAGGGAAATGGCTTCAAAAGGCTTAATCCCAGGAGTAAAGAAAGCTAGCTGGTAAACATTTAACTAAGAATAAGATATGGTTACTGACCCAATTGCAGATTATCTAACCCGAGTTAGGAACGCCATTATGGCGAACCACAAAATCGTGGAGATTCCTGCTTCGAACATTAAAAAAGAGATGACCAAAATTCTTTTCGAAAAAGGTTATATCCTTAACTATAAATTCGAAGAGGACGAAAAGCAGGGCTCAATTAAAATTGCTCTTAAATACCATCCCGAAAGTAAGAAAAATGCCATCAAGCATCTTGAGCGTGTAAGCTCTCCTGGCTTGAGAAGGTATGTTGGATCTGATAGCCTTCCCCGCGTTCTTAACGGGCTAGGCATTGCAATCCTTTCTACTTCACAGGGAGTAATGAGCGACAAGGAAGCACGAGTTAAGAAAGTAGGCGGCGAAGTGCTGTGCTACGTTTACTAATTAATAACTAATTCTAAAATGTCAAGGATCGGAAAAAAACCTGTAAACTTACCACAGGGTGTAAGCGTGAAAGTTGGCGCTGATAATGTGGTAAGCGTTAAAGGCCCTCTCGGTGAACTGAGTCAAGCTGTTGACCCAGACATCACTGTTAAGGTTGAGGGAGATTCTGTTGTTCTCACCAGACCAACAGACCAGAAACGTCACCGTTCCATGCATGGTTTGTACAGGTCGCTCATCAACAACATGGTTGTTGGTGTGTCAACCGGATGGACCATTCAGCAGGAACTAGTGGGTGTTGGCTATAAAGCAGAAGCAAAAGGCCAAACTCTAGAGCTTAGTTTAGGTTTTTCGCACGATATTCACTTCCAGCTACCTAAGGAAGTTAAGGTTGATGCGAAAACTGAGCGTAGAAGTAACCCAATTATTACTCTTACGAGCCACGATAAGCAACTACTAGGAGTTGTGGCAGCTAAAATTCGTTCATTACGTAAACCTGAACCATACAAAGGTAAAGGTATTAAGTTCGTGGGCGAAGTGCTACGCAAGAAGTCTGGTAAATCAGCTAGTGTTTAAACTGTATAAATAGATTGAATATGGCTCTGAAAAAACAAGAGAGAAGACTCAAAATAAAGATGAGAATCCGCAAGAAATTTGCTGGAACTTCTGAAAGACCACGTATGACCGTGTTCAGAAGCAACAAGCAAATTTACGTACAGGTAATCGACGATTCAAATGGTATTACCTTGGCTTCGGCCTCATCGCGAGTTAAAGATATTGCTGAGCAAGCAAAAATCACAAAAATTGAACAAGCCCGCCTTGTTGGTAAGTTGGCAGCTAAAAATGCTCTAGATAAAGGAATTACAGCCGTTGTCTTCGATCGTAACGGATACCTTTATCATGGCCGCGTTAAGGCCCTTGCCGATGCAGCACGAGAAGGGGGACTTAAATTCTAGATGAAGTATGTCAACAAATAATAACATACGTAAAGTTAAAACCACCGATCTTGAACTCAAGGATAGGTTGGTTTCCATACAGCGTGTTACCAAAGTAACCAAAGGGGGAAGAACATTTAGTTTCTCAGCAATCGTTGTTGTTGGAAACGAGAACGGTATTGTAGGTTACGGATTAGGTAAAGCTGGTGAGGTAACTTCTGCAATCTCAAAGGGCATTGAGGATGCCAAGAAAAATTTGGTGAAAGTTCCAATTTTTAAAGGAACTGTTCCTCATGAACAAATTGCTAAGTACGGTGGTGCTAAGGTTTTCCTTAAGCCTGCTTCGCACGGAACTGGTGTAAAAGCAGGAGGTGCTATGCGTGCTGTACTGGAAAGTGTTGGAATTACCGACGTTTTGGCTAAGTCGAAGGGTTCTTCGAACCCACATAACTTGGTTAAAGCAACAGTAAATGCCCTCCTCGAACTTCGCGACGCTCACAGTGTAGCTACACTTCGTGGCGTGGATCTGAACAAAGTGTTTAATGGATAGAACTTAGAATCATGGCAAAAGTAAAGATCACACAGATTAAGAGTAAGATAGGTTCGACCAAAAGACAAAGGGCAACCTTAGAAACACTTGGTTTAAGGCGAATTAACCATTCCGTTGAAAGGGAAAACACTCCTGAGGTTATGGGAATGGTTGAAAAAGTTCGACACCTAGTGAAAATTGATATGTAATTGGTAACCTTCAAAACAATCGTATTAACATGGAATTGCATAATTTAACACCTGCTGAAGGCTCTACACATCGCGAAAAGCGTATTGGTCGTGGTCAGGGTTCTGGTCACGGAGGCACTTCAACCAGGGGACATAAAGGCGCCAAGTCGCGCTCGGGTTACTCAAAAAAGATTGGCTTTGAGGGTGGACAGATGCCTCTACAGCGTCGTCTACCAAAGTTTGGGTTTAAGAACAGATTCCGCAAGGAGTATAAAGGCATTAACGTTGATGTTCTTCAGAATTTAGCCGATAAGCAAGGTATAACTTCAATTGATGTTCAAACCCTTGTTGACTCAGGTTTAATTTCGAAGAACGATTTGGTAAAAATTCTTGGAAACGGAACCCTTACCTCCAAATTAGATGTTAAGGCGCATGCCTTCTCGAAAAAAGCCATTGAAGTAATTGAAGCAGCAAGTGGAACTGCCGTAAAACTATAACTTGATGAAATCTTTTATTGAAACCATCAAAAATATATTCAAGATAGAGGATCTGAGAAATCGGATTCTCTATACTTTGGGTATTCTTCTTATTTACCGTTTAGGAAGTTTTATTTCTCTTCCAGGAATTGATCCCGCACAGCTGGGTGCTCTCGAAAAGCAAACAGCTGATGGAATCATGGGACTTCTCGATATGTTCTCAGGAGGTGCATTTAGCAAGGCATCAATATTTGCTCTGGGGATTATGCCCTACATTTCGGCATCTATCGTGGTTCAACTTCTTGGAATAGCAATACCCTACTTCCAACGGTTACAAAAGGAAGGCGAGAGTGGTCGTCGTAAGATTAACCAAATTACCCGTTACCTTACGGTTATTATTCTTGTACTTCAAGCTCCAACCTACTTAGCCAACCTCAGGGCGCAGCTGCCATCCTCGGCATTCGCTTTGGAGGGAATTTACTTTACCATTTCCTCAACAATTATTCTTATCGCTGGAACCATGTTTGTAATGTGGCTCGGTGAAAAGATTACTGATAAAGGAATAGGTAACGGTATCTCCCTTATAATTATGGTTGGTATTATAGCTAGGCTCCCCTTTGCGTTAGCGGCTGAATTTTTCTCGCGCTCAGAGGAGATGGCTGGTGGTCTTGTAATGTTTCTGGTGGAGATGATTATCCTGTTCGTTGTTTTCATGTTCAGCATTTTGCTGGTACAAGGTACCCGCAGGATTCCTGTTCAATATGCAAAGCGCATTGTAGGAAACAAACAGTACGGGGGCGTTAGGCAGTATATACCTTTAAAAGTAAATGCTGCTGGAGTAATGCCAATCATTTTTGCACAGGCATTGATGTTCATTCCAATGATGTTTGCAAGTTTTGATACAGAAACTACCAACGCAATTGCTTCAGCTTTTGCTGACTTTACGGGTTTCTGGTATAACTTCACTTTTGCAGTACTCATCATTGCGTTTACTTACTTCTATACCGCAGTAACCATCAATCCAAATCAGATGGCTGAGGATATGAAGAAGAATGGTGGATTTATACCTGGAGTGAAACCCGGACGCAAAACCGTTGAGTTTCTCGATTCGATAATGTCACGAATTACTTTACCAGGCTCCATCTTTTTGGCATTCATTGCAATTCTCCCTGCGTTCGCCATGATGTTTGGTGTGAACAACCAGTTTGCACAATTCTTTGGAGGAACATCACTTCTTATCCTTGTAGGCGTTGTGCTCGATACACTTCAGCAAGTTGAAAGCCACTTGTTAATGAGGCACTACGATGGACTAATGAAGTCGGGAAGAATTAAAGGAAAATCCGGAATGTAAATATCCGACAATCGTTCTTTTGGTAATGCAAATAGTTAAAACAGGAGAAGAAATTGAATTGGTAAGGAAAAATGCCTTGCTAGTTTCAAGAACCTTAGCTGAAGTAGGTAAGGTTATCGCTCCTGGTGTTACAACCAATCAACTCGATAAGTTGGCAGAGGAGTTTATTAGGGATAACGGTGCAGAACCCGGTTTTCTGGGATACAATGGCTACCCAAACACCCTCTGCGTATCGGTTAACGATGCAGTTGTACACGGAATCCCATCGAACTATGTCCTAAAAGAGGGTGAAATAGTTTCTGTTGACTGTGGAACAAAATGGTTTGGCTTTTATGGCGATTCAGCTTTTACTTTCGCAGTAGGAGAAGTTTCTCCAGAAATTAACAAGCTGCTTACAGTTACTCGTGAGAGTTTGTTTAAGGGAATAAACCAAGCCACTGACGGTAATCGAGTAGGAGATGTGTCACATGCCGTTCAGTTTCATGCTGAAAGTTTTGGATTTTCAGTTGTAAGGGAACTGGTTGGGCACGGTTTAGGACGTGAAATGCACGAGAAACCTGAGGTTCCTAATTACGGTCACCAAGGACGGGGTCCAAGGCTAGTTGATGGAATGGTTATTTGTATAGAGCCCATGATTAACATGGGAGGTAGGCAAGTATACCAAACAAATGATGGGTGGACCATTAAAACTGCCGACGGCAAACCTTCTGCACACTTCGAATTAACTGTTGTTGTGCGTAAAGGAAAACCTGAGGTATTATCAACCTTTGATTATGTTGATTTAGTTTTACAAAAAAAATGAAATTGATTTATGGCTAAACAACCAGCTATTGAGAAAGATGGAACCATTATTGAAGCCCTATCGAATGCAATGTTTAGGGTGGAACTCGATAATGGTCACATAATAACCGCTCATATTTCAGGGAAAATGAGAATGCACTACATTAAAATTTTACCTGGAGATAAAGTAAAGGTTGAGATGTCGCCCTACGATTTAACCAAAGGAAGGATATCGTTCCGATATAAGTAATTTAAACGAAAACATTATAGCTGCTATGAAAGTAAGAACATCAATAAAGAAGCGCAGTGACGATTGCAAAATCGTGAAACGCAAAGGGCGTTTGTACGTGATTAACAAAAAAAATCCGAAGTTTAAACAGCGCCAAGGATAATTTATTAACTTTGTACCCTTAAATTTTTAAGCAAATAATATGGCACGAATAGTGGGGGTTGACTTACCCAAAAACAAGCGGGGCGAAGTAGCGCTTACTTATATTTACGGAATTGGCTCTGGTAGCGCTCGTAAAATATTAAGTACAGCCTCAATAGATTACGACGTAAAAGTAAAAGATTGGACCGACGAGAATATCACAGCTATCCGTACAATTCTCAACGAGAATTATAAGGTAGAGGGTGAACTACGTTCCTCTGTTCAACTTAACATTAAACGTCTGATGGATATTGGATGCTACCGTGGTATCCGTCATCGCTTGGGCTTACCCGTTAGAGGTCAAAGCACCAAGAATAATGCAAGAACCCGTAAGGGAAGAAAGAAAACCGTAGCCAATAAGAAGAAAGCGACCAAATAGGTGATAGACTATGGCAAAGAAATCAGGATCAGTAAAGAAGAAAGTTGTTAAGGTAGAATCGCAGGGCTTAGCTCACGTTCACTCATCGTTTAACAACATTATTGTAACTCTTACCAATTCAACCGGACAAGTAATATCTTGGTCATCGGCTGGTAAAATGGGTTTTAAAGGCTCCAAAAAGAACACTCCATATGCAGCTCAAACTGCTGCTGCCGACTGTGCAAAGGTTGCCTTCGATTTAGGTCTCCGAAAAGTTAAGGTTTTTGTAAAAGGACCTGGGTCGGGACGTGAATCGGCCATAAGAACCATTAACTCTGCTGGAATTGAAGTAACAGAAATAGTTGATGTTACTCCTCTTCCTCATAACGGTTGCCGTCCTCCAAAGAGGCGTAGAGTATAATTTGTTTTTTAACTCTGAACATTTTAATAAGAATTAGTAATGGCAAGATATACAGGACCAACAACCAAAATTGCACGCAAGTTTGGTGAGCCAATATTTGGACCGGATAAAACCTTTGAGAAGAAGAACTATCCTCCTGGAATGCATGGGATCAATAAGAAACGCAAAAAAGTTTCGGAATATGGAACCCAGCTTATGGAGAAGCAAAAAGCCAAGTTTACCTATGGCGTTCTTGAAAAGCAGTTCTCAAATCTTTTTAAGAAAGCATCACGTATGCAAGGTGTTACCGGTGAAATTCTACTCCAATTGCTCGAGTCGAGACTCGATAACGTGGTGTACCGTTTAGGTATTGCACCTACTCGTGCAGCTGCAAGGCAGCTAGTATCACATAGGCACATTACTGTTGATAACAAGGTGGTTAACATACCTTCATTCAGTTTAAAAGCTGGATCAGTGATTGCAGTTCGCGAGAAATCGAAATCACTTGAGGTTGTAGTTGACGCATTGTCGAGCAACCGTCATACCAAGTATTCTTGGCTTGAGTGGGATAAGGATAACTTATCTGGAAAGTATTTAAATAATCCTGAGCGCTCCGATATTCCTGAGAATATCAAGGAGCAGCTTATTGTTGAACTTTACTCTAAGTAAAAAAAAACTAACCGAATGGCTATTCTGGCATTTCAAAAACCTGATAAGGTAATAATGCTCGAAGCTACCGATTTCTTCGGTAAATTTGAGTTTCGCCCTCTTGAGCCGGGCTACGGAATTACCGTTGGTAATGCGCTCAGGAGAATCCTTCTGTCTTCGTTGGAGGGGTACGCCATCACAACCTTGAAGATATCTGGGGTTGATCACGAATTCTCCACCATACCTGGTGTAATAGAAGATGTGACCGAAATAATCCTTAATCTCAAGCAGGTTAGGTTGAAGCGGGTGGTTGAAGATATCGATAACGAGAAGGTAAACATCTCAATATCGGGGCAGAACGAGTTCAAAGCCGGATTCCTATCGAACTTCCTAAGTGGATTCAAGGTTCTTAACCCAGAACTTGTTATATGCCGCATGGAACCCGATGTAAAACTCGATATTCAAGTTACCATTAACAAGGGACGTGGATATATTCCTGCCGAAGAGAACAAACCTGAAGAGGCTGAGTTTGGCGTAATTCCAATTGATTCTATTCACACTCCTATAAAGAACGTAAAGTTCGATGTGGAGAACTATAGAGTTGAGCAGAAAACCGACTACGAAAAGTTAATCCTCGAAATTCAAACCGATGGAAGCATCCATCCAAAGGATGCTCTGAAAGAAGCAGCAAAAATTCTTATTTACCACTTCATGCTCTTCTCTGACGAGAAGATTACTCTCGATTCCGACGATAAATTCGCCAACGATGAGTTCGATGAGGAGGTACTTCATATGCGTCAACTTCTGAAAACTAAGCTGGTAGATCTCGATTTATCCGTAAGGGCTCTAAACTGCCTTAAGGCAGCAGATGTTGATACATTGGGCGATTTGGTTCGCTTCAATAAGAACGACCTGCTTAAATTCAGAAACTTTGGTAAGAAATCGCTTACTGAGCTCGAGGATCTTCTGGAAGCCATGAACCTGTCTTTCGGAATGGATATAACTAAGTATAAATTAGACAAGGAATAATAGCGATGAGACATAATAAGAAAGTAAACCATTTAGGACGCACAAGCTCTCACCGTAAAGCTATGCTAGCGAACATGGCAGTTTCGCTGATTATGCACAAGAGAATTAAAACTACTGTAGCGAAAGCGAAAGCGCTTAGAGGTTACGTTGAACCACTAATTACAAAAGGGAAAAGTGATACAACCCACTCAAGGCGTACAGTATTTGCATACCTAAAGGATAAACATGCTGTAACAGAATTGTTTCGTGAAGTTTCAGTTAAAATTGGCGATAGGCCAGGAGGTTACACTCGTATACTGAAACTAGGAACCCGCTTGGGAGATAATGCTGATATGTGTATGATTGAATTGGTAGATTATAACTCAACCTATACAGCAGCCAAAACAGAAACTAAGCAGCAGGCAAAACGAACAAGGAGAGGAAAAACGAAGAAAGAAGATGGAACTGCTGATAAAGTTGAAGCAAAAACCACTTCAAAATCGAAACCAGCAGAGAAAGCAGCTAGTGAGGTTAACGAAGAGGCTCCTAAAGCTGAAGTTGTAGAGGAAACTAAAACCGAAACTGTAGAAGAAACTAAAACAGAAGTTTCAGAAGAACCTACAAAAGAGGCGGATAACTCAGAGGAAACCAAGTCAGAGAAATAAAGAAAACAATTTTTGGTACCTATAAAAAGGGGATTAAGTCGATGGCTTCATCCCTTTTTTTATGTAACTTTATAAATTCGAATTGTAAAACTAAAATTAAGAAAAAATGGGACAAATAATTAACGTTCATGCACGTCAGATACTCGATTCGAGAGGAAACCCCACCGTTGAAGTTGATGTTTTAACCGAAAGCGGTTACTTTGGAAGAGCAGCAGTTCCAAGTGGAGCTTCTACAGGCGTTCACGAAGCCGTTGAACTTCGTGATGGCGATAATAGCCGATATTTAGGAAAGGGAGTTCTAAGAGCTGTTGAAAATGTAAATACTACTATTGCAGAGGAGATAGTTGGTATGCACGTGCTTGAGCAGCAGCAGATTGATGAAGCCATGATTCAACTCGATGGTTCTGAGAATAAGGAAAACTTAGGGGCTAATGCCATTCTAGGAGTTTCGCTAGCAGTTGCGCATGCTGCCGCTCAGGCTACAGGACAACCTCTTTACCGTTACGTTGGAGGTGTTAATGCTTGTACGCTGCCTATTCCTATGATGAATATTTTGAATGGAGGTTCACATGCCGATAACAGCATCGATTTTCAGGAATTTATGATTATGCCTGTGGGTGCACCAAACTTTACCGAAGCAATAAGAATGGGTGCCGAGGTATTTCACAACCTTAAGTCGGTTCTTAAAAAACAGGGCTACTCCACAAACGTTGGTGACGAGGGCGGATTTGCTCCAAACCTAAAATCAAATGAGGAGGCAATTACTGTTATTCTGCAGGCAATTGAAAAAGCAGGATATAAACCAGGTGTGGACATATACCTTGCGCTCGACCCCGCATCATCGGAGTACTTTTTACCAAAAGAGAATGTTTACCATTTGCACAAGTCAACCGGAGAGAAGTTAACCCCATCGCAAATGGTTGACTACTGGAAAAATTGGGTTGACAAATACCCAATAATTTCCATTGAAGATGGAATGGCAGAGGATGATTGGGATGGTTGGAAACTCATGAACAAAACGCTTGGCAGTAAAATCCAACTTGTTGGCGACGATTTGTTTGTAACTAACGTTAAGCGACTTAAGAGAGGGATTGATGAGAAGGCAGCCAATAGTATACTAATTAAGGTTAACCAAATTGGTACACTAACAGAAACCATTAACGCTGTTCGAATGGCCGATACTCACTCAATGACATCTGTAATGAGTCACCGTTCAGGTGAAACTGAAGATTCAACCATTGCCCATTTGGCTGTAGCATTAAACACTGGATTAATTAAAACTGGATCTGCTTCACGTTCCGATAGGATTGCAAAGTATAACCAGCTGCTAAGGATTGAGGAAATGCTTGGTTCGTCGGCTATTTATCTTGGGAAAAACTTTAAGTTTTTGAAGTAATTTAAATTTCAATGATTTTAATCAAAGGGTTCAATCACGAAAGGTTGAACCCTTTTTGTTATATTCGCCATTGAATAACTATAACCATCTGCTATGCCATACAAAACCTTAAGGGAATACGTTGAATTGCTTGATAAAAAAGGCGATTTAATAAGAATAAAGGAATTTGTAGACCCAGTTCTCGAAATAGCCGAAGTTACTGATAGGGTATGCAAGCAGGAGGGAGGCGGAAAAGCAATTCTTTTCGAAAATACAGGAACGGATTTCCCTGTTGTTACAAATATCTTTGGATCGATAAATAGAGCATCTTTAGCGTTGAATGTGAACAACCCGAATGATATTGCGCAGCAAATTGATGGGTTCATTAAATCTGTTTCATCGCCAAAACAGGGTTTCCTTGAAAAGTTACGTACCCTGCCAACGCTTGCACAAGTGGCAAAATGGTTGCCAAAATCGATTAGGGGAAGGGGCGAATGCCAGCAAGTTATTCAAATTGAACCCGATTTAAGCATTTTCCCAATTTTAAAGTGCTGGCCGCACGATGGAGGTCGTTTTATAACGCTACCAATGGTTATTACTCAGGATCCTAACACAAAAGCAAGGAATGTTGGGATGTACAGAATGCAGATTTTTGATAGTAATCTCACAGGAATGCATTGGCATAGGCATAAAACCGGGGCAAGGCACTTCGCTGAATACAAAAAGCGAGGAGATCTTATGCCAGTGGCAGTGGCTCTTGGAGGCGATCCGGCTTATACTTATTCAGCAACGGCACCACTCCCTGATAATATCGACGAGTTTCTGTTTGCCGGTTTTCTCAGAAAAAAAAGGGTTGAACTGGTAAAATGCATCACTATTGAGTTGGATGTTCCTTCCGATGCTGATATAATAATTGAAGGCTACGTTGACCCAATGGAGGATCCAATTTGGGAGGGTCCGTTTGGCGATCACACAGGATTTTACTCGCTAGCAGACTGGTACCCAAAGTTTCATGTTACTTGTATTACTTACCGTAAGGATGCAATTTATCCCGCTACATTGGTTGGAATTCCTCCAATGGAGGATACCTATATTGCCAAACTAACCGAACGAATATTCCTTTCGCCAATAAAATTCACACTTTTACCTGAAATTATTGATTTGAATTTGCCCAAGGAAGGGGTTGCTCACAATATTGCCATAGCAAAAATTGTGAAAACGTACCCAGGACAGGCTTATAAGGTTGCAAGTGCTTTATGGGGTGCGGGACAAATGATGTTCAATAAAATTGTAATTGTAGTTGATGGAGATATTGATATTCAAAATGTACTTGAGGTAGCAAAGTATATCTCAGATTCAGTAGTTCCCCAACGAGATATTCTACTTTGGCGAGGGCCATTAGATGTTCTGGATCATGCATCAGCAAAAGCACATATTGGAGGCAAGGTTGTTATTGATGCAACAAGAAAACTCCCAGAAGAGTCACCTAGCGAAACCTCGCATACGAACGATGGATACGAAAACCTATATGAAGTGCTGAGCAGAAAACATGTTGGTTTATACGATTTTTACACAAACCTGTTGAAACAAGGGATATCGGTTCTGCTTGTTTCAATTGATAAATCGTTGAATGTTCAGGTTAAAACAATAATTCAACAAATTATTGGGGCTGTTGATGGCCAATTCCCAAAGTTTGTTGCTGTGGTTGATAAGGAGATGAAGCTAAACGAGATGAGCTTGTTAACTTGGTACTTGAGTGCAAATATTGATGCGGAAAGGGATTGTTACTTCATTGAAAAGGGAGGAACTAGGCTTCCTTGCTTTGTTTTCGATGGAACAAGGAAATGTTATCCTGTCGATAACTTTTCTAGAGATTGGCCTGCAGTTGTTGTTTCGTCGAACGAAACAATTGAACGGGTTAATAAAAAATGGGAAAATCTTAGCTTTAAAAATTTTATTGAGTCACCCTCCAGCAGATTCGTGTATAGAGATGAAACGGATAGTGCAATTGTGAAGCCATATGTAAAGTAATCTCATTTTTTTTTCCTAATTTGCCTCTATTATGCGAAAGCAAGTTATTTATTCCATTCTACTTCTGTTACTTGTTTCGTTTCATTTGAGCTGGGCAAACAGCACAAACGAAACGCTGAGAGTAGAGTTGTTTGATGTTGACAATGGCCTTTCGCAAACAGCAGTGCAAACACTAATACAGGATAAGTCTGGTTTTCTGTGGGTTGGAACACAGAATGGCTTAAACAGGTACGATGGGTACGGATTTAAAGTATATAGGAATCAGCCTTTTGATTCAACATCAATTGCAAATGATTATATAACTGACTTGTGCGAAGACAAAGATGGGAATGTATGGGTTGGAACTTTCAATGGGTTAAGTATCTACAATAGAAAAGGCGACAACTTCTACAACTTCTACTACGATCCATCTAACGACAATTCGATTAGTTCAAACAGAATTTTTAATATTTACGAGGATAGTTATGGCGTAATTTGGGTAAAAACAGCTGAATCGCTCGATAAGTATAATCCAGAAACTAACGGATTTACTCGCTACAACCATTTTGTTGATGTTTTTTCGTTAACCACTGAAAATAATGACTTTTCACTATACGAGGACAGTAAGAAACGTTTTTGGGTAGGAACCAGCGACGGGTTGATGCTTTTTGATAGAAACCTAGGGCTTTTTAAAAGGTATGCAAACAGTGAAAAAAACTCCAACTCCATTAGTAGCAATAGGGTAAAGCATATTTATGAGGATTCAAAAGGGAATATATGGATTGCAACTGCACTAGGAATTAATTTGTATCGAGAAAAATCTGACGATTTTGTTCGATACGTCCACAATCCAAAAAATAGTAAATCCTTACCAAATAATATTGTTAATATCCTATTTGAGGATTCGAAAGGTAATTTTTGGGTTGGAACAGATATGGGGTTTTGTCGTTTTAACAGAAATAGTGGTGAGTTCTCACCACATTTTAACACCTATTATCAGGACAAGTACCTTTACTCCTCTACTGTAACTTCAATAATTGAGGATAGAACAAATATCATTTGGCTCGGTTCTTTATCGGGTTTAATAAAACTCGACTTAAAATCGCAGAATTTTAAAACCTACAGCAAATCAACCTCTGGCGACAACCTGTTTTCCGGTAACTACGTGTCTTCAATATATAAGCAAACTAATGACATTATTTGGGTTGGAACATGGGGAACCGGATTACACATTTTTAATAGAAAGACAGGTAACATTGTTCGGTACGCTGAGAATATTTTCGAGCATAACATTTGTAACGATTACGTTCATACCATTTTTAGAACTAGCCAAAACGAAATGTTAATTGGCACAAGGGATGGAGTACAGGTTTACAATCAAGAAAGTAAGAGTTTTAAGAACTTCTTTCCAAAGGGCATGGAGAAGGAGGCCGAGAGGGTATTTAGCCAGAATAGGGTGTATGCCGTTGCAGAAGATAAGGATAAGGTTTTGTGGTTTGCCACCCGTATGGGCTTGCATTCATATAATCGCAACCAGATAGAAAGTTACCATCATAACCCCAATAATCCGCACAGCATATCGTCCAACGAAGTTCATGCTTTAGCTGTTGACAGCGACGGAATTATTTGGGCAGGAACTTTCGATGGGTTAAACCGAATTGACAAAAAAAACAAATCCGTTGAAAGATTCCTCCAGGCGAAGGATCAAGATAATATGCACATTGCTAACAATGAAATTGTTAGCCTACTTATGGGGAGCGATGAGAATTTGTGGGTTGGTACTGTTTCCGGATTATACAAGTTCAATACTAGAACTTACCAATTTGAACTTTATACTGAGCGTGAAGGCCTTCCAAATAATTTAATTTACTGTATTGAGGAGGATAACAATGGGAATATATGGGTTGGCACTAACTGGGGGCTTGCCATGCTATACCCAGAATCTAAAAATTTCTCAATTTATGGTGTTAACGATGGACTGCAGAGCTACGAGTTTAACATCGGTGCTAGCCATAAAGCCAGCGATGGGGAACTTTTTTTTGGAGGCACTTCAGGGTTCAATTGTTTTTATCCCGACTCAATAATTGTTAATAAAACCATACCTAAGGTTGCAATAACCAATCTCGAAATTTTTGGGGAAAATGGTAGGGAGTCGTTCCCAGTTCAGGGAGTTAAGGAGATAGTTATTAGAAAGAATTTTTCTCTATTAAATATTGAGTTCTCTTCGCTCGATTTTACCCGACCTGAAAAGAATAGGTATATGTACAAGGTTGAAGGACTTGACAACGATTGGATTGAACTTGGAACAAAACGTTCGGCCACTTTCTCAAATCCAGGAGAAGGAACCTATCTTTTCAGCGTAAAGGGTTCCAATAACGATAATGTATGGAGTGAACAGGATGAAACCATAAGGATAATTGTTAAAACACTTTTTTGGAAATCGAAAGTAGCCATTGCAATCTATTCGCTACTTGTATTTGTTGCATTATTCGTTTTCGTGCGCTCTAGAACCCTTAACCAACGAAGAACCTCTCGGTTGCTGAAGGAACGAGAGCAAACAATGAGTAAGATCGAAAGGCAAAAGGAAGAGTTGATAATTAAGAACAAGAGCATTACAGATAGTATTCACTACGCAAAGCGCATTCAGGAAGCGTTAATTCCCGGTGAAAGCCATTTTAAGCAAATTATACCCGATTCATTCATTCTATATTTACCTAAGGATATTGTTAGCGGCGATTTTTACTGGATTAACGAAACACAAAACAAAATTTTTGTAGCCGTAATCGATTGTACCGGGCACGGAGTCCCCGGAGCATTTATGTCAATAATTGGCATTGAATTGCTTAGAAACATCACTAATATTCAGGGTGTTAACGATGCTGCCGAGATTCTAAATCGACTTAACGTTGGAGTTTACGACACGTTTAGGGTAGGCGTTGGGCAAGGCGAAACAAACGTGAAGGAC
>CAZLXF010000007.1:0-26885 GCA_964563065.1 uncultured Rikenellaceae bacterium | reverse complement strand
TGTCGATGTGTGTTTTCATATGTGATTTAATTTATTTACTTTTGTATACTAAACTTATTTGCTATGAAGGATAGGTTACAAAAAATTATATCCGTAGAGAAACTGTCATCAGCAAAATTTGCTGAGATTATTGGTGTTCAACGTAGTTCAATTTCACACTTTTTATCGGGGAGAAACAATCCATCGTACGATGTAATTAATAGTATTATGGTAAAATTCCCAAAAATTAATCCCGATTGGTTAATTACTGGTAAGGGCGATATGTATCGGAAACCCATTCAAACAAGTATATTCGATCAGGTTGCTAGCACAAAAGAAACAGATTTGAAAAGTGTTGATGACTCGCTAAAAAATCCAATTCCTCAGCCTACAGCTAAATTTAAACCTGACGAGAATCGAGTATTTACTAAAGAGGTAGAGCGAGTGATTGTATTTTATAAGGACAAGACCTTTAATGAGTACAAACCTGAATGATCGCTTCAGCTAACTATTTTTTTGTGTATTTATTCATTTGATGTAGTTTTGCAGAAAACTACCAATGTATAAGTTCATAATCCGACCTATCTTATTTACTCTTCAACCCGAAACAATTCATGGAATTGTTGTTAGCCTATTAAAATTCGGATTTAAGATGCCCCTAGTAAAACCAATAATCCGAAGTATTTACTCTATTAAATCTCCAAACCTTGAGCGCGAAGTTTTTGGAATAAAATTCAAAACTCCCATTGGATTTGCTGCTGGTTTCGATAAAAACGCTGAGTTTTACAGTGAATTCGAACCATTCGGTTTCTCTTTCGTTGAAATTGGAACAGTTACCCCTAAACCACAACCAGGAAATGATAAACCACGTTCATTCAGGCTTAAAAAAGATTCTGCATTAATTAATCGTATGGGTTTCAATAACAAAGGCGTTTCTGAGGTTAAGAATAATTTAAGAAAAAATCCAAAAAGGTTGGTTGTTGGAGGTAACATAGGAAAGAATACGTTAACCCCAAACGAACTCGCTGTAAACGATTATGTGCAGTGCTTTTCAGAACTATACCATGTGGTTGATTACTTTGTGGTTAACATTAGCTGTCCTAATATTGCAAATCTAAAGGACCTACAGGACAAAGATAATTTAAGATCTATACTCTCTGCTCTTGTTAAATTACGCTCAAAACAAACGATTTATAAGCCAATTCTATTAAAGGTTTCACCAGATTTAAACGAGTTACAGCTTATTGATACCGTTGATATTGCTCAGGAAGTAGGTATAGATGGATTTGTTGCAACAAATACATCAACATCCAGAGAAGGTTTGATAACGCCAAGTAATGAAATAGAAAGAATTGGCAATGGCGGTTTAAGTGGCAAACCATTAACCCAAAAAGCTACTGAGGTAATACGCTTTATTTCCCAACGAACACAAGGAAAGATGCCAATAATTGGCGTAGGGGGTATAATGAATGCTAAAGATGCAATTGAAAAATTTGATGCTGGTGCCACGTTAATTCAACTTTACACTGGTTTTATTTACGAAGGTCCGGGATTAGTAAAAAGAATTTGCAAAGAATTATTGACAAAGAACTTAAAAAAAGGTAGTCACTTTGAATGAAACTTAACGAGGGAGAAATACATTCTTTCCAGGTAATAAATATTGTAACCATTGAAGGAGAAGGCGATTTTTACGTGCTCCGACATAATATAACAGGTCGAAGATTACTTTTACCTGTTGAACCTTACTCAAAATACAGCATAAAAAAAGGACAACAAATAACATGTAGGGTTGATAAGGTAAATTGTACGGGTAAGGTTTTTCTTGAGCCAAAACACCCATATTATGAAGAGGGGAAAAGTTACCCTTTTGATATAGTTTCAAAACAGAACGAAGGTAATAACCTTTACTACATAGTGTCCGATTGTTTCGAAAATCAAATTAAGATACCCTTTAACGAAAACAATTTGAAAATAGAAGGGGAGAAGCTATTCCTAAAAGTAGATCGAATAAAAAAGGGGGTTCCACTTTTTCCTTCATTAATTCTAAATTCTGAATTGCAAGATTCCACGTTAAGGATAATTGGAAGAAAAAATTCATTTAAAGTAAAACGAATAACTCAGGATACATACGGAAAGGAATCGTACCTGCTGGAATCAACTGAAGGATACCAAGCGTTCATTAGAGTAAAGCATTTTTGTGAATACGGCATAAAGGTTGGAGATACAATTCTATGCGAAGTTATTAGTGTTAAAACAGATAATTCCCTTGAAGTTGAACCGGTTAATCCATACTACAAAATAAATGAAGTTTATTCGTTTAAAATTATTGATAACCAGTTACATAATAATGAAGATGATTTTACCGTAATTTCTGTAATCGATGATTATGATATAAAAAGTAGTTTCAAGATACTTGCAACCAAATACTTAACAAATAAAAATAAAACCCGAGCACTATGCCGGGTTATAGGTTTTAGAAAAGGTAGACCGAAACTCGAGTTAATCGAATTCCTTTAAAGACTAATCATCACCGTAATCATCATCTGCCTGATCTTCAACATCATCAGGGAAAGTGTCGTCATCGGTTCCAATATCATCCGAATCGCTGAAGAAACCTTTCTCATCGTCGTCGTCCTTGGGCTTAGTATCAATCTTTACGTTTACTTTAATCAAATAGCTAGCATCTTCAGTATCGAGCGTAATAGCATGAAAAAACTCATTATTGGGTTTCGTTACCTTAATTACGTGGTTTAAGAATCCATTCGGATACTTTTGTTTTAACAAGTCAATTAGATCTGGCGTAAGATTTTTGTAGTTAACAACAAGTTTTCGCTTTTCCATAGTGCATTTAAATTTTTGCAATTATACGTCAAAAATAAGTACAATAAGCAAACACAAAAAAAAATATTTCTTTTTTTTAGAAAAATTTAATATTCTAGAATTCTATCATTATTTGCACAAAGAACATTGTCTTATAATTAATATTATGTTAAATATTATTATTGCAAAAATGTATCTATCCTATTATAACAAGAAAGCTGCTCAAATAAAGCAGCTTTCTTGTTATACAAACAATTTTTTTATAGTTGCTCAATGCTCTCGTTTATTTCCTTAAGTTTATTTGCATACTCTTCGCTCTCGTTTCTAAAACGGAAGTATAAATTCTTAAGAGTTTCTAATGCATTGGGCTCTTTAGGATTAATTTCGTGGGCTTTCTCCATATAAGGAATGCACTTTTTAAATTCAACATTGGCTTTTTCCATTAATGCATCGTACTTCTCCAATTCTTTTGCGGGTACCTTATTAGCCTCTTCTATGTATTTAACACCTGAGTTATAGTAAAGTGCTCCAAGATTGTATGCTGCATCGAAAAAGTCTGGTTTAATTTCGAGTGCCTTTGAATATGATTTTGCTGCTTCCTCATAGTTTTCTAGTTTATCGTGTAGTGTACCAGCAGCAAATTGTAGTGAAGATTCGTTGGGGTTTTGCTCAATTGCTTTGTTAAGGTAAACAAATACTTTCGATGGATCCTCCCCTTTGTCCAAATAGTATTGAATTAGACTATAAAGAATATTTTGGTTATTAGGGAATTGAGTGAACCCCTCTTCTAAGAATTTCAAACCCTCATCTGTTCTATCAAGCTCTTTATATGCTTCAAAAATGTTGTAGTAAACGCTACCGTCACCAGTATTACCATAATCGATAAATTGTTTGTAGAACGAGATGGCATCTTCAAGTTTTTTGGCTAGCTGAGCTGATAAGCCTGTATAGTATACTACCAATGTATCAACTTGATTTACAAGTGGATCTTGCCCAATTTCAATCGATTTTTTGAAATTTTCAAAAGCACCTTCATAATCCTTTAATGCATAGTAGTTTGTTGCATTGTTCATAAATGCATACTTAAGATTCGATAAATCTTCAGCCAGCTTTTTATCCATCTTCCCTTTGTCGTCAAGCTCTTTTGTTTTTAGGTAAGCTTCATAAGCTAAAAAAAGAGGTTTCTCAACAATAGGATTAGTAACTACCCAACTCTCAAGTTCTTCGTTGACGTTAAAATAGAAATTAGTTCTATCCATTATAAAAACTTGATATTCAGCATTATCAATAGTTTCCTGTTTTACTTCGTTAGGGTTACCAACTATAAGTTTGAATTCATTTGCTGTCATACCTGACCTTGCATCAAGCAGCATAGCCTGGTTAATTTCATAAAGAAGTTCTCCCCTAGTAAACCAAGTTTTAGGTTTTGAATTTTTTTTGGGGTTTTCAATGTCGGAGTTACTACCCTGTAAATTCTTCTCCAACTTACCAAAATCGATTGTTTTGGAGATTTGCTGTGAAATAGCACTTGTACTAACTATAGCAGCAATAAAAAACAACAGTATTCTTTTCATTTTGAAGTGTTTAAAATTAGTAATCAAACAAATATTTATTCAGTGATTATATCTTGACTTGTTTCGTCAACAAAACTATCTGTTTCGCCTTGAATTGTATCCTCTTCTTCATCTTTTTGAACCTTTGCTACCGCAGCAATGCTATCGCCATTTCTGAGATTTATTAACCTTACACCCTGGGTGGCTCTTCCTGCTAACCTAACTTTATCAACCGAAAGGCGAATGGTTATGCCACTTCTATTGATAATCATCAAATCGTTTGTGTCATTAACCCCCTTAATGGCAATAAGTTTGCCCGTTTTTTCTGTAATATTTATGGTTTTTACTCCTTTTCCTCCCCTGTTGGTTACCCTATAATCATCCAAATCTGAGCGTTTACCGTAACCTTTTTCCGAAACAACAAGTATTTCCATACTTTCGTTCTTTTCAACACAAACCATGCCAATAACTTCATCGCTTGCTCCAAGCGAGATTCCACGAACTCCACTCCCAGTTCTACCAATTGGGCGAACAAGTTTTTCTGGGAATCGGATTGCTTTACCCTCTTTCGCTGCAAGCAACACTTCGCATGTTCCATTAGTTAGGCATGCTTCAAGAAGTTGGTCCCCTTCCCTAACTGTAATGGCAATTACTCCATTTTGACGAGGCCTACTGTATGCTTCAAGAGATGTCTTCTTTATAATGCCCTTCTTCGTACCCAGAATGATGAAATTATTTCTCATATATTCTGTATCGGTAAATTTCTTGACATTTATGTAAGCCATTACCTTATCCTCAGGCTCAATATTTATTAGGTTTTGAATGGCTCTTCCTTTTGATGCTTTTGTTCCTTCGGGTATTTCATACACCTTAAGCCAAAAGCACTTTCCTTTCTCAGTAAAGAACAACATGGTATTGTGCATCGATGCAATGTAGAGATGCTCAATAAAATCTTCGTCGCGAGTAGTGCTTCCCTTTGTGCCAACGCCTCCCCTTGCCTGCAACCTATATTCGGTTAATGGCGTTCGCTTAATGTAGCCCATGCGGGAAATAGTAATCACAACATCATCGTCGGCGTAAAAATCCTCTGGATTAAACTCTTCTGCGTTGGGAACTATTTCGGTTCTACGGGAATCACCATACTTCCCTTTAACTTCAAGTAATTCATCTTTAATTATTTGCATTTGCATTGATTCATTACTTAAAACTAGATTATAGTAATCAATCATTTTCATAAGTTCAGCATGTTCTTCCTTAACCTTATTTCTCTCTAAACCGGTTAAGCTCCTCAATCGCATATCGATAATGGCTCGCGACTGAACCTCAGAGAGGTTGAACTTGCTTATAAGTTCTTCCCTAGCTTCGTCGGGAGTTTGGGCTGCCCTAATAATCCTTATTACCTCGTCAATATTATCGATAGCAATAAGTAAACCCTCCAGAATATGTGCTCTTTTCTCAGCCTCTGCTAACTCGTACTGGGTGCGACGAATTACAACTGTATGCCTATGATTTATGAAAAACTTTATTAAATCCTTTAAATTAAGCATTTTAGGTCTGCCATCAACTAGTGCAATACTATTAATTGCAAACGAAGTTTGTAACGGAGTCTGCTTAAATAAATTGTTTAGTACAACATTAGCAACCGCTTCTTTTTTAAGGATAATTACTACTCGGGTTCCGTTCCTATCTGATTCGTCGTTGATATAACTGATTCCTTCTAACTTCTTATCGTTAATTAAATCGGCAATCTTTTTAATCATGTCGGCCTTATTAACCATGTAAGGAGTTTCCGAAACAATTATTTTTGCCCTACCCGACTCTGTCTGTTCTACTTCAGTACGAGATCGAATTATCACTCGACCTTTTCCGGTCATGTAAGCATCCTTAACACCTTGGGTTCCATAAATTATTCCACCAGTTGGAAAATCGGGACCTGAAATGTACTTGATAAGCTCTTCTATCTCAATATCAGGGTTATCAATGTATGCACAGCATGTGTCAATTACTTCTGAAAGGTTGTGAGGTGGCATATTAGTTGCCATACCCACAGCAATACCTGAAGTTCCATTAACTAGTAGTAGTGGTATACGAGTAGGTAGTACTGTTGGCTCCTCTAGACTATCGTCGAAGTTAAGCTGAAAATCAACAGTGTTTTTATCAATATCAGCAAGTACATCCTCAGCAATTTTCATTAGCCTAGCTTCAGTATAACGCATGGCAGCAGGACTATCGCCATCAATGGAACCAAAGTTTCCTTGTCCATCTACTAACGGATACCTTAACGACCATATCTGAGCCATACGCACCATAGCATCGTAAACTGACGAATCGCCGTGAGGGTGGTACTTTCCTAGTACCTCACCAACAATACGAGCGGATTTTTTATAAGACTTTCCAGGCTGTAAGCCTAATCCCGACATTCCATACAGAACCCTTCTGTGAACAGGTTTTAAACCATCGCGTACATCAGGTAAAGCACGAGAAACAATTACAGACATCGAATAATCAATGTAAGCTGTTTTCATCTCCTCTTCTATCTGTACCTGTTTAATTCTTTCTCCTTCAACCATATTAATAAAAAAATTATAGTAATAAAAACTGTCTAATGATAATAATATCAATTTATTTGGGTGTGCTAAAATACTTATAAAATAGGAAATGATGAAACCATTTCTCAACTATTTATCAACAGAAAGTTGATGAAAAAAACTTTCTGTTTTATTACTTACAACAAAAGTGTTTGTGAGTATTTTATTTCACTGTATATCATCAATATAGAACTATTTCTTGTTAAGTATTTATCAAAGTAACTCAAAACAGTAAATACATTTAAAAAATGAATAAAAACAAATTGACAACATTCAGTTGGTTTTTGTGTTATAGTGTAGTATTTTAGTATCGAAAAAAAAACAAGTTTATGAATTCGAAATATTCAAATAAAATAAAGGAAGTACTTAGCTACAGTAAGGAGGAGGCTGTTCGTTTAGGCAACAGTTCCATAAGCACTGAACACCTATTTTTAGGAATTCTTCGTGATGGAGAAAGTATCGCGATTAAAACCCTTCTTTCGTTGGGTGTGGATTTGACCGAGATGAAGAATAACATTGAACTTAAGATTGGTAACAGGCACGTTGATGTTGTTGCAATTGATCCCGATATAATCCCTCTATTCAATACTGCCGAAAGGGTTCTAAAGCTTGTGGTTTTAGTAGCTAGAGAGATGAAAAGCGAAACAATTAACACGCTGCATTTGCTTCTTGCAATTCTAAAGGATGAAACCAGCCTTGTTACCCAGCTACTTGAGGAAAAAAGAATTGATTACTCTGTTATAATGGCTGAAGCTAGACCCGATGTGGTTGAAACCAAGGCTGAATTTTCCGACGAGGAAGAAGAACGTTCCTTCGGTTCGCCCCGTAGCGGAGGGCCACAACCAGCACAAGGAAAACCAGCAAGTGATACTCCTGTTCTCGATAACTTTGGTGTAGACTTAACCAAAGCTGCAGAAGAAAACCGACTCGATCCCATTGTGGGCAGAGAGAAGGAGATTGAAAGAATTGCGCAAATTCTTAGCCGAAGGAAGAAGAACAACCCCATACTAATTGGTGAGCCTGGTGTAGGGAAATCGGCAATTGCCGAAGGTTTGGCTATGCGAATAGCTAAACGCAAGGTCTCCCGGGTTCTATTTAACAAAAGGGTTGTAACTCTGGATCTAGCTTCAATTGTGGCAGGCACTAAATATCGTGGGCAGTTCGAGGAGCGTATGAAGGCAATTCTTAATGAATTGGCAAAAACCAATGATGTAATCCTCTTTATCGATGAAATCCATACCATTGTTGGTGCTGGCGGAGCCACTGGTTCCCTAGATGCTGCAAACATGCTTAAACCTGCTCTTGCTCGAGGAGAACTACAATGTATTGGTGCAACAACTCTTGATGAATACAGGGAGCATATTGAAAAAGATGGTGCTCTGGAACGTAGATTCCAAAAGGTTATGGTTGAACCCACAAGTCCTGCTGAAACAGTTGAAATTCTCAATAAAATCAAGGAGCGCTACGAGGATCACCACAACGTTCTATACACACCCGAGGCAGTTGACGCATGTGTTAAACTTACAATGCGTTATATCTCCGACAGGCATCTTCCCGACAAGGCTATTGATGCTTTGGATGAATCGGGCTCAAGGGTACATATTTCAAACATAAAAGTTCCAGAGAAAATAATTCTCCTGGAAAAACAAATAGAGGAAGCAAAGCACGAAAAACTAAAAGCTGTTAAGAATCAGGATTTTGAGTCGGCAGCAAGTTTTCGCGATCGCGAAAAACAGTTTATCGAACAGCTCGAAAAGGAGCAGCAACGCTGGGAGAAAGAACTTATCAAACATCGTGAAATTGTTGATGAGGAAAAGGTTGCAGAAGTTGTTGCTATGATGACCGGTGTTCCAGTTCAGCGAATTGCACAGGCCGAAGGAACCCGATTGCTAAAAATGGGAGAAGAACTTAAGGAACAAGTAATTGGTCAGGATGAAGCCATTGCAAAGATCGTTAAATCGATACAACGAAACCGAGCTGGCTTGAAGGATCCCAATAAACCTATTGGAACATTCGTATTTCTTGGTCCTACAGGAGTTGGAAAAACCCAGCTTGCTAAGGTTTTAGCAAAATATCTTTTCGACACTACCGACAACCTTATTCGCATTGATATGAGCGAATACATGGAGAAATTCTCGATTTCTAGGCTTGTAGGTGCACCTCCAGGTTACATTGGTTATGAAGAGGGAGGACAACTTACAGAAAAAGTTAGGAGAAAACCATACTCTGTAGTTCTTCTCGACGAGATTGAAAAGGCACATCCAGATGTATTTCACATTCTACTTCAAGTTCTTGATGAAGGCCAACTTACTGACAGTTTAGGACGTAGAGTGGATTTCAAAAATACGATTGTGATAATGACCTCGAATATTGGGTCGAGAGAATTGAAAGACTTTGGTCGTGGGGTTGGTTTCAAATCCGGAACTACCGATTCGTCTGCAAACGAATACTCAAAGAGTATTATCGAGAAAGCTCTAAAAAAGGCTTTCGCTCCTGAATTTCTAAACAGAATTGATGACATTATAATGTTCAACACGTTAACTCGTGAAAACATTCACAAAATCATTGATATTGAACTCAAAGGGTTGTACGAAAGGATTCACAACCTTGGTTATAGAATTGAGATTACACCCGAAGCCAAAGATTTCATCACTGACAAAGGTTACGACATTCAGTATGGCGCTCGGCCATTAAAGAGAGCAATTCAAAAGTACCTAGAGGATGAAATGGCCGAGGTGATTATTAAAAGTGAAATTCAGGTTGGCGATACCATTCAGGTTGGTTTTGATAAGAAAAACGATACGATTAAGATTAAATTTCTTAAAAAGAATGGTAAAACTAAAGAATTGAGTGCTGGAACCGAAGAAACGAGCTAACTTTTTTCAACCTAATAAGTGAAAGAGCTTTTGTTTTTACTCAAAAGTTCTTTTTTTTTAAACAAATTTGAAGTTATTTGGTTACTTAAAATGAACTATAACTAATAATAATTATGACAATGCAAAATAATGTAACCTTTGGTGGAAATCCTGTAACATTAATTGGGAACCCCATTAAAGTTGGCGATACAGCCCCCAACTTCACAGCTATTGACGGAAGCCTTAAAGGTGTAAACCTGAATGATTTTAAGGGAAAGGTTAAGCTTCTTTCAATTTTCCCATCAATAGATACTGGAGTTTGCTCAATGCAAACTCGAAAATTTAATGAGGAAGCAGCAAAATTTGGTGATAAAGTGGCATTTATTGCAATCTCAGCCGATTTGCCATTTGCCCTCAAACGGTTTTGTGGCACTGAAGGCATTGATAACTTTGTACCTCTCTCAGACCACAAGGAAATGGACTTTGGCAGTAAGTTTGGATACTACATTAAAGAGTTGAGGTTACTTACCCGTGGAGTTCTGGTTATTGATAAGAATGATAAAGTAACATACAAAGAAATTGTTCCAGAAATTGGTAATGAGCCCGACTACGAATCTGCTATAAAAGCCCTTGAAAAAATATTGTAACAAACTGCCTTATATTGTATTAAGCCGAAAGCTAAACCTTTCGGCTTTTTGTTTAGGAAGGAGTAACTTCTCCGTATAAATCGTAATCATCTACTGATGTAATTCTGCAAAGAACAAAATCACCTACTGAAATAGAATTATTCTGCTTTTTTTCAATAAGAACCTCCTGGTCAACTTCTGGAGAATCATGTTCTGTACGACAAGCAAAGAAATCACCTTCTTCTCTATCAACAATCACCTTAAATACTTGACCAATGCGCTTTTCGTTAAGTTCATGAGAAATATTACGTTGAACCTCCATTAACCTCTCAACCCGCTCTTCCTTGATACTCTGAGGCACATTATCTTTCAACTTATCAGCAGTTGTATTCTCCTCAGGAGAATAGGCAAATACTCCAAGCCTTTCAAATCTCGCTTCACGAATAAAGGATAGCAACTCTTCAAACTCATCCTCGGTTTCACCAGGGTACCCAACAATCATCGTAGTTCGAATGGCTACTCCATTCACCTTACTACGAATAGTGTTTATCAAATCAATAGTTTCCTCCCTGTTTATACTCCTGCGCATCGATTTAAGGATTCTGCTATTAATATGTTGAAGCGGAATATCGATATATTTACAAACGTTGGGATTTCTCTCCATCACATCAAGAAGTTCCAGCGGAAAACCTGAAGGATACGTGTAATGAATTCTGATCCAATCTAAATTTTGAATTTGTGAGAGCTTTTCAACTAGCTCTGCAATTTTACGCTCCCCGTAAATATCCTTTCCGTAGTAAGTTGAATCCTGAGCAATCAGAATTATTTCTCGTACACCTTCATTTACAAGCCATTGGGCTTGTTCAATTATTTCAGGAATGGGTTTAGAAACGAATTTCCCTCTAATTAGAGGAATAGCGCAAAACGAGCAGCCCCAGTTACAGCCCTCGGCAATTTTAAGAAAAGCGTAATGCTTTGGGGTTGAAATTAACCTTCTGTTAGTATTCTCAATAGAAATAGGAGTATTCAGGTCACTTAGAATTTGGGGAATGTCGTTAACCCCATAAAAACCATCAACCTCGGGAATTTCTTTTAACAACTCCTCTTTGTATCGTTGAGAAAGGCATCCCATAACAAGAACCTTCGAAATTAATCCTCTCTTTTTCCCATCAACAAGATTTAGGATAGTATCGACTGATTCCTCCTTAGCATCGGCAATAAACCCGCATGTGTTAACGATTACATTTTTAGCATCCGAATCGTTGGAATCATGAGTAACCTCCCACCCAGCAACCTCAAGTTGCTTCATAAGGTACTCAGAATCAACTAAGTTTTTTGAGCAACCGAGAGTAATAACGTTTATTTTTTTCAAAGAATTGAAAATGAATTGTTTAAAAAAACCAGTTAGTACTAGCTGAATAGAGAGTTAACAAACTCGAAACGGTCGAAAATCTGTAAATCTGTAACTTTCTCTCCTACACCTATATACTTTACCGGGATTTTAAATTGGTCGGAAATACCTAGAACAACACCTCCTTTTGCTGTTCCATCGAGTTTTGTGAGGGCAAGGGCTGTAACTTCTGTTGCTAATGTAAACTGTTTTGCCTGTTCGAAAGCATTTTGCCCGGTACTTCCATCAAGTATAAGCAACACTTCGTGGGGAGCCGATGGAATAACTTTTTGCATTACACGCTTTATTTTTGAAAGCTCGTTCATTAGGTTTACCTTGTTGTGCAAGCGACCAGCTGTATCGATAATTACCACATCGGCCTTATTAGCAACCGCTGACGACAAAGCATCAAACGCAACCGATGCCGGGTCGGATCCCATGGCTTGCTTAACAATTGGAACTCCTACCCGCTCCGACCAAATGGTAAGTTGATCGACAGCTGCAGCCCTGAATGTATCGGCTGCTCCCATGTAAACCTTTTTACCGTTACTTTTAAATAAATGGGCTAACTTACCAATTGTAGTAGTTTTACCAACGCCGTTAACTCCAACAACCATAATAACATACGGTAATCCATCGGGAGTTTCAAGTGAGGTATTAACATCACCCGATTCATTTTGAGCGAGTAGTTCAGCAATTTCAGATTTTAGAATACCATTTAGTTCATTGGTATTCATGTATTTATCTTGAGACACTCGTGTCTGAATCCTTTCGATTATTCGCAGGGTTGTTTCAACACCAACATCAGACGTAATAAGTATTTCCTCTAAATTATCGAGCACTTCATCATCAACCTTCGATTTTCCAGCGATGGCCCGTGATATCTTCCCAAGCAAGCTCTCCTTGGTTTTTTCCAATCCTTTGTCGAGCGATTCCTTGTTTTCGCGCGAAAAAAATCCAAAAACACCCATAATACCTATTTTTTTGAGTTAACTTGCATATAGCCAAAAAGCTTCCCATGTTTAACAGGAAGCTTTCAAGCAATTTCCAATATCTTAACGAAAAGATGATGTGTTAAATCTTTCCCTCGAAAAATTCTTTTACAACTTGGTTAGGAACCATTTCTTCCTTAAATGCGTATGCGCCTGTTTTAGGTGATTTTACCATTTTAATACACTTGGTGTTAACCCTTCCGGCACCTTTTTGCAATGAAGCAACTACTTTCTTTGCCATGACTATATACTATTTAATTTCACGATGTACGGTTACTTTTCGAAGAATAGGGTTGTATTTCTTCATCTCCATCCTATCTGGATGGTTCTTCTTATTTTTTGTTGTGATATACCTAGAAGTACCAGGCATTCCAGAATCTTTATGTTCTGTGCACTCCAAAATAACTTGTACCCTGTTACCTTTCTTTGCCATTGTTCAACGCTTTAATAAATTTTAATAAGACCCTTTCCTTCTGCATCTTTTAATGCAGCCTGCAATCCCTTCTTGTTGATTGTTCTAATACCGGCAGCTGTTACCTTTAGGGTAACCCAACGGTTTTCCTCTTCGAGAAAGAATTTTTTGTTAACTAGGTTCGGGTAGAATCTTCTCTTAGTCTTCTTGTGCGAGTGAGATACGTTGTTCCCTACCATCATCCGCTTACCGGTTATTTGACAAATTCGTGACATCTTTCCTTACGTATTTAAAGAGTTTGATGATTTTCAAAACAGTGCGCAAAGAACGGAATTAATATTTAATTCACAAAACATTTTTACTTTTTTTTTCAAAATCTACTCTTGTTTTTTTGAAAGTAAATGCATCCTGAGCATATTTAATGCTGAAATTGAACTTCTTATAATATTCCGTTCCCTATCGTTACTAAATCGAAACATTTTAGACTCAATAAAATCATTTGATGCAACTGCAACCCAAATTGTTCCAACCGGTTTTGTAGGAGTTCCCCCGGTAGGACCAGCAATTCCTGAAGTTGCTATTGAGAATTCTGTTTTTAGCAGGTTACGGACACCAACTGCCATGGCCTCGACAACCTGCTGGCTTACAGCACCATAATCCTCTATTAATTTGGCGTTTACGCCAAGAATATTTTCCTTAACCTTATTATCATAGGCAACCACGCTTCCTTTGAAAAATTTGGAGGATCCAGATATTGAAGTGATTAGATGAGAAAGATACCCTCCTGTACAACTTTCTGCAAAAGCTAATGTTGAATTTGATTCTCTAAGAAGGTTTGCCACTACCAGTGGCATTGTATCGTTATCGAAGCCAAAAATATTTTCAGGGATAATTTGTTGAAGTTTAGAAATCTGATCTTGAATATTTTTTTCAATTAGGACTCTATTATCTCCTGATGAAGAGAGCCTTAACCGAATTGAAATTGGACTTGGCAGGTAAGCCAATTTTATTGAATTTGGAAGATTAGATTCCCAACTTGTGAGTTTTTCAGCAAGAAATGACTCAGGTAATCCAAATGTTTGAACCGTTTTATGAACTATTACGTCTCCTGTGGCCAATGATGAAATACGGGGAATCACATGGCTTTCCATTATAAATTTCATTTCGAAGGGAACCCCAGGCATTGAAACGAGAATAGAGTTCTTAAAGTTAAACCACATTCCAGGGGCTGTTCCTATTTGGTTTGAGAGAACCTCACAACATTCAGGTATGCTGGCCTGTTTCTCGTTAAGTTCAGTAACTGGCAACCCTCTTGACGAGAAGAGATTTTTTATATGGTTTAATGTATCAGTGTGGGTAGTTAAGCCACAACTAAAAATTTCACATAGAGCAGGTTTAGTAACATCGTCGGATGTTGGACCCAACCCCCCAGTTACAATAACTAAACCATTTGTTTTAAGCAACTCCTTAATGGTTCTAACTATTACGGCATGTTCATCGGGAATTGAAGTTATTAACTGTACGTTAATTCCTACCTCGTTCAGCTTAGATGCAATCCATGCTGAATTTGTATCAACTACCTGTCCAATAAGTATTTCCTGTCCTATAGTTAAGATTGTGGCATTCATAATGTAATTCGTCAACTATTCAACATCCTCTTTTAGCATGATTTCCTGAGGGTTATTTGGTAAGTAAAGTATGTCTACTTTTTCGCCAACCTTATGATTATTATAAAACGAAGAACTAACCCTTATTTCAGTTTTAAAATACTCACCAATAACACCCGAAGCAGTTCCAAGATTAATTCTGTATTTTCCTGTACTATCCTTACCAATTACCTTCTCCTTTGAAACAGGGTTTTCTTTGGAAGGTTGAGAAAAATAGTTCAAACTAACATAGTACTTGTTACGCCTTACCTGATTGGTTGAGGCAATTCGCTGAAAACCTCTTCTTTTTGTTAGTTCTTGGATAGTCGCAGTGGTTTCAATTCCCTTTAATTTGAATAGCTTAACTCTACGATACTGAACGTATATGCTAACAGAGACTACAATTACAGCTAAAGAAACAAAGACTATCAGTGAAATCAGAGCTGTTTTGTTCATTATTTAGAGACTATTGAAAATTCAAAAAGGAGGGGAAATTTGAGCCTCTCATGGGACTCGAACCCACGACCTGCTCATTACGAATGAGCTGCTCTACCAGCTGAGCTAAAGAGGCAAAATGCGATTGCAAAATTATTGATTTTAGCGAAAAAAAACTATCTCAGCTAGAAATCATTTCTGTATTTTTAATATTCAAATTAAGAATACGTTGATATAAAGTAGGATGCGAATAGTTTACGATAATATAGAAAGGATGAGGAGTTAAGTTTGATAAATTTTCTGCAGTTAACTTTTTTAGACCATTAACCAAAGGCTTACCCATTCCATGTTTACCTGCAAAACCATCTGCTTGATACTCCATTCTTCTACTTAACAAATTCGTAAATAGGCTAATAATACTTTCAGCGGGACTAAATAGAATTGCAAACCCAATAATAGCAAGGTGAAAAACTGGTTCGGTAGCATCGGAGAAACCGAGAGCGTCAAGAACTTCGATATTGCCCGAAAGCAAGCCAAAAAGGTACAGAAAAACTGACATTTGAATTGTACCCAAAGCCATGTTTATCCATATATGACGCTTTCGATAATGGCCAATTTCATGGGCAAGAACTGCCAGTATCTCGTCATTACTCATTTTATCAATAAGTGTATCGAAAAGAACAACCCTCCTGTTTTTGCCAAAACCCGAAAAGTATGCGTTGGCCTTGGTCGATCGTTTAGAACCATCAATTACCATTACTTTTGAAACGGGAAACCCAACTTTTGCTGCAAACACTTTTATTTTTTCGAGAAGGTCACCTTCCTGTAAGGGCTCTTGCTTGTTGAAAAGTGGAACAATTACCCTTGAATACAGAGCATTTGCCAGTAGAGAAAAAATCACTAGAATTCCTAGGGCAATTAACCAAAAGTAATTTGGAATAAGGTAAAAAATCCAAGTTATTATTGCTAGCAATCCACCTCCAACAATTGCTGAAAGCAGAATTGATTTTAACGTATCAGCTATGAAAAGTTTTGGAGTTGTTTTGTTAAAACCATACTTCTCCTCTATTACAAAGGTTGAATAAATTGAAAATGGTAAGGAGATTAACAGTGATGCAACTGAAACTATTGCAAAAAACAACAATGCTGCAAAAATATGATTTGTAGTTACTTCAATAATCCAACTATGTAACTTGCCAAAAACTCCGAAAGATAGTACAATTAGGGTTATAATAAAACCTAACGACTTCTCGTACAATGAAAACCAGGTAGTTTCTGCTTCATATCGTTGTTGAATCATATACCTATCCTTTGGATAAACATCGGCAATAATATCAGGGATTGGTTTGTTTCTATACGAAAGGTTTAGCATTTCGAGGGTTACCTCCAAAATAAACCCCAGCGAAACAATTATAATAAAAATCAATAGGATTGTGTTCATTTCTATGCTAAAGCTTTTCCATAATTTTAATTCGGTACTCAATAATTTTGCGGTACCAGCTTTCATCGGGCAGCGTTTCGAACTCCTTCGATTTGTTTAGCCATTCTATGGCTACATCGAAATTTCCAAGCAATTCATTCGCTAATGCCATATTAAATGCTGCCATAGCAGCAAGGTTCTTTTTCTGGCTAGGCTTTGAAAGCACCGTTTGCCATTGAGCAGCAGCATCGAGCCACATGTTTTTCTCAACAAACTCGGCTGCTTTCTTCATTTCTTTCGACCCAACTTTGTAGTAAATGCGTTTTTCGTTCATCCAGCCTGGTGCAATTTTTTTTGCATACTCCGAACCAATTAGGTAGCCACAGTATGAACCAGCAGAGAAAAAACCTGGAAGTTGGTCACCAACACGAACTTTTCTGTAGTCGCTATTGTCCCATACTAGCGTATCGCGATAAAGGTATTCGCCCAACACTTTTTTATTATACAAATCGTATACACGCCAGTAGGCGTAAATATTGGTGGTTAAACTTCCGTAGTACATTCGTAGTGATCCTTCCCAGTAGCCATACTGTTCAACAACTGGTTCAATCTTTACGTACTCTAAGGAGATTACAAGGTCAGCATTATATGGGTCAGCAACTTCATTTACCTGCTCCCAGGTAAAAGGTAGAATATACTTTGAATTATCGTCGCGATAATGAATGTGATTTGGAATGTTTACTCCCTGAAACCAGGGCGAATCATACAGAGATTCAGTTAACACAATCGCTGCTTCTGTTCCGGTAATGCTATCAAGCGCTGCTTGAGCAATGCTTTCTTCAACTCCTTCAATGCCATTGTACAAACTTGCAACAATTAAGGGTTGGTTAAAACTTCGTGGGATAGAAATTTCAGAAGGTCTTAGCGTTTGAATTTCAATTACTTTATAGGTTGAACATGAAGTAACTGTTAAAACAAGAATAATAGAAAAAAAGTAGGTAATACGGTTCTTCACAATACTTGCAGTTTTATTGAAAGACAAAGATATGATTTAACAACGAGAAGAATGTATGTTAATTGCGTAATAAATACCTTTTTAAAAACATAATGTTAACCAATTCAAAACAAAATTGTTTAGTCGTTTTCCTGCTAAACATAATAAATGTATAATTGTATTCTAAAATATGGAATCGATATACTACATAGGAATGGTTCAAGCTTGGTTTGCAGCCTTGCTAATATACCGAAAACCAAGTAAAGGTACAGCCGATAAGTTATTGATTGTATGGCTACTGGTTATAGGGGTTGAGATGCTTTACTCATTACTAAACCTAAACTACTTAGTGTTTCTTCCCGATTTGATTATTTTACCACTAAGCTATGGCCCATTCCTTCTTTTCTATACAAGGCTACTAGTATCGAAGCAAGATTTCTTTTTGCCAAAAATTTACCTGCACCTCTCTCCTGTTGTGATATTTATTTTATTATCAGCAATTTGGAGAAAACCTATTGACATAAATGCTGTGAATTTTTTCCAGAAAGGAGCGTTAACGTGGCTAGCCATAGCAAACTTCGCATTATTCTTTGGTTCAATACTTTACTATTGGATTAAGGTATTTCGGTTAATCAATAATCATAACAAGACCTTAAGCGATCACTTTTCGTACCATTCCGATTCAATTAAGTTAACATGGCTAAAAACAATTGCAGTTTGGATTCTTGGAGGTTTTATTGGTTCAGCCGTAACATTTTTCATCTTTTCTTTGCAGGATATTTTCCCGTTTAATCCCATACAAGTTTTTCATTTTGGACTACTAATTTTCACATTTTCAATTAGTTTCTATGGAATACACCAACCGGTTTTGTATCAGCGAAAACAAACAAAAACATCCTCTGAAAAAAGTTTAGATTCTACTGAAAATTCGAATGAACTAGGAGTTAAACTTAAACAAACGATGCTAAACAGTAAGCCACACCTTAACAATGAGTTAACTATTCATGATTTGTCCGATTTGTTAAATGAAACACCCTCAAATATTTCAACTTACCTTAATAAAGAAATTGGCGTAAATTTCTTCCACTATATTAACGGATTTAGGGTTGAGGAAGCAAAAAGGCTACTCACAAACCCAGCAAAAAATAAAGACACATTGCTTGGCATAGCTTTCGATTCGGGATTCAACTCTAAATCGTCATTCAACCACATTTTCAAAAAAAATACAGGAATGACACCTTCTGAGTATCGAAATGTTTATGGAAAATATACTTAACAATATTAAATATAAGCAATTACCATATCTTCATAAATAGTTCTGTCCTTTTTTAATACCAAAAAAATCACGTCCAAACTTTTTATTTGGACATTTTTTTCGAGTAACTTTCATTCCTTGCTTCGAAATTCGTTAGTAGAAACCAAAAATATTTAAGGAAATGAAAGGAAAACTTAGCTTACTCGTTTTAATTCTTCTGATTTCAACTACCATCTACGCTCAGGAAAAGGTTGAATCAACAGTAAAAACTGGATGGAACTTTGGTGTATTACCCGCTCTGGGATACGACTCGAACCTTGGCCTACTTTACGGTGGAATTGTAAACATGTTCGATTACGGCGATGGCTCACGTTATCCCGACTACGACCACAACCTTTACCTTCAGCTTTCGGCATACACCAAGGGAAGCATGGATGCCATTCTGTTTTTCGATTCGTACTCGCTAATTCCCGAAAAGCACTTTATTGGCCGCTTCAGCTACAACCGCAACAGAGCTTACCCTTTTTATGGCTTCAACGGAAGCCAAACGGTTTACAACCAAAACTTTGAAACATTTGGAAACGATGATTTCATTAGTCAGGTTTTCTACAAGCTCGATCGTGAACTGGTAAAAGCAGACTTTTTGGTTGAAGACAAAATAGCCGACACAAAATTCAACTGGATTGCTGGACTCGATTTGGGCTGGTACAACACATCAACTGTTGATATTGAACACCTTAACAAGAACAAGGAGGGTGATGATGTAATCCCGAATGAGAGAATTCTATACGACTACTTTGTAGACTGGGGAATAATTAAGGCCAATAATAAAGACGGAGGTTTCGATAATAGCATTAAAGCCGGCTTGGTTTACAACTCACGCGACAGACTTACCAACCCCATGCGGGGAATATGGACAGAATTGCTGGTAAGAGTTGCCCCCGAGATTGCTGGTAATTCTTCAAATTTTGCCCGAATTTCACTAATTCACAGACAATACTTCACTATTGTTGATGAGAAACTTTCATTCGCCTACAGGTTATGGTATGAGGGAAACTTTGGCGATGTGCCCTTCTATAGCCGTCAACATTTAACAACTAGCAACTATTTCGAAGGATTTGGCGGAGCACAAACCGTTCGTGGCGTTCTGATGAACAGAGTTGTGGGTCAGCATTCTGCCATAGGCAACTTTGAATTTCGCTGGAAAGCATTCCGTTTCAACGCCATAGGCCAAAACTTCTACTTAGGATTCAACGCATTTTTCGATGCTGGAACTGTGCTAAAACCCTACGATATTGACTTTACCAACGTTTCAAACTTAATGCAGGAAAGGCATTTTGCTAGCAGTAATAACGAACTTTTCACTACCGCTGGTGCAGGACTTAAGCTGGTAATGAACGAAAACTTTGTGGTTTCGGCCGACTACGGAAAAGCTATGAATAGCAATTACGGAAATACAGGATTATACGTAATTGTTGGTTACCTTTTTTAATGGATTTCAATTATGCAATTTCGTTTTCGAACAATAAAAGAATAGCACAATGAAAAAAGTTGCCCTTTTTTTTCAAATCATATTAATAACCCTAGCGGGTTACTCACAAAACTGGCAGAACCCTGAAATTATTCAGCAAAACAAGCTGCCAGCCCATTCCCTTTTGGTTCCCTTTGATAATGAGCCTCAATTTACTACCCAAAATGAAAAATCTGCAAACCTAATAATGCTAAATGGCGATTGGAATTTTCTGTTTTTAACCAATCCGCTTGAAGCTCCAGCCGATTTTTTTCAACTTGCCTACAACGATTCAGCCTGGAATACAATCCCTGTTCCTTCGAACTGGCAAACAAAAGGTTACGGAACTCCCATTTACACAAACCAGCGACATCCGTTCCCCGTAAATCCGCCATTTGTTCCCAACGAGGGCAACGAAACCGGTTTATACAGAACAATATTTCAGGTTCCTGAAAACTGGAAAGACAACAAGGTGATTCTACATTTTGCAGGTGTGCAATCGGCCATGGAAGTTTACGTAAACGGTAAGTTTGTTGGTTACAGTCAGGGTAGCATGACACCTGCCGAGTTCGATATAACTTCCCTTTTAGAAAAGGAGGAAAATTTGCTGGCAGTAAAAGTTATACGTTGGTCGGATGGAAGTTACCTTGAAGATCAGGACTTTTGGCGCCTTAGCGGCATTTTCAGAGATGTTTTCGTTTACTCCCTCCCCAAGTATGGTTTATGGGATTTAGCTGTTAAAACAACTTTTAACAACGATTACTCAGCATCAACCATTTCTGTTTCCGGTGAAATAATGAATGGATTTTCAAAGGAGAAACCCAGCGTAATTGTAAAACTGATTGATAATGATAGTAATATTGTATTCAAGAAGAATGCTTCAGTACAGTTCGGTTACGAAATAATTTCATTTGAATTGAACGAGGATGTGCTTTCGCCCAAATTGTGGAGCGCTGAAGTGCCAAACCTTTACCAGCTTGTAATAAAAGTAAACGGTAAGCATTTTTACCAACAAAAAGTAGGCTTTCGCGATGTAAAAATTTCCGACGGACAGCTTTGGGTAAATGGGCAATCGATAACAATAAAGGGTGTTAACAGGCATGAAATTGACCCGCAAAACGGTCGTACTGTTTCACGGGAATCTATGGAAAGGGACGTGATTCTAATGAAACAGAATAATTTCAACGCGGTTCGTACCGCTCACTACCCTACTCACCCCTACTTCCTAGAAATGTGCGACAAGCATGGACTTTACGTAATGGACGAAGCGAATGTTGAGTCGCACTACCTGTGGCAGAATTTTAACCAATCGCCCGTGCTTTACCCACAATGGCGTGAAGCCATCGTAAACCGTGGAGTTTCAATGGTAATGCGCGACAGGAATCATCCTTCGGTAATTATCTGGTCGTTGGGTAACGAGTCGGGCGACGGGCCAAATATGTTGGCAATGGCCGATACAATTCGGAAACTTGATCCCATGAACCGACCAATTCACTACGAAAGTAAAGCGCTGAAACGTCCGCTTAGCTTCGATGGAGTTGGTTTTTTTGAACGTATCCGTAGAATGATTTCAGCCTTGCAATGGGGAAAATCGTTAACACGTTACGATTTTAACGCAGCCATGTACCCAAACTTCGACAGGCTAAACCAAATGGCTGAACTCGACGAAGAAAAACGGCCAATCCTGATTTGCGAATATGCCCATGCAATGGGAAATAGCACCGGCCACTTCAAGGAATACTGGGATTTATTTGAGAGCAACCCTCGAATGATTGGAGGCTACATTTGGGACTGGGCCGATCAGGGTTTAACCAAATATACCGATAAAGGAGTGCCATACTACGCCTACGGCGGAGACTTCGGCGATACGATAAACGATAAGGATTTCTGTTTAAACGGTTTGGTTTTTCCCGACAGAACACCAAAACCAGCAATGGCTGAAGTGAAAAAAGTTCAACAATACATTAAGTTCAACGATTTCAACGAAGCGGCCAAAACAGTGAAAATCAAGAACAATTACTCCTTTACAAACCTCAATAATTTCATTCTAAAATGGGAGTTAACAAAAAATGGGATTGTAATTGAAAAAGGCGAAAATGAATATCCCTCCATCCTTCCAAATGAAACAATGGAAATTGAAATCCCTTACAGCAAACCTCAAATAGAAGAAGAGAAACGCTATTTTCTAAATCTTTCTGTTCGCCTAAAGAAGGCGGAAAGTTGGGCTGAGGAAAACTTTGAGGTTGCCAAGGAGCAATTTGAACTCGACTGGTTTACCAAAAGCAATCAGTCTATTGCTGCTAACATAAGTCCGCTTGAAGTTAACGAAAGCCAAAATACATGGTTTATTTCTGGCAGCAACTTCCGCATTGAATTTAGCAAAGAAACCGGAACCATTGAAAAATGGATTTCCAACGGAGATGTTATTTCACAGAAAGGGCCAAGCGTAAACCTATGGAGAGCCCCAACCAGCAACGACATTGGCACGGAGTTCAATCCCGATCCCCGATTCACTTACCATGCTCACATTTGGGAGAAGTACGGTTTAAGTAACCTTAAATTAGAAAATGTAAAAACTGAGATTGAGAACGAAAAAAATGGTAGTGTTAAGGTAACTACAAACCAAATACTCCGTGGAAATAAATCGAAGTTTAAGTGTACAATTATTCATAACGTAAGTGCTTCGGGTGAAGTTAGTTTAAATTTAGCTGTAAATGTCAAACGCCCATGGTGGCGTAAACTAAATGTTCCCAGAATTGGAATGGTGCTTGACATCCCAAAAAAATTCAAGCAGGTTGAATGGCTAGGCCGTGGCCCGCATGAAAACTACCGCGACCGCAGCTACGCAGCACACTGGGGGCTTTACCAGTCTACAATCCAAAACATGGTAACGTCATACATAAAACCACAGGAGAACGGAAATAGGTTCGATGTAGATTGTGTAAAGCTAACAAATGGTGAAGAATCGGGAATCGAAGTTACAGGCAATTCGTTCTGTTTCAGCGTACATCCTTACAGTTTAGAAACCCTAACCAATGCAACGCATACTCCCGATTTAATTGAAGCAGAAAATAGCTATCTTTATATCGACCTTGCGCAAAACGCATTGGGAAGCGAAAGTTTCTTTTATAATTACGTTGATAAGTATATTTTAAAGGGAAGAAAATTCGAGTTTGAATTCAAGCTAAAGCCATTGGAATAACCAAGATTAAAAATGATTTATGCCATGAAACGCCTTCTCCTTTTCACTCTTGTCGTATTTGCGGCAACAAATAGTTTGTTTTCACAGGTACACCAACTTTTTTCACCCGACGGAAGTTTGCTGGTTGAAATTGATGTAAGCAACGGAGTGAAATATTCAGTTGTAAAGGACGGTGATACAATTGTTTCTCCATCAGAAATTGGAATCAATACCAGCGCCTTCACCGAGAAAGTTTTTGGAGGTAATTCAACTATTAGTCGAACTCAGAATGTGCAGGTATTGCGCCCTCAATGGGGAACAACCTCAAAAATTCAGAACAATTATGTTCATCTTCTAATTCGAACATCGCACAATGTGATGCTTGAATTCAGGGCATTCAACAATGGTGCTGCCTGGCGATACCAGAGCGATTTGAACGAAGAAATTTCCATCTTCGACGAAAAGGTTGAGTTTTCGGTTCCTAGTAACTCAACAGTCTACTTTCCGGAAGTGGAAGGTTTTTCCAATCCGTTTGAACCAAACTATAACCCGCAGTCTCTGAATGAGATAAACTCAAAGTCGATGGCACTTACTCCACTAATGTACAGAACACACAGCGGGAAGTTGGTGGTAATTTCAGAGGCGAACTTGTTTAACTATCCCGGAATGTTTTTAAAGAAATTTGATAACAATACTTTTCGGGCAATTTTTCCAAAATACCCCAAAAGGGAATCGCAGGAGCTACTTGGGCGTTTAAAATTGGTTAAGTGGCCTCAGCTTTCGCGAATGGTTGTGCGCAGCACTGAGGACTACATTGCAAAATCGAACGGAAACAGAACATTCCCCTGGCGGGTAATTATGGTAGCAAATAACGATGTAGAACTCCTGAATAATCATTTGGTTTACCAGCTGGCAGATTTCCCTGAGCAGGATTTTGGCTGGGTGAAACCAGGCAAAGTTGTGTGGGATTGGTACCATAACTGGAATTTGCAAGGAGTTGATTTCAAGCCGGGAATAAACACCGAAACCTATAAGTACATGATTGATTTTGCTTACAATAATGGAATTGAGTACATAAATATCGACGATGGTTGGTGTAAACTATGGGACTTTACGAAAGTGAATCCAAACCTAAATCTAACGGAAGTTATAAGCTACGCAAAGGAGAAAAATGTTGGCATATTTATTTGGGCCATGTGGAATACGCTAGATGAAGATTTAACCGCAAATCTCGACATGTTTCAGCAAATGGGGGTTGCAGGTTTAAAAGTCGATTTTTTTGATCGCTGCGACCAACGAATGGTCGATTTCGTGAACCTACTCGCTGAGGAGTGCGCCAAACGAAAACTTCTTCTCAATCTTCATGGAATGTACAAACCCACTGGGCTTAGCAAAACTTTTCCAAATGTTGTAAATATTGAAGGAGTTCTAGGACTTGAGTACAACAAGTTTTCCGACAGATGTACACCTACCCATAACCTAACAATTCCGTTTGTTCGAAATATTGTTGGGCCAATGGACTACACGCCTGGTTCGATGCGTTACATATCACAGAGTGAATTCAAAAAATCGTGGGATAATCCGCATTCCATGACAACCCGGGCACAGCAGCTTGCCATGTATGTTGTTTACCACGGTGGCGTTCAAATGCTTGCCGATTCCCCAACGTTTTACGAGAAGGATAGCACGGCTATGAATTTCCTTTCGGAAGTTCCAACAGTATGGGACGAAACAATTCCCCTTTCAGGTGAAATAGGAAAACACATTACAATTGCTCGCCGAAGCGGCGAAAAGTGGTTCGTTGGCGGAATGGCTGCTGAAAAAAGCAAAGAAGTTTTCTTTGTTTTCGATTTTTTGCCTGAAGGTAACTACAAAATGACACTCATAACTGATGGCAAGAATGCTTCCGAATTACTCAGAGAAACCTATAATATTACTAGAGTAAATACTTTTACCTACGAAATAAAACCTACAGGTGGATTTGTGATGATAATTGAGAAAATATGATTGAACAAATTAAACAAGCTTTCGAGGAACAATTCTCAGCATCGCCCCTACTTTTCAAATCGCCCGGAAGGGTTAACCTAATTGGCGAACACACCGATTATAACGAGGGTTTCGTTCTCCCTGCGGCAGTTGACCGTTATGCCTACTTTGCCATAAAACCCAATGGTTTAAACGAGTACAGATTTTTTGCTTACGATTTAAACGAAAGTTTCGTTACTTCAATCCAAAAAATTGCTCCATCAAAAGTACACTGGGCTAACTATTTACTTGGCGTAATTGCTCAATTTGAAAAAGACGACAAAAAGGTTCCGGGTTTCGATTGCGTATTTGGCAGCACAATTCCAATTGGGGCAGGCATGTCATCGTCGGCAGCCATTGAGTGCGGAATTGCTTATGCATTGAACGAAGTATACAGTTTAGGCTACAGAAAAATTGAATTGGCCAAAATTGGTCAAAAAGCAGAGCATGAGTATGCAGGTGTAAAGTGTGGAATTATGGACCAATTCGCCTCGCTGCATGGTAAATCCAACCATGTTGTAAAGCTCGATTGCCAAACCCTCCAGCATGAGTATTACGAGTTGGACATGGCCGATTTATCAATTATTTTGGTAAATACTGGCGTGAAGCATTCTCTTGCTTCATCGGAGTATAACAAACGTAGAAACGAGTGCAACGAAGGCGTGGAAATTTTAAGGCAATACGATAGCGGCTACCGTTCACTTCGTGAAATTGATTTGGAAATAATGAGACTTCATGAGTTAGAGTTTTCTCCAACGGTTTGGAACCGATGCTCGTACGTAATTGAGGAGAATCATCGCGTGATTTGCGCCTGCGACGCCTTGCAAAAAAAAGATTTTGCTACTTTTGGAAAACTAATGTACAAATCGCATTACGGTTTACGCGATAAGTACGAGGTTAGCTGTAAAGGGCTTGATCAACTTGTGGATTTAACTGAATCAATGGAAGGAGTTCTTGGTTCGCGAATGATGGGCGGTGGTTTTGGAGGCTGTACTATCAATCTTGTTAAAAATGAATTTATTAACGAATTCAAGCAGATAGTTTCATCAAGCTACAAAACACCTGAAGGGAAACAACCTGAAATAATAGAATGTGTTATTGGCGATGGAACGGGGAGAGTGAGTGAATGATTGGTGGAATCGAGTTCCGAAGTCTTCGATTGCCTGCGGGCAGGGAGTTCGGAACTCTTGAGGATTGGATGATT
>CAZLXF010000006.1:0-27273 GCA_964563065.1 uncultured Rikenellaceae bacterium | reverse complement strand
AAGAAAGTTTAAACTTTTCATTAACTAAAATAGAGTTTTTTATGGTACCTGCAATTGCTTATTTTTGTTCCTTTGGTGTACGTGTGTTTAAAAACATTATATTAGCTACAAGAAACTGGCTCTTTTTTTTGTTCCAATAAATTTAACAGCAAATAATTAAACTCAAACTAACTTCAAAATTAAATCCTATGAGAAAACTAGTACTTACTTTTTTGCTTGCAGTTGCCTTTGTACCTGCAACTTTACTTGCCGGAGGTATTGTAACCAACACCAACCAGAGTGCTTCGTTTATTCGTATGCCTGCCCTCGATGCCATTATTGGGGTTGAAGGTACATACTTCAATCCGGCCGGATTAACTCACCTTAGCGATGGTTTCTACTTGTCGCTTAGTAACCAAACCGTTTCGCAAACACGAAATATTAAGAGTACCTTTGATATGAACCTTCAGGAGTTTGAGGGGAACGTTGCTGCTCCTTTGTTTCCAACATTCTATGCTGTTTATAAAAAGGAAAAGTTTGCCTACTCGCTTGGTGTAAACCCCATTGGAGGTGGTGGAAGTGCTGGTTTCGAGAAGGGACTTCCATCGTTCGAGCAAATGGTAGCCGTTCTGCCGGGGATGCTAACAGCATCTGGAATTCCAACAACCGAGTACAGCGTAAAAAGTAACTTCGATGGTTCTTCGCTAAACTGGGGCGTACAGTTCAACGCAACCTACTCGCTTACCGAAATGTTATCTATCAGCTTAGGTTTCCGCTACATTTATGCAAAGAATACTTACACAGGGTTTCTTAAGGATATGATGATTAACCCCAATGTTCCAGTTTCACATCCTTTTTATCCTTTTATTGGCTCTAAATATTCTGGTAATAATGTGTATGCTACAGACTTTTTTACTGATGCATCGAATACTTTAACAGGTTTTTCAAATCAGTATTTGGCGCTTTATAACGGTGCAAACCTATATTTAGACATTCTTAATCCACTGGTTGAAACATTAGGGAATTTAGGTATCGATGAAGTAATTACTAATACTGAAGATTTGACACAACTTGCAACAATTCTTGGTGCAGCAGGTTTTGATATAACTGGGCTAGACGTAAGTACCGTTGTTGCATATCTTAATGGCGCTGCAGAAGGATTTGACACAGCTGCATCTGATTTGTCAGACCAAGCAGACGATATGGCAAATAATGCTGCAGCTACATCCGATAAGGAGGTTGATGCAACCCAAACTGGTCATGGCATTGCTCCTATAATTGGAGTGAACATGAAGTTCTCCGATAAGTTTAACCTGGCGGTTAAGTACGAGCATAAAGCCGATATTACCCTAACCAACGAAACGGTTATTGATGGAACCGGAATGTTTTCCGATGGTGCCAAAACCCCAAGCGATATGCCTTCGTTACTAACGGTTGGCGTTGGCTTAAGGCCAATTGAGAAGCTAAACATTAATGCAGGTTTCCATATGTACTTCGACAAGGCTGCCAACTATGGAAAACAGATTGGCGGTGCCTTTGTTGATAATTCCGAGGTAATGGATGGAAATTCGATTGAAGCCGCTCTTGGACTCGAGTACATGGTTACTGAAAAAATTCTGGTTAGTGCCGGATACCTTTTAACCCAAACTGGAGCCAACGATAAGTACCATAGCGATTTATCGCACAGTTTAAACACAAACTCGATTGGTGTTGGTGGTAAGTTTCTTGTGAACGAGAACATTGGTATTAACCTTGGCTTTATGAAAACCATGTATCAGGGATATACCAAGTCGTTTACCGGGTACGAGGAAGAGTACAACCGCGATGCAATGGTAATAGCCGTTGGAATCGACTATAAATTCTAGCAAATACTGTTATTTCAGAAGGGGCTGTTCTAGAAATGGCCCCTTCCTTGTTTAAGATTACCCAAAAACGAAGGAGCCAAGATTCATAAAATCTTGGCTCCTTCGTTATGTTGTAAATGTAGTATTAAGTTCTGTTAATCTCTACAAAAAAGAATGGTACGTGAGCCATTTCAGAAAGTTCCTCACCGGCCTCACGAAGTTCGTCGTCATCCTCATCGAAATGCCAGTAGATTTTAATGGGAATGCCTTCCTTTTGGATGTTGCTTAAAAGCAAAATAATGTCGTAAATGAACTTAGCCGAGGAGCTGTTGAAATAGATAAACTTGAACTTAAATGTAATGGGTTCAATTTCAGCCTCGGTTTTACTTTTAAGGATTGAATCCCTAAAGTCTTCAATCCACTGCAGAAGTGGCATGTAGAAGTCTCTAACGTTTTCAGGCCTAGAATAACCACTTAGTTCAAGTATACGTGTTGTATTATCGAAACTAACTCGTGGTGAAATATTTGTACCTTCTTTCTTAAGAGGTTCCATGTAGCGAGCTCTGTTATTTTTTGTGCAATATAGCTAAAAGGGAGCACATTGCGTTAGTGATAATAAAATTTTATTTTAAACAATTTGGTGAATATCTATATTTTATTGACGAATGACAGATTTTTTTATTCGTTTCAAACAATTTGATTGATAAAGAAACAGCCTTTAAAAAAGAAAGCCTCAAAATAAAGAGGCTTTCGGTTTGGTTTTCAGGTATTGTTTTAGGGTTGGTATGAAATAAAGTTAAATGGATACCCAAGCATATCTGATATTTCTTCGCCCGACTCCTGAATTTCATCATCGCCATCCTCGTAAAACCAGTTAACTTCAACCTTGTTGCCTTTCGAATGAAACTTCATAAATTCAAGGAGAATGTCGAGAAGAAATTTTGAGGAGGCAGAGTTGAAGTAGGTCATTTTCATGTTGATAGTTAGTAAACTCTTGCTGAAATCGAGGTTTTGGCTAAGAACCTTCTCGTTATACTCCTCCAGCCACTTAAGTATGGGGCGATAGAATCCGATAACATTCTCGGGGCGCGAAAAGCCCGATATTTCGAAAATGCTATTTTCGGGATCGAAAAAAACTTTGGGTGTAAACTCTGTTGGTTCTATGTATAATGGTTCCATAACGAACGGATTATTTTGGTTGATTTAGCGAAATTGTTACGGTAATTGTAAAGTAGGTGTACTTTTCGTTTATCTCTTCGAACTTATAGCATAGTTTATTCTCAGAAACCTTGGCGATATTAATAATACCAAGACCAGCACCACCCTTTGGCGACACGTTGCCGCTGAGGATAGTTGACTTGTACAGATCCTTTAATCCGTTTTTATCGAGAGCGTTTACTTTGTCTAACTTTTCGCGAAGGGGAGGCGTTTTTGTGCTAAGAATGGTGTTGGATGCTTGCAGGGAGAATTCAGCTTCCTTATGGATTAATGAGAAACGAGGTTGGTACTCAGCATCGTTGGTAATTATGTCCTGATGCTTGTAAATATTCTCCAAACTTTCTACCATGGCAGAGTATACCTTCTTCTTTATGGTAATACCCATTCCCTGTTTATCAACGTATGCGGACATCCTGTTTAGCAAAAAACCAATCTCTTCGTAACTAAGAGGTCCAAAGTGAGTTAAAATATTCTCTTGCTTTACCACTGCGAGCATGTAGGTTAATTAGAAACCAATATAGTGAAACTAGCAAAATAATCAAACAATAATATAAAAAACATTGCTTGTTAACACAAAATCATTACAAATGTATTAGTTTTTTTTATATAGCAAAGACAAACGTAATGATTTAGTAGTAAATTTCAAAAAAAAATAAGAGCGACATTTTTGCCGCTCTTACTATGTTTTGAAGAACTAAAAGTTATTTTACAATGGTCATTTCATCAATGAGATGTTTTGCCCCGGCATACTTATCGATAATAAACAGAGTGTAGCGAATATCAACGCTAATGGTTCTTTGTAGTTCGGGTTCGAAAACTATGTCGCCGCTCATGGCTTCCCAGTTGCCATCGAATGCGGTTCCAATAAGTTCTCCTTTTCCGTTAATAACAGGACTTCCCGAGTTGCCTCCGGTTATATCGTTGGTTGAGAGGAAGGCTACAGGCATCTCTCCGTTTGCCCTGGCATACTGTCCAAAGTCTTTGTTATTGTAAAGTTCTTTCAGCTTCTCAGGAACAACAAACTCCCAGTTGTCGGGATCTTCTTTTTCCATAACTCCTTTTAGAGTTGTAATGTAGTCGTAGTGAACGGCGTCCATGGGGTAGTAGTCGAGAATTTCACCGTAGGTTAGGCGCATGGTGAAGTTTGCATCGGGATAAAGAGGTTTGCCCTCATTCTTCTCCATAATTCCGCCAACGTAAAGTCTATGTCCCTTGTCGAAATTCGATTCGAGGGGTTCAATTTTCTTATTCAGTTCACGGTATTTACTGTAAATTGAAGAGGCTGCAATGTATGCCGGATCTTTGGCTAGTTTCTTCGATGAGGGTTTCTCAAGGAATGCCCATAGTTTGGTTGAGTCGGCGAAAACCGATTTCTTGTACATTTCATCAATAAACTTACTGTAATCGTTTTTGTACTTGGTTTCAATAGTATTGAAAATATCGGGTTGATATTTCTTTTCAACATTTTTTGCGAATATTTTAAACATTGCTTTGGCTACTTTCTGATCGGTAGGAGCGTTGTAGTTTTTGTAGAATGAGCGAGCGCTTTGCTTAATTTTCTCAACCGTTTTTGCCAGTTCTTCAGGGTTCTTTGAATCTAGCTCGTCTTTATATCTTTCTGCTCCCACGGCAAAATAAACAAGTTCGGTACCACGGAGTAAGGTTTCTGAAATGTACTGGGAAACGTGAGTGAGCTCTTTTCTGGCTTCAACCGATTCCTTTATAAGGGTTAGCGCCTCGCCGTATTTATCCTGTCTGGATTTGTTGGAATTAACCCACTGGGAAAACTCTTTCTCTTCCTCTATCTTCTTATCGTAAATTTTTAGTTGTTTCAGGGCCTTGTTCATACCAATGGAGTTTTTCCAGTAGTTCGACGAACCGGCATACTTCGATGAGTATTTGATGCGGATAGCATCATCGGAGAGCATATCTTCCAGCAGTAAATCCTGACGGATTCCCCGAATATAAATTCTGTTGGCATTCGAAATTTTGATAAGCTCATCAACCTCCCATGAGGTCATGTAGCGTTGAGTACTTCCGGGGTAGCCAAGTATCATGGCGAAATCGTTTCTTTCAATACCTTTAAGTGAAATAGGTAGATGGTGTTTTGGTGTGTATGGAACGTTGTCGGCTGAATAATCGGCTGGCTTATTGTCCTTATCGGCATAAACGCGGAAAATTGAAAAATCGCCTGTATGGCGAGGCCACATCCAGTTGTCGGTATCGGCACCAAACTTTCCAATTGATGAAGGAGGGGCGCCTACCATGCGAACATCGGTGAATGTTTCGTAAACCATTAGGTAGTAATTGTTGCCTCCGTAAAAGCTTTGTACTCTTGCATTGTAGTGTGTTCCTTCGGTGGCTTCCTTTGCAATTCTACGGCCAACCTGAATTGCCGAATCTTGCAGGGTGCTTTCGGGTAGTGAGTAGTCGAGCGATGCGCTTACTTTTTCAGTAACATCCTCAATTCTTACTAGGAATGTAACGGTTAGTCCAGGAGTGTGAATTTCTTCCTCGCGGCTCATTGCCCAAAAACCGTCTTTCAGGTAATCGTGTTCGGGGCTGCTGTGCTGTTGTATTGCACCGTATCCACAGTGGTGGTTTGTAAGAACTAGTCCTTCTTCGGAAATAATTTCACCGGTACAGCCTCTGCCAAAAATTACTATGGCATCCTTCAGGCTGGCGTTGTTGATACTGTAAATCTCTTCGGCTGTTAGCTCGCAGCCCATTTCTTGCATCTTCTCAATGTTAAGCTGTTTTAGTAAGGGTAAAAGCCACATTCCTTCATCGGCTCGGCTTAACATGGACGATGCTAATAAGAATCCCGCTAGGATTAGTGCAAATCTTTTCATCATAATGATTATTCGTTGGTTAATAGTTATTGTTTGTTTTTAATGTATGTTAAGACTTTTGTTTAGGCAATGGGTTTAATTAAAATGTAACTATTTGCTGCTTAATGATGTGTAATGTTATTAAAAATACATTGTAAAAACAATTGGTTGGTTTGTTTTGTTCTAAATGGTGAGTTTAAGTTGCAGGGTTGTTAGCCTGAATGAGTTTCTGTGGTGGGGCGTAGCCCCATTTTTTTCAATTGCATTTCTGTGCTCTACAGTTGGGTAGCCCTTGTTTTTATCCCATAAATAAGCAGGAAATTCTTTTGAAAGGTTAAGCATATACTCGTCGCGGTATGTTTTTGCAAGAACCGATGCAGCTGCAATTGCAGCAAACTTTGAGTCGCCTTTAACAATGCATTCATGAGGAATTTCAGGATAGGATTTGAACCGATTCCCATCTATTAGTAAAAAATCAGGTTTAGTTTTTAAATTGTCAATGGCTCTATGCATGGCAAGGATTGACGCATTAAGTATGTTTATTCTGTCAATTTCCTGTGGTGAGCATAGCTGAACTGAGTATGCAATTGCTTCATTCTCAATAATTATTCTAAGGGTATCCCTTTGTTTGGCTGAGAGTTTTTTTGAATCGTTAAGTTTTGGATGCGAAAAGTTTTTTGGAAGAATAACTGCTGCAGCAAAAACGGGACCGGCAAGGCAACCCCGGCCTGCTTCGTCGCATCCGGCTTCAATTTTGTTAGCGTGAAGGTATGGTTTGAGATTTATCTCCATAGCAATCGTTAATAACTTGGTGAATAGATGTGTTGAAAAGGTTTGCAGTGATGTCCCACGAGAACTTTTTCTTTTGTTCGGCTGCCTTTGCAACCAGCGCTTCGCGAAGTTTTTGGTCGGTGGCAATTATTCTAAGGGCATTTGCAATTGAGTCAACCGAAAAGGGATCGATATAGTAGGCAGCATCGCCAGCAATTTCGGGCATTGCAGTTCGGTTTGATGCGATAAGCGGAACGTTGCAGCTCATAGCTTCGAGCATGGGAATCCCAAACCCTTCGAAGAAGGGAATAAAAGCCATGGCCGTGGCTCCGCCAATAATTCTCCTGAGTTTTTCAACCTCGAGCCTTCCTGTAAAAAATACTGAATTTCGGTGTTTCATTCTGACGAACGACCTGCTAATGTCGTCCGTTTTAAACATTTTCTCCCCAACAATAACCAGTTTATAAGGGAGCTGGGTGATACTGCAAAATTTATCGAAAGCATCGAGTAGTCGGGCAACATTTTTACGTGGGCTTAAGGCCCCAACGAAAATAAAATAGTCGTTTCCTTGAGTAACCTCTTTCTTAACTTTTGTTTTTTCTTCGTTGCTTAACGGCGAATAAATTGGGTTAACTCCATTGTAAACAACATCAATTTTATCGGGTTCAATGCAAAAGCTTTTCGCAATGTCGTTTTTTGAGTACTCGCTCACCGTAACTACTCGGTTTGCCTTTCGGGCAAATTTTGGGAAGAAATGGTTGTAATACATGCGGCTTAGCGCAGGAATAGTTTCTGGGTAGTGAACGAAGTTTATATCGTGAATAACGTTCACTATAGGCGTTTTTATGCCAAGGGGAATGTACCCATCGGTTGAAATAAACAGGTCGATTCTGTTCTTCCTAATAAACCGTGAAACCGAGAATTCAAACCAAATGTACCAGAGTAACGGGTGCCGAGCCTGAGGGTACAGAACTACAGGCGTAATGTTTGGTGTGAAAATAAAGCTGCTATGGGGCTCCCTGTCGAACAGGAAGAAAAATTGGTGTTGCGGGTTTAGTTTAGTAATTCGTTTTAGCGTTTCGAATGTGAACCAGCCAATGCCTTCGAGTTTACCATGAATTAAGAATCGGGTATTTACCGCAATGTTCATTTTCAAATTTTATTGGATTGCCAAAATACCATTTTTTTGTTAATTTTTGTTGAAACGCCCTCCCATATTTATTGTATAAAGCATTTGGTGGTAAAAAGCTTTTATTTACTTTTGAGGTTGATACAATTTTCAAAGTGAGAAAAAAGTTTGCATTAAACCTAATTCTTCTTCTAGCGCTCAACCTGATAGTTAAGCCAGTATGGATTTTTGGGATTGACAGAACCGTACAGAATATGGTTGGAGCTAGCGAGTATGGTTTGTTCTTCGCGCTATTCAACTTCTCGTTTTTGCTGAACATTTTTCTCGATTTTGGCCTAACCAACTACAATAACCGCGAAATAAGCCGGCATGCTCAGCTACTTCCTAGGTACCTTTCCAATATTATGGGTATTAAGCTGTTGATGGCTGTTGCGTATTTTATTCTTTGTTTTGGGTTTGGACTTGTGCTTGGTTACAGCGGCCGCCAGCTCTGGCTCTTAGGGTTTTTGGTATTTAACCAGTTTCTTTCAAGTTTGTTACTCTACTTTCGTAGCAACATTAGTGGCCTTCAAATGTTTAAAACCGATAGTTTGCTCTCTGTAACAGACAGGTTGCTAATGATTCTTATTACTGCTTTACTAATATGGGGTCCGGCTAAGCAATCCTTTAAAATTGAGTGGTTTATTTATGCTCAAACCCTTTCATACGCCATAGCAGTTATTGTTGGCTTTACTATAGTTTACTTTCAATCAACAACGTTTAGGTTACGATTCGATAGGGCTTTTCTATACTCAATGCTGAAGCAAAGTTACCCCTACGCACTACTGGTACTTTTAATGTCGGTTTACTCCAGAATCGATACGGTAATGCTGGAACGCCTGCTTCCCAATGGCGATGTTCAGTCGGGAATTTATGCTCAGGCTTTTCGCTTGCTCGATGCGGTGAACATGGTCCCTTTCCTGTTTGCCAGCTTGCTGCTTCCTATGTTTTCAAAAATGATTAAGCAGAAAGAACCGGTACGTCCATTGCTTGGGTTGGCTTTCAATCTGCTAACGGTTACCTCGTTTTCCTTTGCGGTTTCGTGTTTCATTTACCGCGATCCAATTATGGATTTGCTTTACGTGAACCATTCCAGCGAGTCGTCAATCATTCTAGGAATTTTAATGTTCACTTTTGTTTTCATTTCACTTACGTATATTTTTGGGACACTGCTTACAGCAAACGGAAACCTTAAACACCTAAACATAGTGTCGGCGTTTGGGGTTTTGCTAAACATTACGTTGAATTTGTTGTTAATACCCAAGTACCAGGCAATAGGAGCAGCGTTATCGAGCGTTGTAACACAATTTACAATGGCTTTACTGCAAGTTCTGTTATCGTTTAAGCATTTTAAAATTGTTATCGAAATAAAAAATACGGTTTCGTTTTTGGTGTTTGTTTTTGTGGGGATAGCCATAGCGGTAATATCAACAAAACTTTTTAACAGCTGGTTTTTTGGATTTATTTTTTCGCTTGGCGGATTGGTGCTATTAGCCTTTGTAGTAAGAATATTTAAACTTAACGAAATTTTAATGTTTCTACAAAAGGGTAACAAAAGTTAAAAAACAACGTACATTGGAATTGGGTTTACAGAAATGATTATTTTACTAAATGGTTTGTTTTTTTATGTCAAAACATTATCTTTAGACCCAATAATAGTAATTTGAGGAGCATTTACTAAAGAAAATTCTATTTTTTATGGGAATTCTTATCGATAAAACCGCAGATTGCCCATACGTAAACTTTACCGAGGAGGGTTTGCTTGAGCTTGAAGGTAGGTCCATTACAGAGGATGTGTTTTCGTTTTGGCAACCGCTGATTGATTGGATTGCAGAATACGTAAAATCACCTGCAGAGTATACCAAGGCAGTTGTTTTTTTAGAGTATACCAATAGTAGTTCAAATAAGTACCTGAACGAAATGATGAAACTTCTCGATGCTTGCCATAGTCGAGGCAACAATGTTGAAGTTATTTGGCGATACGAGGAGGATGATGAATCGATATACACGTTGGGTCAGGATCTTGATGCGTTAACCAATCTCCAAATTCAGTTCGAATCGGTTGAGATGGAGCGACAAAAAACTCAAAAGATTAGGATTCGCAGTAAGAAATCGGGAAATGAAGCAGTTATTACCATGAGGTATTGGGACGCAATTGTTCGAAACGGTCATGGCGAAGAGTATATTGTTCTTGAAGAACAAAAGCTAGAATAATTGCTTCCTTGATTTCAAAATATTTTAGTATGCAGAAATTTGAGATAAAAGAAACAGGAACAACACCCTACGTTCTTCTCGACAATGAGAAGGGTGAGTTTGTTTTCGAGGGGCGCTCAATTCCTGAAAACGTAATAGAGTTCTTTCACCCAATTATAAAATGGATTGAGGAGTACTCTCAAAATCCACAGGAGGAAACCAAGGTAACCTTTAAACTCGAATACTTCAACACCAGCTCATCAAAAAGAATTTTTGATGTGATGAAACGTGTTGAGAATATTACAGTTCAAACAGGAATGAAGGTTACCATATACTGGTACTACGAGGAGGATGATGAGGATATCTTCTTTGCAGGAAGCGATTACAAAGCTCTAATCACAAAGGTTGATTTCAATTTGGTAGAAGTGTAAGAAAATAAGAATTGATAAAATGAATAAAGGGGCTTTTGGCCCCTTTACTTTTTCCCCTAAATATTTGTTAGATGTCGAAATCTCCAGAGAATGAGTCTACGTAAGAAGGAGCAACCCTTAGCCTACGTGCTTTTGCCCAAGCCTTCATTTCAGTAATTGCATAGTCGCAATCTGGCTCAAGGAAAGTGTAGTTTAGCTGATCGAATCCAACCATTTGGTAGTATGTGAAAACGCCGTTCTGCATCGAAGCATCGCCATCGTATGAGTAGGTGTTTGTGCTTGAAGCAACAGCAACTACTCTGCCTGTAGCGTTAAGAGCAGTAGCCATTTCGCCAATTTGGCAAGCGTCAAAGCAAAACATCATTTTTGAACTTAGCGAGTTGGCAAACTTGGTTTGGAACCACGATGCGCTAATGTAGTATAAGTCGGAAGAAATGATGTTTCCTCTACTTCCGTGTCCTGAGTAGCAGAAAGCAATTTCAGCACCTTCAACACAGTTGCTGGCTAGGTCGTTAATTTTTGCTTCAATGTTTGCCGCAGTTGCATTCTGATCGGTTAAAACTGTTACGGTGTAACCTTCAGATTGTAGATATGATTTCCAGTCCATGGCATCATCGTCGCAGTAGGTAAGGTCGTTGGCAGTACCATCGTAATCGGAGATACCAATTACCAGCGCATATTTACCGTTTCCGGTAACAGGAGGATCGGTAGGATCTTCACCTGGATCTGGATCAACTGGAGGTTTTGGTGGCTTCTTCTTTGAAGAAATTACCTCAACGGGATTGGTTCTATACATTTGGTGCTGTGCGATAACAGCAGGAGGTCTGGTGTCTAACGATGCAAAATCAGGTCTAACGGTGAATTCGCTAGTCTTCAATTCTGAATTTTCAAGATCAACAATCATGTCTTCTTCTTTCGAACAGCTGCTAATTATAGCACCTATTCCCATAGCAAAAATTGCCATTTTAATCCATCTCTGTCTTTTCATAGTTTGTTAGTTTTGGTTAGTAAAAAAAGAAAAATTACAGCGATTGTTTTTTCTTTCTATTACTCCAATAATAGCTATAAAAAGAGTTCGTTGTTCGCGTTATCGACAAACAACCAGTATCATATGACAAAACGCAGTTTCCTCGGAAAAATTGGGAATAGTTTTATTGTTTTTTTCTGGATGGATTAAATAAAAAAGAGTCTTGTATAGCATGGATTCCTAGTAGCGGGGGAAGGCCATGCTTATCAACTGGCAGAACTCGAACCTACGTCCGCCTGCTGGCGGATATGAAGGAAAAATAACTTTCGTTGTAAGAATTAATGAACAGCAAAAGCAAAGAAACGAACAGAATGCGAGTAATATAAATGTAGAAGTAGAGGAATAAAATTTTCGATAAATTATACAAAAAAAGGTTCCCACGTTGTCCCCTAAAAATAAAAAAACCTGATATTCAAATGAATATCAGGTTTTTTAGTAGCGGGGGTAGGACTCGAACCTACGACCTTTGGGTTATGAGCCCAACGAGCTACCAACTGCTCCACCCCGCAATATATTTTTAAAAAGAATCGTCTGTCAATTGCGGTGCAAATTTAGTGCTATTTTTTAGATATACAAAAAATGTAGGCGTTTTTATAGTAAAATCGTTAGGTAGGTACTCTTTTTAGGTTGTTGTATTGATGTTACGTATTGAATATTAGCGTTATAAAAAATATACTCATCAAGAAATTACTTGCATTATATAAACAATCCTTTAGCGTTTTTTAAGCGAAAAGCATTCGGTTTCTAAAAGCAAAAAAAGTTATCTTTGTGCGAATTCGAAAAGTGAAATATGTCGAAACCGAATAATAAGAAAAAATACATCCATAAGCTAAAGAGTAAGTATAGGCTTAGTATTTACAACGATCAAACGTACCAGGAAGTTTGGTTTATGCGTTTATCGAGGTTAAATGTAATAACTGTTGTTGGCGGAACGGCTTTGTTGCTTATCGTTTTGGTTACGGTTCTCATTGCATTTACTCCCATTAGGGAGTTTATTCCTGGTTACCCCGATGGAACAACACGACGTTATATTGTACAGAACTCACTAAAGGTAGATAGTTTGGAGCGTGAACTTCAGCAATGGAAAATATATTTAGGGAATCTTCATACAATTCTTCGTGGCGAAAACCCAAATAATATGGAGAGTGTTCCCGATACAACGGTTAGTTACAAGGAGATTAATTTTACTCGTTCAGTAGAGGATTCGCTTCTTCGAATGCAAATTGAGGAGGAGGAACTTTACAACCTTTCGGTCCTTGATAATAAAAGAGGCAGAAACCAGGAGCTATCGAGTTTGCACCTTTTTCCACCGGTAAAGGGAGTTGTAACCAACTCGTTCAACTTTCAGGAGAACCATTTTGGGGTTGATATTGTTGCCCCACCCAACGAGGTTGTTGTTGCCATTGCTAACGGAACCGTTACTCTGTCGAGTTGGACACTGGAAACTGGTTATGTTATTCAAATTCAGCACTCAGGAAACTTGCTCTCGGTATATAAGCACAATAGCAAGTTACTTAAACAAATGGGTTCGCATGTTAAAGCAGGCGAAGCCATTGCTATAATTGGCAATTCAGGAGAACTTACCACGGGTCCACACTTGCACTTTGAACTTTGGCACAATGGCACTCCAATAAACCCTGAAAAATACATTGTATTTTAATAATCCCAATACTACAGAGCAGCATTGAAAAAGCGAATTGCAATATTGGGTTCAACAGGTTCTATTGGAACCCAAGCGTTGGATGTTATTGAGAAAAACTCCCAACTTTTTCAGGTTGAAGTGTTAACAGCCAACAGCAACGTAAAGCTGCTTGCGCAGCAGGCAATTCGTTATAAACCCAACGCAGTTGTAATTAGAAATAAGAATTTATATCCCGAGCTTCAACTTGCTTTGGCGAACGAGGATATAAAGGTTTACGCTGGGAAGGAAGCCATTGCCCAAATTGTTGAAATGGACTCTATTGACATGGTGCTTACTGCCATGGTTGGCTACTCCGGGTTACTTCCTACAATAAATGCAATAAAATCAGGAAAACCAATTGCCTTGGCAAACAAGGAAACCCTGGTTGTGGCAGGTGAGCTAATTACAGGGCTGGCCATTGAAAAAAAAGTGCCAATAATACCAGTTGATTCAGAACATTCAGCAATATTTCAATGTTTGGTTGGAGAGCAGAATCCCATTGAAAAAATATTTTTAACAGCATCGGGTGGCCCGTTTCGTAACCATTCGTTTAAGCAGCTGGCGCATGTTACCATGGCCGATGCGTTAAACCACCCGAACTGGTGCATGGGTAACAAAATTACCATCGATTCGGCTACGCTTATGAACAAAGGCTTTGAAGTAATTGAAGCCAAGTGGCTCTTCAATTTGCGGCCCGAGCAAATTGAGGTTGTTGTTCATCCACAGTCAATTATTCATTCCATGGTTCAGTTTGAGGATGGCTCAATAAAGGCGCAGCTAGGATTGCCCGACATGAAGCTACCCATTCAGTACGCGTTCTCTTTCCCCAAAAGATTGAAATCCGATTTTCCCCGTTTTTCATTCCTAAGCTACCCGAATTTTACCTTTGAGCCACCCGATACCGACAGGTTTCCGGCATTGCTTTTTGCCATAAACGCAATGGAAAAGGGAGGGAACATGCCTTGCATTCTAAACGCAGCCAACGAAATTGCTGTTGACGCATTTTTAAACGAAAAAATAGGATTCCTTCAAATGGCCGACGTTGTGGAGGAGTCGTTGCAAAAAATTCAGTTCATCGCTAAACCTTCCTTCGATGACTACATCGAAACCGATAGGGTAACGCGCGAATTTGCAGAAAGTGTTGTAAAAAGAACATAAGTACTTAGTTTTTGTTACTGGTTTGAAATATAAATTACTACAAATAAAATGGAGATTTTAACAAAAGTTTTACAGTTTATCCTTAGCATTTCAATTCTTGTGGTGTTGCATGAGATGGGACATTTCATTTTTGCCAAAATTTTTAAAACCCGTGTTGAGAAGTTCTACCTTTTCTTCGACCCGTGGTTTTCACTTTTCAAAGTGAAGAAAGGCGAAACGGAATACGGAATTGGGTGGCTTCCCTTGGGCGGCTACGTAAAAATATCGGGGATGATTGACGAGTCGATGGACACCAAGCAGATGAGCCAGCCCCCGCAACCATACGAATACCGTTCGAAACCAGCATGGCAACGACTTCTTATAATAACTGGTGGCGTTTTGGTAAACTTCATTCTGGCAATGCTAATTTTCATTGCAGTGCTTTACACTTGGGGCGAGAGTTACCTCCCAACCAAAAGTTTACAATACGGTGTAACTGTTGATTCGTTGGCCTATGAAATGGGGTTTAGAAACGGAGACAAAATTCTTTTAGTTGGCGGCGAGGAGGTTGAAGCGTTCCATCAGGTAGTGCCTCAAATGGTGTTCGATGAAGCAAAAACCGTAACGGTTGAGCGTAACGGCGCTAGGGTTGATGTTCCAGTGGAGGAACAGTACATTTCAGAAATTCTAAAATCGCCATACCTGTTTCAACCCCGTTTCCCTATGGAAATTGGAGAGGTTGTAAAGGAGTCGGCTGCCAGCGAAGCTGGAATTGTTCCGGGCGATAAACTGTTGGCAATAAACGGTTTTGAGGCAAGGTTCTTCGATGAGTTTAAGGATTCTGCTTCGTACTACGCAGGTCAAAATCTTCATATTACAGTGGATCGCAATGGCGTTCCAACCGACATTTTTGTGAACGTTCCGGAAAGTGGAAAGATTGGAGTATACTCTGTACAGGATATATCGAAATTCTTTGAGATTGAAGTATTGAAGTACAGCATGGTTGAGGCAATTCCGGCAGGAATAAAAAGAGGATTTAGCACCATTTCGAACTACCTTAAGCAGCTGAAAATGATTTTCTCGCCATCAACCAAAGCGTACGAATCGGTAGGAGGATTTATTACCATTGGTAAAATATTCCCGGGCGTTTGGGATTGGCAGTCTTTCTGGGGGTTAACCGCATTCCTTTCAATAATGCTGGCAATTCTAAACATTCTTCCCATTCCGGCGCTCGATGGTGGACACATGGTTTTTTTGGTTTACGAAATGATTTCGGGGCGCAAACCCAGCGACAAGTTTATGGAGTACGCCCAAATTGTTGGTATGCTTTTTATTCTTGCGCTTGTTGTATTTGCCAACGGAAATGATATTGTAAAGCTATTTAAATAGTGGTAGATTTTTAGTTGAAATCTGCATTTTTTCCATTAGGTTTGTACAACTTTTCATTTAATTTTAACAACTATGAATGGTTTTATAATTGCAGGGGCATTTGGTGTGTGGCAAATAGTACTAATAGTTGCCCTCGTTCTACTATTCTTTGGTGGAAAGAAAATTCCTGAGATGATGCGCGGATTAGGTAAAGGTGTTGGCGAATTTAAGAAGGGAATGAAAGATGGAGAGGATGAAGAAGCTAAAAAAGAAGCTGGTAAGGAAACCGATAAAGAAGAGTAGTTTTGGGATGCAACTTCACAACAAAGCAATACTTCTTATTTCGCTATTTATAGTAACCACGCTGTTCTCTTTTGCCGAAGGCAAAAATAGTCTGTCCACTGAAAATTCAGAATATAAGCCATGTAAGGTAACTGAAAGTTTCGAACTGCTTCAGGGTTTAAACCTATTTCCCGATTCGCTGGTTTCAGTTTCTGCCCAAGAAAGTTACCCAACCTTCCCCGATTTAGCTTACGAGTACAAAATTGCCCAAATCGACAATATGTCGCCCATAAGCTACGATTACAACGAGCATGTTAGGCGATACATTGAAATATTTACCATTGAGCGTCGCGAGCAGGTTTCGCAAATGCTGGGCCTTGCCGAACTTTACTTCCCACTTTTTGATGAGATTTTAGACAAGTACGAGCTTCCACTGGAATTAAAGTATCTTGCCGTGGTGGAATCGGCGCTAAATCCGTTGGCTGTTTCCAGCAGCGGGGCTGTGGGTTTGTGGCAGTTTTTAATTAACACCGCCCGGATGTTCGATTTGGAGGTGAATTCCTATGTCGATGAGCGCATGGATCCGCTGAAATCAACAGAGGCTGCCTGCATGTACCTGAAATACCTGTACCGAATTTTTAACGACTGGCAGCTGGTAATGGCAGCATACAATGCAGGTCCCGGAGTTGTTCGCAACGCGATTGCCCGCTCTGGTGGCGAAACCGATTTTTGGAAGTTGTACGATCAGCTGCCCGAAGCTGCACAGAATTATGTGCCTGCGTTTATTGCGGCAACCTATGTTATTCAGAATGCTGATGAGCATAAAATTGCGGCAACGTTACCAATTGTAACCTACCTCCAAACCGATACGGTTCATCTCAGCGAATCGGCCTCAATTAAAATTATTTCCGAGGAAATTGGCGTTGATGAGGAAGTTTTAACGTTTTTAAACCCTACCTACCGCCGCGCTCATGTTCCCAAAATGGAAAACGCTGTTGTTCGTGTTCCAGCTGAAAAGGTTGCAGTATTTATTGAGAAAGAAAAAGATATTTACGAGAGAACCATAGAGAATCCTAACTATCATAATATTCTTGCTGGTTCAGGAAGTATTGAGGGGAAACTAATGGTTACACATACGGTACAGAGTGGCGATTATCTCCACAAAATTGCAATTAAGTATGGCTGTACCATTGATGATATTAATGTTTGGAACCCAAATTTAAGCGATGAGCTAAACGTTGGACAGCCTGTAACCATTTGGGTCGACAAGCAAACATACAGTCGTCTGAAACGAGAATCAAGTAATGTTTTGGTGAATTAAGAGTAGCCTCTTTTTGCTGGTAAGCAATTTTATTAAAACATAGCTCGTTATACTGTTTATATAGATTTAAAAACTAAAAACACCATGAAAAAACTTGCCTCCATTCTATTAGTTCTTTTATCGCTAATTGTAATGTTTTCATGCAAAGACGAAAACAGGATTAAACGTTCCATGCTTCCCAATGTATCCGGTTCGGCCGGTGAAGTAATTGTTGTTCTCAACAAGGCCGTTTGGGAAGAATCGATTGGGAAAACCTACAACGAAATTATGAAGCAGGAGTACCCAATGGTTCCTCAGTCGGAGCCTGTTTTTGATTTGGTAATGATTCCTCCTTCTGTTTTTGGTGATATTTTCAAGAGCCATCGGAATATTGTAATTACCAAGGTTGGCGATGAATTTGAAAAAGCACAGATTGTACCCCAACGCGATGTGTGGGCTGCCCCACAAACCGTACTTAACATTGTGGGTCCAACCTATCCGGCAATAGAAAAAATGCTACGCGAGGAGCAGGATCGCTTTGTTCAGCTGCTTGAGCAAGCAGAACGCGACAGGGTTGTTCAGAATGCAGTAAAGTACGAAGCCGAAGGAATGAGGCTCCTTCTGAAAAAGAGGTTTGGAATTGAACTTTTTCTACCAAAAGGATACCATCTAAATCTCGATACTACTGATTTTGTTTGGATTGCGCACGAAACGCCCGATATTAGCCAAGGAATTTTAGTTTACCAGTATCCATATACCGATAAAAATACATTTACCGTTGATTACCTAGTTGAGAAGCGCAATAGTTTTGTGAACAAGTATATTCCTGGGCCAACAGCCGGAAGTTACATGGAAACCGAAATGATTATTCCACCTGCTTTCAAATCGATGATGTTTAAGGATAGGTACTTTGGGCAACTTCGTGGATTCTGGGATGTTTATAATCATGCAATGGGAGGCCCATTTATTAGCCTTACCACCATTGACGAGGAAAATAACCGAGTAATTACGGTTGAGGGATTTGTGTACGCACCTCGATTTGGTAAGCGAAACTACGTTAGGCAGGTTGAAGCGCTGCTGCTTACTTTCAAACTTTTAGAAGAGGAACCGGCCAATTAGCCGGAGAAATTCTGTAAATTATCGCGAACAGCTTTCAGGAACAAGCCTCCCAAAGCACCGTCAACAACGCGATGGTCGTAGGAGAGCGAAAGCATTGCAATTTGGCGAATTCCAATGGTGTCGCCGTTTTCCGATTCAATAACTACAACCCGTTTTGTGATGGCGCCAATTGCCAGTATGGCAACCTGTGGCTGATTTATAATTGGGGTACCAGTTAGCGTTTCGAACATTCCAAGGTTTGTAATGGTGAAAGTTCCACCCTGAATTTCATCGGGTTGAAGTTTATTGTCGCGGGCGCGCTGGGCCAAATCGTTTACCTTGGCCGATAGGCCAACCAAATTCAGCTTGTCGGCATCCTTAATTACCGGAACAATTAAATTTCCGTTGGGAAGCGCAGCAGCCAAGCCAACATTTATATTCTTTTTAACTAGAATTTTATCGCCATCAACCGAGCTGTTTATTACAGGGAATTGTTTCAGCGCTTTAACGGTAGCTTCAACGAAAAGTGGTGTTAGGGTTAACTTTTGTCCTTCACGTTTCAGGAATGCATCCTTCTCGCGGTTACGCCAGCTTACCAGGTTGGTTACATCGGCTTCAATAAACGAGGTTACGTGAGCCGAAGTTTGCTTTGAGTGAACCATGTGATCGGCAATTAGCTTGCGCATGCGATCCATGTGAATAACCTCAACCATTGCCCCTGTGGGTGCAGAAGTTTCAGAAGCAGCTTGTACTTTTGGTTTTTCGGTAATTCTACTTCTTGTATCAACGTACTGGAGAATATCGTCGCGGGTAATTCTGCCGTTTAGTCCTGTGCCTTTTACCTTTTCGAGTTCCGAGGCTGATATTCCTTCCTGTTTTACAATGGTTCGTACAAGCGGACTGAGAGGAGGCAGCTTCTCGGTATTAGTAACGGTTTGAATATTCTCGGTTTTTGGGTTTATTGTTTCTGATGAAACCTCTTGCTGCGGTTTAGATTTAGGTGAAGATTTTTCTACTTCTGTTTTTGTTTCTACTTCACCTTCAACCTCAAGAATGGCAATGGTTTGTCCAATTTGTGGAACGGCGCCCTCGTTGAATAGTAGCTCCTTAACCTTTCCTGCAGCGGGAGCCGGAATTTCAGAATCGACCTTGTCGGTTGCAACTTCAACCAGCGATTGATCCTCGGTTACCGTATCACCAACGTTTACCAGCCAACGAGTTATGGTTGCTTCAACAATGCCTTCGCCCATGGCGGGTAGAACTATTTCTCTTGTACTCATTGTAAATTTTTATCTTTTACAAGTAATAACACAAAAATATTGGAAAAGTTAAACACTCCTAAAAAAAAGTTAAAACAGGTTACTCTACCCTAAATCGGTTTTTTTGTTGAAAAGATTTTTCACATGTTGGCTAATGTATGCTGCATGTTTGTTGGATAGAGAGTGAAAATGTACTGAATATATGTTGTAGGTTTCTGTTTGTTCTATAACTTTAATTACGGGCAAGTGAGTAATTGACGACCAGGGAAGAAGCATAGTTTCCTGAGTAATTTTATCCTTGGCTTCTTGAATTGGTACGGAGGCTGAAATTTTTACTGAGGTTTCGTGTCCTTGCATGCTGTCGTCGATATTTTGTAGATGTATTGATTTGGAAGCAAGCTGGCTATACGGAATTTTCACTCTTTCGCCACTCTGGCTTTCAAGCTCAATTGAACGGTACCCCAATTTTTTAAGAATTCCTTCAGTATTTGGGGTTCGTATCAGCTGGTTTTTCTCAAATGGAATTTCAATTTTTAGTATAATTCCTGCGATAAAATCGCGCATGAAGTACCAGCCTGCAATTAGTACTAAGCAGGCAATTATAGCAGCAAGAATAATGGTGTAATGTGGATAATCGTATAGTAGTTGGTTTATAACCCAGATTGAGAATCCGAGCCAGATAGTGAACTCCAATACTGGGAAACTTCTAACGAGTATCTTGTGTACAAGTTTATTAGCCTGTATTGCGTTTATAAGTTGCGACAAGATACGGAGAGCAACGAAAATTGCAATGGCTAGTATTATGAATTTGATTGTCATTTTGTAAAATTTTGTTCGTGTTAAACACTTTGCTTTTTAGCAAGTAGCTAGTTGAATGTTTAGTAGAAACCTTTTTCTTTCATTATTCTAACAAGGTGAGGTTCCAATATTGAGTTAACAGCAAATACCCCGGGGAAACGTTCTTCAACCAGCCCCGCTCGTTTCATCTCGGTTATAAGCGTTAGGGTTTGGGGTTCATCTTGCTTAATAATCCTCGATAATCTTTCGATTGAGCATCGGCGGTGAAGCATAAGTTGGAGGATAATCATCCACAAGTCGTCGTTTAGCCAGTTAAGTAACGAAAGGGAAGGGGAAACTGGCGGTTTTATATAAATTGTTTTGTCAACAATTCGGTTAATATTTGCCAACCATAACTGCTGGGTGTAACCCGGGTTTCCTCCGCTAATGTTAAAGTAGCGGTTAAAAAGTTTAGCATAGTTCCATTCCGATAGGTTTTCCTCGGGTTTGTTGTTTAGTATAAAACGTAAACCGCCCGTTTTATGCCTTTTAACTACAAGTTCTTTCAGCTCCTTCGAGTCGAAGGGTTGGCATTCAATGTGTCCCATTAGGTTTGCGTTAATGGGGACAATGGTATTAATAAGTTTGTAGGCCAGTGAGCCACAGTTAATAACAAAAAATACATTTTCACTAAAAGCATTTATTAGCCTCACAATTTCTTTTAGTACATTAATTCCGTTTACGTTGCGTTCCCACCACAGTTCAAGATCATTAATTATTATAACTCGTTTTTCACCCGATGAGTTTAGGAAGAATATTGGGTCTGTTTGAATATTCAGGGCTTTCTGCAAAGCATTGTGAAAATCGTTTGCTTCTATCGTCCCGCCCTTTGGTGCCCTTACTACATGCAGGGAGTAATCGGGGAGGTATTTGCTTGCAATGTACTTTGAAAGGGTAGATTTTCCTGAGTTTCTGTTGCCTGTTATGAGCAACGCACCGGTGTAGCCATTTTTATAACGGGAAACTATTTGTTCCGCCTCCATTTGTTCCGCTGGTCGTTCAATCCACAAATCCTTGTTTAGGGTTGTGCTGCCCGAAAACAGGCTAATGTAGTAGAACGGTACGTTTTGTAGAATTTCCTTTTTCCCCGACAGCGCTTCAACCATTTCCTGAATTGCCTGGTTGTTAACTTTGGTTTCCTGTTCAAGGGTTGTAAGTTTTTGGGCAAGCATAATGCCTTCGCTTTGCGAGTATAGCAAGCCAACAAGATTTTTATTGATGAATGTTGTGATGGATCCAAAGAAATTTGTGATTTTTACAAACAGCCAAAAGTTAACTTCCTTTTTCGACTTAGCAATTTCATTATCTTTGTTAAACACCAACTGGTTAAGTGGTTCGATGGCTCGTTTTAGGAACGTAAATATGTCGGTTTCGAAATTTGTAAGAAGCTTCTTTAGTTGGGTTTCCTCAAGTGCAATATCGTTTAGTAGTTCGTTAACGAGTTTGTCTCTAAGTTCGGTACTATTTTCTAACTTCTCCGATGCAATAATATCTTCAATATTAAACATGGCAAGGCGCAATTTATCGGCAAGTTTGCTGGAAGTCTCCTTCAACTTTTCCGAAAGGGTTTCCATTGACTTGCGAACGTTGCTAATGAGTTCGGTGCCAATGTAAAACTGCGATTTTCGGCGGAGTTCAATTGTTCTTACATCGCTTTCGGGGAAGTTTCCTTTGTCTATTTCGGTGAAGAAACTGTTATCGTTTACCTCAATCTTTTCGCTTAGCTCGCTAAGTATAATGTTCACATCGCCAAAGAAGTTCTCGAACCGTTCGTTCATTTCGGGTTTCTTCAACTCGTTGAGATTTTCTATAATAATTGATGTGTCTGGAATTTCTGGGGCCGTTTTCAGCTCGTTAATGGTTTGCTTTATTTTCTCAATGGTATCGGAAAGTTTGCTGTATGCCCACCTGTTGAGCTCGTCAACCTGTTTCTGAAGTTTAATGCCAAAACGCAGGTGCAATGATATTAAAGTGAATTCGAGGATGGTTTTATTCGTAAAAAGAGTTAAGTTTTTCAACCAAACCGTAGGTATGCCATATACGTCATCGATTTGTGCGCCTTTTTTAGCAAGTTTAATGTAAGGTTTAATCAGGTATGACGATTCGGGTTTGCTTACAATATTCGAAAGCCTTTGTATGCTTTTTTCAACTTCGGTATTCAGGTTGTGAGTAAAAAGCTTAACACCATTTTTAAAGGTCACAAGCGCATCGTCAAGTACTTTGTTTGTATCTGTTTGTGCTTGGGAAATATTGAAACTGCTGTCGAAATTTTTTTGTTGAACTATTCTTAGTTCAATACTTTTTGTTGTTTCGGCAAGGCATCGGCGAATGCTGTTGATATAAGCAAACGAGTTCAGCCCAAACTGGTTAAAAAGGCTATCGATTTTATTTAGCCGGTTATTGAGCAGGATAGTTTCTGCTGCTTTTGAGAGTTCAACCTTCTGATTAATAGGCCAACCCAGTAGAGAGCCTCTAAGTCGTGAACGGAACTTAAACCACCTGATGGAAAATCTGTCGTTCTTCTTTATTTGGAACTCATTTTTTGAGAATTTAATGGTTACGCTATCGGAAAGGGAGGAACACTGCTTCTCAATTTCCTGAAGATAAACTTCCAGTGAGCTTTTTGTGTCTTGGTGTATGCTTTTTAGGGTAGTTTCCTGAAACTGTTTCAGCTTGTTTTTTGACTGAAAAGTAAAATCGGTGAGAATTTTACTAACATTGCCCCGCTCGCTTTTTGTGTTTAAACTTTTGCCATCTAATTTTTTTATTGAACTGAAAAATTTCTCGGTAAGGTTCGTAATGTCATCATGGAAATCTGCAATTTTTTGCTCACTGAAAAGAATTGAGTTGGAAAGGAAATTTTTTTCAAGTGTTTCCTGTTTTACTGAAATATTCTGTATTTCGTTAGCCAAAATTTCTTTTTCAGGAAACTCAATTTTTTGAGAAAGCGTAAAAGGGCTTTCTTCAATATTTGATGAAGAAGCAATAATTGTTTGAGGTTGTACGCCAGCATCAATTATTTCGAAGTTACTACTAGCCTCAATAATCAGTGAAGTGCAGGGAAGGTCGGCTTTCTGGTTAATGTGGTTAATGAGTTCGCTGCCATTAATTGAGCCAATGCCGAGTTCAACAATTGCCATGCCCGATTCTGCAGATTCCGCTTTAATAATATCAATCTCAGAGAGTTTCTCGGATGCGTTGTTAATCACTTTTACGCTGCCTAGTAACCTTGAGTTATCGAGAATTTGACTAACAAGTGCGTATATACTATCGGTTTTTGAGTTGTTGTAGTTTATAACAAGTACTCTAACGCTTGCGTTACGCCATTGGTTATCGGTTGTAATGTACTTAAGCAGGGCTATTCCGAAGTTCAGGTTTCGGCTGTTACCGTTCCACCATAAATCAATCCTATTGGCTTTGTTCTCACTTGGGCTAGTAACTTGGTGCTGAAAAACCAAATTAAAATCGAGTTTATGAAGTGTACCTATTGTTGAGAAAAATTTTTCAGTATTTTGAGTTCTTTTCCCCCAACCCATAAGTATGGTGTTGGGTTCGAAGCCAGTGAATCCGTATACTTTAGAAATTACCGTTATTCCTTCGTAAATGTCGTTGAAATTATACTTTCGTGTAATTACTTGTTTCCCTATACTGTCAGTTTCAGTTGAAATTGAAGCGGTTTTGTCGAATTGTACTGATTCATCGGGGTTTTCAACAATCTCAATGTTTGTGAATACACCTTGATTTCCTACTAGAATTCGGCTTAAGTCGATTAAATGAGGTCTGCTTTTTACTCCTCCGCTGAATAGTATAATGTTCGGTCGCCAGTTACGCTGGTTTTTATTATCAGAAGCAAAAAGTTTTATAAGTCCATACTTCACAATCGACGACCAGAACCCGCCCCAGGTATCGCCCGATTGTAGTTTTAGTTCTTTACGTTTTAGTAATAAAAATATTGCACCTAGCAGAATTGTTGCGCCAATCATGGCGGCGAGGTCAAGCTGAATCATTACTATAAAACAGGCCAATGCACCAATAATTCCAATCCATACCGGAATTCGGAATGAGGGTCTAAAATCGGAGCCTGCCCAGTTTTCTAACGCACAAGTTAGGTTAAGGAAACCGTAAGTAATTATAAAAAATATTGAAACAACCCTGGCAATCACGTTTAGTTCGCCAATAAGTATTCCTGCTAATGCAATAAAGAATGTTAGTATAATTGCGTTGCGAGGTTCGTTACCCTTGCCAACTCCTTTGGCAAAAACTTTTGGGGTAATCCTGTCCATTGCTGTTGCCTGAAGAATGCGTGGAGCGCCCAGAATGCTTCCAAAGGCAGAGGAAAGTGTTGCACCCCAGATTCCTGCTACAACAATTGGTGAGTATAGCGAAATGTTTAGCAGAACCGCTGAGTCGTTCATTAGCGAATCGCGTTCAACGGTGTAGGAGAAAAAGAAAACCAGGCCAATGTAAACAACTAAACCAACCATAATAGCAGTTATTGTACCTCGAGGAATTGCTTTCTTGGGGTTAGCCAAATCGCCCGACATGGCTACACCTGCTTCGAATCCTGTAACAGCAGGGAAGAAGATTGCAAAAAGGGCAATCCACGGAAGGGAGTTTACAGCGGAACCGCTAAGAGGAGTAACTGGAGTTAATTCGTGTTTGCCCAGCAGAATTGATGCAACTGAGAGAATCATAACGGCCAGTATTATAAACTGGGTTTTCAGGGCAAGGTTTGTGCTTATAAATGTTATAATTGTTACAGATAATAAGGTAATTATACCTGTAAGTCGAATAGTATTTAAAGTAACTTCATAACCAAAAGCTGTGAGTAGAGTTTCGGAGAAACCCAGTATGTAAAGGCTAACGCTGAACGAAAGTCCAACAAAAAGGGCAAGACCCAAGGTTCCTCCAATGGGAAGACCTAAACTTCTAGAAATCATAAAGTAGGTTCCTCCCGTTTCAACCTTTTTATCGGTTGCAATGCTGGCAACGCTTAACCCGGTGGTTACAGAAATTATGTGTGCAACCAAAACTATCCCTAAAGTTGCCCAAAGGCCTGCCTGACCTACAATCCATGGCAAACGCAAATACATAATTACGCCAAGAATTGTAAGTATTGATGGAGTGAAAACACCCTTAAAGGCACCGAACTTATTCCCTTGCTTGCTCATAAAAAAGAAATTTGAAATACCATTGAAAACCAAATATACACACACTAATTGTAAAAAGTAAGGAATTTACATTTATATTTTTACCGATGTTTTTGTAACTTGGCTTGTATTTTAACATTGAAAGGTATGGATTCACAGGTTCAGATTGCAATTGTAATGGTGGCTTACATGTCGCTACTAATTCTCTGGGGAATTTACCAGGGACGAAAGGTTAAATCGGATAAGGATTTTTCTATTGCTGGAAGAAGTCTGCCGGGCTGGGTTGCAGCGCTTAGCGAACGCGCAACGGGCGAATCGTCGTGGGCATTGCTGGGATTACCCGGTGCAGCCTACGCCATGGGTCTTACCGAAATTTGGACTGCGTTGGGTTGTGTGTTAGGAATTATTGCAGCCTGGTGGCTGCTATCGTGGCGCTTACGAGACGAGGCTGAGAAGTACGATGCCAACACCTTTGCCGATTATCTTGCCCGCAGGCATGGCGATGCTGGGAAAATGATTCGTATTGTTGGTAGCTTCACCATCGTTTTCTTTTTCTTCTTCTACGTTGGCGCTCAGTTTCTTGGTGGAGGAAAAACCCTGCATACCATGTTCAGCATAAAACCCGAATGGGGCATGCTGGTTACCGCACTAATAATTGTTCCCTACGCAATTTACGGTGGTTTTACCAGCGTAGTTTACACCGATGTGGTTCAGGCAATTGTTATGATAACAACGTTAGTTGTTGGTCCAATTGCCGGAATTTACTACATAACTAACAACCCCGATGTTTTTGCAAATTCAATTCCCCATGCGTTGCAGATGGCTGGGCCAAGCCACATGTCGATGACAAACGGGTTGAAAGGATTTGCTGCCGGGGCAGTAATTGTAAGCGGTTTTAGCTGGTTTTTTGGTTACCTGGGCGGAATGCCCCAACTTTCGCTCCGTTTCATGGCAATTAAAGATATTAAGCAAGCAAAAAAAGCCAGAAATGTTGGAATAGCATGGACGCTTGTTGCATACGTTGGCGCAATGCTTTTAGGTTTAATCGGTTTGGCAATTTTTGGTCCGGGTACGCTCACCGATCAGGAGTATGTTATGCCAGCGGTTTTGCTAAGAATTTTTCCACCTGCAGTTGCTGCTGTCCTTATTACCGGCGCCATTGCCGCCATGATTTCAACGGCCGACTCGCTCCTTGTGCTTTCTGCAACAGAAATGAGCGAAAATTTGGTGAAACCTTTCACCAAAAAGGTTGACGACAGCAGAGGGCTACGACGATCGAGAATTATTACAGCTCTTATTGCCTTTGTGGCGCTTGGCGTTGCCTACGTTTCACCACAAAAATTAATTTTTACGCTTGTGGGTTACGTTTGGGCCGGAATTGGTTGCACGTTTTCGGTTATAATTCTCTTCACTCTTTTTTGGAAACGATACCATGGTAGGGCAGTGGTTGTAACCATTCTGGCAGGGTTAATATTTACCATACTTTGGGTAAGCTTAGGCTTTGATAAAACGGTGATTACTGCTAGGGTTGCAAACTTTTTTTTCACGCTTGTTGTTGCCATTTTGGCAACATATGCCATTAAACCAGCTTCTGCTTCAGTAGAATAATGAGTTAATAATAAACTTTGCTAATCGTTTTTTGCCAAATATTTGGATACTAACGATATTAGTTTTTCCCTTTTTAGTGGTTTCGATAAAT
>CAZLXF010000005.1:2627-28887 GCA_964563065.1 uncultured Rikenellaceae bacterium | reverse complement strand
GTTGATGCATACGCCAGCGCAGCAATACTTACCCTGCAACCTTTAACCTCCAATAACTTTGCTGCGCAGGCTTCAAGCGTTGCTCCGGTGGTAACAACATCGTCAACCAGAAGCAAATGTTTCCCTTTTATTTCTTCGGAATTTGCAACAGCAAACGCTTCGGCTACGTTTTTTACCCGTTCGGCGCGGGTTTTTCGGGTTTGCGTTTCGGTGAATTCGGTTCTTATTAAGTGGGTTGTGCTAAGCTGTTTCCCAAGTCCTTTGGCTATTCCTTCGGCAACAGCCTCCGCTTGATTGTAACCCCTAATTCGTAACTTTTTTGGATGAAGCGGAACCGGAACAACAAAATCAATATCGGTGTATAATGCTGAAGTTTTTAGCGCCTGACCAAACTGTAGGCCAAGTTCCGATCCAATCTCTCTTTCGCCCTTATACTTTAGCTTATGCAAGAGTGGGCGATACTTGCTGCCCTTAACGAAATAGAAGTATGCACAGGCATTCTCGATGTTCACCCTTCCCCAAAAAATTTGGGCAACTATGTTTTCCTTATCGTTCCAGAAACGGGTTAGCGGAATTTCGTAAAGACATGAAATGCAAAAGACCTCTTCACCCTCTACAAGGTCGGCGCCGCAAACGGCGCAAACCTTAGGGTAAAAAAGTCTGAAAAAACCTGAAAATAGTTTATATAATACGTTCACTAGTTGCTACGGGTCCATGCAACCTCTTTGCCAATAAGCGAAAACCCAATGAATCCTTTCACTGAAAGTTTGTTGGGATCATCATCGAACCACATTAAGCAGCTGTAGGTTTTACCACTCTTGGGGTCGTAAATTTTACCGTCAACCCACTCATTATCATCCTTGTCGAAAACAAAACCCTCGAGCAATTTCAGTCCCATTATTGGACGACTTTGAAGTTTAACCTCAGGATTTTTATCGTCAACCTTTGGTTTACCTTCTTTTAAAGGTTCTTTCAACCAGGTTATTTCACCGTTGAATTTCCCCTTTGAATCCTTTGTGATAGTTACTTTGCTATCGCCATCTTGGGTAAGCCAAACACCGAGAACCTTGTCGGCATTCTGCGCAAAAAGTGCGGTTCCAACCAGAACCAGAATCGAAATAAAAAAGAGTTTCTTCATATTTCAAAAGTTTTTAATTTGAATGCAATATAGCTTTTTATTGGAAATAAAAGTTTAAAATAACAAATCCCAAAATTCAAAATCCAAATTTTACAAATAACAAATTTTTCAGTTTATTGGTTCACTATAAAATGCCATGAATACACGAATTCCTGTTGGCAGTTCTCAATTCTCAGTTGGCAAATTGCCAACCGAAGACTAGGGATAGAAGTTGGAAGATTGCTAAATGCTCTTTGCAAACTGAAGACTGCCAACTGCCAACTTCTTTAATAATCAGTGTACATTACCTGTTCCCGTACATTCCTTCGTAGTACTTGGCGTAATCGCCTGAAATAATATCGTTTAGCCATTTCTGGTTTGCAAGGTACCAGTCAACGGTTTTTGCCAAACCTTCAGGAAACTGAATGGATGGTTCCCAGCCCAAATCGTTCTTCAATTTTGTTGAATCGATGGCGTAGCGCAAATCGTGCCCAGCACGATCGGTTACGTAAGTGATTAACTTCTCCGAGGTTCCCGCTTCTCTTCCTAATTTTTCGTCCATTACCCTGCAAAGAAGCTTAATTAAGTCGATGTTTTTCCACTCGTTGTTTCCGCCTACATTGTAAGTTTCACCGGTTACGCCCTTGTGGAAAATTGTGTCGATGGCCGATGCGTGATCCTCAACGTAAAGCCAATCGCGAATATTCTCACCTTTCCCATAAATTGGAATAGGCTTGCTGTTTTTGATGTTGTTGATAGAAAGTGGAATTAACTTCTCAGGAAACTGGTTTGGTCCATAATTATTTGAGCAATTTGATATTACAACCGGCAACTTGTATGTGTGAAAGTAAGCACGAACAATGTGGTCGGAGCTGGCCTTTGAAGCGGAGTAAGGACTGCGTGGATCGTAGGGAGTTGTTTCAACAAACATTCCTTCATCGCCCAAGCTACCGTAAACCTCATCGGTGGAGATGTGGTAGAATCGTTTCCCCTCAAAATTTCCAGCCCACTGCTTTCGTGCTGCGTTGAGCAGCACAACGGTCCCCAGAATGTTGGTTTTAATAAAGGCCATTGGGTCGGAAATTGACCTGTCGACATGCGATTCTGCCGCAAGGTGAATTACACCGTCGATATTAAAATCTGCGAATATTTTCTCAACAGCATCAGCATCGGTGATATCAACTTTCACAAACTTGTAGTTTGGCAATTTTTCAATATCCGTGAGGTTCTCCAGATTCCCAGCATAAGTCAGGCTGTCGAGGTTCACAATTTGATAGTTAGGGTAACGGTTTACCAACCTTCTAACTACGTGCGAGCCAATAAAACCGGCTCCGCCGGTAACTAGTATTGAACTTTTCATTATTCTGTTTTGATAAGTTGTTATTATTTTTGTTTCAATGTGTTCGAACCAATAAAACCGATTTCTTCAGGAAGCAAAACAACCAAAAAGCATCTAGTTTCCTCTTCCAAAAAGCGATTTAACCAAATCTTCAACCCTGGCAACCTGAACAATTTCTATGCCCTTTACGGGCATTGTTTTTCCTTTTCCAAGGTGATATTTTGAAATAAATATTTTCTCAAAACCGAGTTTTGCAGCCTCTGAAACTCGCTGATCGACCCTGCTAACCTGCCTAATTTCGCCTGAAAGGCCAACCTCGGCCGAAAAACAAACCGACCCGGGAATAGGCAAATCGAAGTTTGATGAGAGCACTGCAGCAATTACTGCCAAATCAATTGCCGGATCGGCAAGTTTAATTCCACCAGCCAGATTTAGAAAAACATCCTTCGATGCCAGCTTAAATCCGGCTCGCTTTTCAAGTACAGCCAGTAGCATGTTCAACCGGCGGGTATCGTATCCCATCGATGAGCGTTGTGGCGTTCCATATGCTGCTGTGCTTACTAACGCTTGTGTTTCTATTAAAAACGGACGGGTTCCGTCCATGGCTGCCGAAATGGCAACTCCGCTTAAACCCTCGTCGCGATGCGAAAGAAGAATCTCCGAAGGATTTGGAACTTCAATTAAGCCAGAAGATTGCATCTCGAAAATTCCTAACTCAGAAGTTGAACCAAAACGGTTTTTTATCGATCGAAGAATTCTGTACAGGTAGTTGCTGTCGCCCTCAAACTGCAGCACCACATCAACAATATGTTCAAGAACCTTGGGCCCTGCAATGCTTCCGTCCTTGGTAATGTGGCCAATAATTACTACCGGAACTCCTGTTGTTTTTGCGTAACGAAGCAAAGCAACAGCACATTCGCGAACCTGCGAAACCGAACCGGGCGAAGATTCAATTGTGTCGGTGTAAAGTGTTTGTATTGAGTCTACAACAAGTAACTCGGGCTCAACATTCTGTGCTTGGGTTAGAATGTTGTCCAGAAGCGTTTCGTTCAGAATTAAGCATTCTTGGTTCCCGTTCGAGAGCCTATCGGCTCGAAGTTTAACCTGCCTGGCACTTTCTTCACCCGAAACGTAAAGTACTTTTAGGTGATTTAGTTTCAATGCCAACTGCAATGCTAGCGTCGATTTTCCAATTCCTGGTTCGCCACCAAGTAGAACCAACGACCCGGGAACCAACCCTCCGCCAAGAATGCGGTTTAGCTCACCAATTCCAGTGTCGAGCCTCTTTTCGTTACTCGATTCAATTTCCTTAAGTGCCTTCGGCACTGCGTTTCGCGAAATATCGACCAGCCCCGTTCGCGATTTGCTTTGGCTAACCTTCTCCTCAACGTACGTATTCCATTCGCCACACGATGGGCAGCGACCAATCCATTTAACCGATTCAGCCCCACAATTCTGGCAAACGTAGCTGGTTTTCACTTTAGCCATTAGTAACTTTTTGTTTGGACTTAAAAATAGCAATAAAAATGATTGAAATAACAAAACGGCAAAATTAACCAAATGCTATTGGGGAAAGAAAAAAATTAAGAAATCCGAGGGAGAAAAGTTTAAACCTTCGTGGGAACCCGATTCCTGAAGAATAAGATTAGCATGAACGAAACACCGAGTATTAGCATTAGAAGAGTTTGCGATTCGTGCGAAATGGTGGCCCAAACTAGCCCGTCCTCCCACGAAATACCGTAAATGCCCAGCCCCATTGCTGTAATAATGTGAAACGCTCCAAAACCACCCTGAACTGGAGCTGCCATTCCAAGCGAGCCAATAACAAGTAGGAAAAATCCATCGATTAGACCAAGGTGGCTTGTTGGCTCGGTTGCAAAAATCAGCAGCCATGTCATTAACCAGTATACCAACCAAAGCAAAATAGTGTAAACAAAAAAGGTCTTGCGTTTCTTCATGGTGTAAACCGACTTAAGCCCATCGACAACGCCCCAAAATATTGACACAATTTTCCTTTTAACCTTTGTTCCAAAAATGTTTTTCCGAACTAGGAAAAAAAGAAATACAAAAAAAACCAATGCTGCAATTACAATGAGTGGAGAATACTTGAAAGCAGAAATAATTTTCTCCCAAATAGGTAGTGCAATTTGGTCCATTATAAACCCGCCAAAAAAATCGATTCGAACAAGGAAAACGGCAACCACCAGTACAAGTATCATTAGTACATCGAATGCACGCTCAACAATTACTGTACCTACCAAGGACTCGAAAGGAATTTTATCGGTTTTGCGCAGCGATGCGCAACGTGTTATCTCGCCAAGCCGTGGAAATGCCAGGTTAGTCATGTAACCCAGAAGCAAAGCTCCAATTGTATTTATGAATGAAGGCTTGTAGCCTAGCGGTTCAATTAGTAGTTGCCAGCGCAACGAGCGAATAACGTGCGCCAAAAGGCCTGCTATAAGCGACAGAACAACCCATCCGTAGTTGGCTCTTTTAAAGCCGTTAACCATGGCCTCAAAATCGACGCCTCTGAAAGCCAAAAAAAGCAGCAATGCTGCTAGGGAAAAAAATACAAAGTAGCTAACTTTCTTCTTAACTGAAGGATTCACTGGTGAAGAATTATGTTATTACACCAACCTGTTGGTCTCAGCATCGGGAAAAATTATGGCAGGTTTAAAGGTTTTTGCTTCCTCAAAATCCATAGTAGCATACGACATAATAATAATTGTATCGCCCACAACACATTTACGGGCAGCCGGACCGTTTAAACAAATTTGCCCTGTCCCTCGTTCGCCTTTAATAACGTAGGTTTCAAGTCGTTCCCCGTTATTAATATTTACAACGTGTACCTTCTCGTTGGCAATTAGGTTTGCCGCATTCATTAAATCCTCATCGATAGTAATGCTACCAACATAGAATAGATTTGCTTCAGTAACCTTTACCTGATGAATTTTTGATTTTACAACTTCAATAAACATTGCTGTTCTCTTAAAAATTTAAAAAAGAATGTTGTCAATTAGTCTGACCTGCCCAACCTGAACGGCTATGCAACCAACTGCCTGTTTTGTACTGTTCCACTGACTAACTGGCTGCAGGGTTTTCGCATCGGCAATCTCAAAGTACTCAACGTTTAGCTCGGGATTTTTGTTGATTTCCTTTTTAACCCATTCAATCATTTCTTTTACGCTCATTTGCTCCATATTGTTACGTGCTTGAGCAAGAGTTTTAGAAATAATTGGAGCGCTGGCTCTCTGCTTGGGATTCAGCAGCATATTACGCGAACTCATTGCCAACCCATCGGCTTCACGAACAGTTGGACACGAAACAATTTCAACTTTCAACCCAAGCATTTCAACCATTCTGCGAATAATTGCCAGCTGTTGAAAATCCTTCTGTCCAAAAAAAGCTTTATGAGGATTCACTATGTCGAACAGCTTGCTAACAACCTGTGCAACGCCATTGAAGTGTCCAGGGCGGTGCTCACCCTCCATTACCTTGTCGAGCTTCCCAAAATCGAAAACACGCTTATCTGGCTCAGGGTAAATTTCCTCAACTGTTGGAACAAAAACCAACGAAACACCGGCCTCTTTAAGCATAATTAAATCCTGCTCTAGGGTTCGGGGATATGTTTTTAAATCGGTTGGATTGTTAAATTGTGTTGGATTTACAAATATGCTTGCCACCACAAAATCGGTTGCGTTAACCGCTTGCTCCACAAGCGAAACATGGCCTCTGTGCAAGGCTCCCATGGTTGGCACAAAACCAATCTGCTTCCCAGCTTCCCTTTCCTTGTTAACAGCCAGTTTTAGTTGGGCAATTGTATTTACAAGCTGCATGGCATTTCTTTAACGGTTTGGATTATACTGTATACCAGAATTTCTAAACAGTTTGCAAAGTTCGTATTTTTTTTAATTTACAATGCAAAATTCTTCTTTTTTAGGCAAAGTGTCAATTTAAGGAATAAAAACATAGCGTTGATATATCAAATAAAGTAAAAATTTTTTTATACTTTTGTAAATTATTTCATAGTGTGTGTTTTAGATTAAAAACTAAACTACACCTTCAGTTTTAAAAATTTGAGATACAGTAATATAGTGGTTGATGAAAAGTGTTAAAGTACTGTTCATATCGCAAGAGATTACACCTTACCTCCCCGAAACTAACATATCTGTTATTAGTAGGAACCTTCCGCAAGGAATTCAGGAGCGAGGGAAGGAGATTCGAACCTTTATGCCACGTTGGGGGTGTATTAACGAACGCCGAAACCAGCTGCACGAGGTTATCAGACTTTCGGGAATGAATTTAGTTATAAACGATACCGATCACCCGCTTATCATCAAGGTTGCCTCAATTCAAAGTGCCCGTATGCAGGTTTACTTCATCGACAATGAGGATTATTTTCACCGTAAGCAAATTTTACGTGACGAGAAGAAGAAGTTTTTTGCCGATAACGACGAGCGTGCCATATTCTTCGCCCGCGGGGTGCTCGAAACCGTAAAAAAATTACGTTGGGCTCCCGATATAGTTCACTGCCATGGGTGGTTCACCTCGTTTGTTCCCATGCTGGTTAAGCGAACCTACAAGGAAGATCCCGTTTTTTCAAAAGCCAAGGTTGTGTTTTCGTTATACAACGACTCGTTCGACAATGCGCTCGATCCCAACCTTAAGAGTAAGCTTAAACTTGAAGGTGTTACCAAAAAGGATCTCGACTTACTTAAAACCACCGATTACGAAAACATCACTCAGTTTGCTCTTAACTATAGCGATGGTATAATTTTGGGTGAAGAAGAAATAAAAAAATCATTGGTTGAACATATCAATTCCTTAAAAAAACCCGTTCTATCAACTCAAAATAAGGAAAATTATATTGATGATATTAACGGATTTTACGACAAGATTTTAAATGAAGCGTCAAATGATAAAAGTTAACTTACCCAGCAACACCCTACGACCAAACCGTAAACCTTACCATTTTTTCTTTCTCTTCCTTTTCTTTAGCATGCTGTTCTGGAGGTGCATTTCGCCACCCGATTACCTGGGTTACGATGTTATCCCCTCACAGGATTTTTTAAACGTAAAGGTTGACACTTCGTTTACTCTATCTGCATACACTTTAGCTGGCGACACGCTCGATTCTCGCTATTTTACCGAAGCAATAGTTGGTTCCATTTACGACGAGATTTTTGGGAAAACGCAAGCCTCGTTCCTTTCAGCTGCCTTGCTAGGCAATATTGGGCACGATTTCGGTGACAATCCAGTCATCGACTCTGTGTTTCTTATTCTGAACCTGAAAAATTCGTTTGGTGACCCAACAATCCCGATGAAACTTTACATTCATGAGTTAACCGATTCTCTCCATACCGATTCTGTGTATAATGCTCTTGATCCTCTCTCTGAAGCATACAACCCGGAACCTATTGGTTTTACAAACTTCCAGGGTGACTCAGAACTTAAGGTTCCGTTATCATTTGATTGGGCACAAAAATTTATTAATGCCGACTCCGTAAGTCTTTCAACCCAATCTGACTTTGGAAAACTTTTTTACGGCATCTACGTTCGAACCAATCCGTTTGAAACTCATAACAAATCAGTTCATTTCTTCGACTGGACTAACACAAACAATAAAATTGTTATTTACTATACAAAAACCATTGAAGAAGACTCCATTGCATCCTCCTCCTTCACAATGTTTTTTAATACATACTGCAAGAGGTACAACCATTTTGAACACGATTACACTGCGGCATCACCTTCACTTAAAATAAACCATTTGAACGACACGCTTACACAGGACTCTGTTTTCTATATTCAGGGCTTGGGTGGCGTAAGAGGAATGCTTAAGTTGAACGATCTAAAATCGTGGCTCGACTCGATGCCTATTGCAATAAACCGTGCTCAGCTTATAATTGAACGCGAAAATCATACTGGCATGCCAGCCGATACCATTATTGAGAATATTACTATTTACCACAAAGAAGATAATAAAATTAACCTTATTGACGATTACGATATTGATTTAGGAGCAGGAGGATCATACAACAGAGCAAAGGATCACTACTCGTTCAACATTACTCTTCACCTGCAGCATTTGTTAAACGGTGATTTAAAAACCGACGAATTGTACCTTGAACCTGAATCGTACTTGAGTGCTTACCGCGCTATTCTTCGTAGCGGGAATCATTCTGGGAAAATTAAACTTATTATAACTTACACAAAACTATAGCAAGGGTATGTGTGGAATAGTTGGATACATTGGGAATAAGGAAGCTTATCCTATAATAATCAACGGGCTTAAGCGGCTTGAGTATAGAGGGTACGACTCCGCAGGAATATGTATTGTGAATGGCGAGCCCGTAATGCAAAAACGTAAGGGAAAGGTTAGCGACCTCGAGAAGCACATTGGAGGCAAGAAACTTGTTGGTACCATGGGAATTGGTCACACACGTTGGGCAACACACGGAGAACCCAACGATGCCAATGCACACCCACATATTTCAATGAACGGGCATTTCATAATAATTCATAATGGAATTATTGAAAACTACGGCCACCTTAAACAACGGTTAGAGCGAAGGGGCTATAAATTTTCCTCAGAAACCGACACAGAGGTGTTGGCTAACCTAATTGAGTATATTTTCCTGAAAGGGAATATTTCTGCCGAAATTGCTGTTCGCCTTGCGCTAACTAAAGTTGTTGGAGCCTATGGTATTGTTGTTATTTGCCGCGACGAACCCAATACACTTATTGCTGCCCGAAAGGGTAGCCCGCTGGTTATTGGCGTAGGCGAAAACGAATACTTCGTGGCCTCCGATGCAACCCCAATTATTGAACACACAAATAGCGTTATTTTCCTAAACGACGATGACGTTGCAATAATTCGTCGTGGTGAGCTTACGCTCAAAACCATTATGAACGAAGCGTTACAACCCAACATTCAAACCCTCGATTTGGATATTGAGGAGATTGAAAAAAATGGCTTCGATCATTTCATGTTGAAAGAAATTTTTGAACAGCCAAGAAGCATCATGGACACTTTCCGTGGAAGAATTTCTGCCGACTCAAAGGAAATTCACCTTGGCGGGTTATACCAGGTTCTTCCTCGCTTGGTAAAAGCAAAACGTATTGTTCTTATTGGGTGCGGAACATCGTGGCATGCTGCGTTGGTTGGTGAGTATCTAATTGAAGAGTACGCCCGAATTCCTGTTGAGGTTGAGTATGCTTCGGAATTTAGGTATCGTAACCCAATTATTTTTAAGGACGACATAGTAATTGCCATAAGCCAAAGCGGCGAAACCGCCGATACGCTTGCTGCAATTAGGCTTGCCCGTCAGGCAGGTGCCATGGTACTGGGAATTTGTAACGTTGTAGGTTCGAGTATTCCTAGGGAAACCGATGCCGGCGTTTACACCCACGCTGGTCCCGAAATTGGTGTAGCATCAACAAAAGCGTTTACAGCACAAGTTACCGTGCTTACGCTAATTGCAATGCTTCTGGGAAGAAAAAGGGATTTCATATCGCAGCACCAATACGAGCAGCTAATTAAAGACATGATTTCCGTTCCAGAAAAAATTGAAAAGATCCTCGATTCAAATACCGCAATTGAGAAGATTGCTAAAATATTTAAGGATTCAACAAACTTCCTGTACCTCGGAAGAGGATACTTCTTTCCAGTTGCGCTTGAAGGCGCACTTAAGCTTAAAGAAATTTCGTACATCCATGCCGAAGGTTACCCCGCTGCCGAAATGAAGCACGGGCCAATTGCCCTAATTGACGAGAAAATGCCTGTGGTTGTTATAGCCCCTAAGGATAGCAGCTACGATAAGGTTGTTAGCAATGTGCAGGAAGTTAAAGCCCGAAAGGGAGTTGTTATTGCAATTGTTACCGAAGGCGACACAATAATCAAGGGAATGTCCGATTACGTAATCGAAATTCCTAAGGCTAGCGAAATAGTTGAATCGCTTCTTGCAGTGGTTCCTTTGCAACTGCTTGCATACCACATTGCCCTAATGAGAGGTTGCAACGTTGACCAGCCTCGAAATTTGGCAAAATCGGTAACGGTTGAATAAATTTTCCTTCATTGCTATTGGATCAAATTGTTGAATATAATGGCGTTCCAGTACGAGAGTATACTCTTGGAGGAGGAAAAACAAATTTAATTTCAATTTTACTATTCATCCCTATTGCCCTCATTAACTTGGGGGCTTTTTTAATTTTTTGGGATTACGAGCTGTTCAATTCAGGAAAATTGCAGTTTTTCGATTACATGCTAATCATTCTTCTTTTGGGAATTGTTGTTCACGAGTTACTTCACGGCTTAGGGTGGAGCATATTCGCAAAAAAAGGGTTTCGATCAATTAAATTTGGAATGAACTGGAACTACTTCGCTCCCTACTGTCATTGCAACGAACCGCTTACAGTAAAGCAATATAGAATTGGAGGTGCTCTACCGTTGGTAGTTATGGGCTTTATTCCCTCAATAATTGCAATTATTACTGGAAGCGGATTTCTGCTTTCATTCGGAATACTTTTTACTGCAGCTGCGGGGGGTGATATGATAGTTTTGTATATGCTGAGAAACGTAGAATCACAAACACACGTTTTTGACCATCCCGAAAAAATGGGCTTTTACATAGAAGTTAATGGCCCAGAAAACACTAATCTGTAAAAATATGCTAAACGATTCGTTGCATTTTTTAAAAAGGCTAAAGGAGAATAACAACCGCGAGTGGTTTGCAAATCAACGCGATGAGTACGAACGCGCAAAGAATTCTTTCTCCGGGTTTATTGAGAAGCTAATTATTCAAATTAACGGATTTGATTCAACCATTGGCCCTCTTGAACCCAAAGATTGCATTTTCAGAATTTTCCGCGATGTCCGCTTCTCAAGGAATAAGGATCCGTACAAAGAAAACATGGGTGCATACATTGCCAAGGGTGGAAGAAAAAGAGGTTTTGCCGGTTACTACTTTCATCTTGAACCATCGGCTTCATTTATTTCCGGAGGAATTTACATGGCTCCAACTGAAATTATGAGACGAATACGAGAGGATATTGAATTATACTCAAACGAATTCTGCCCAATTGTGGAGAGCAAATTGTTTATGCAAACATTTGAAAGTTTGGGAAATGAAAAATTAAAACGAGTACCTACAGGTTTCTCAGCAGATTCGCCAGTTAGCGAATACCTTAAGCTAAAAAACATAACTCCGGCTGTTTCCTTGGACGACACAGAGCTTACCAACAATAATATTTTATCCAAAACGGTTGATACGTTTAAGATAATGAGCCCGTTGATCGCCTTTCTTAACAGGTCGATTGAAGGCGTAACCGAAGCTTAAAACTTCCTAAACCCGATAATTTCACGAACCTCGGCTAATGTTTTTGTGGCGCTTTGGCGGGCTTTTTCGGCACCCATTTTTGCTACCCTGCGCAGGTAATCGTTATCGGCAAGAATCGATTCAATTTTCTCGCGGAATGGATTGGTGAACAGGGTAATATCCTCGGCCAACTGTTTCTTCATGTCACCGTAACGAATTTCGCAGGCATTATACTTCTCCTCAAAAAAAGTGAGCGTTTCGGGTTTTGAAACCACCGACATTATGGTAAACAAGTTCTGAATTGCCTCTGGTTTTGGCTGGTTTGGCTCGGTTGGGCCGCTATCGGTAACTGCCTTCATTACCTTTTTACGAATGGTTTCAGGGTCATCAGAAAGGTAAATTGCATTTCCTTCCGATTTTCCCATTTTCCCCGAACCATCAAGCCCGGGAATTTTAACAAGCTGTTCGCCAAAGTTGTAGGCAACAGGTTCGGGAAAAAACTCAACGTTATATAAGCGGTTGAACCTGTTGGCAAAAGTACGGGTCATTTCAAGATGTTGCTCCTGGTCCTTCCCAACGGGAACTTTGTGCGCCTTATGAATTATAATATCAGCAGCCATAAGCGTTGGGTAGGTTAGCAAGCCAGCATTCACGTTGTTGGGCTGGTTTCGCACTTTATCCTTAAACGAAGTACAACGTTCAAGCTCACCCAAATATGCGTTCATGTTCAGCAAAAGATAAAGCTCAGGAATTTCAGGAATATCACTCTGCACGTACAAAGTAGCAACCTCGGGATCGAGTCCACAGGCAAGGTACTCGGCTAACACCTGCTTAACCGAACCGTGCAAATCCGCAGGATTTGGGTGGGTTGTAAGCGAGTGAAAATCGGCTATAAAAAAGTAGCACTTATTCTCATGCTGCATTTTCACAAAATTCTTTAACGCTCCAAAGTAGTTCCCTAGGTGAAGTTTTCCGGTCGATCGAATGCCACTAACTACAATATCCATAGTAATTTCCTGTTTAAAAAGTTAGGCTGCAAATATAGTAAAACAATTCAAAGAATGAGTTTACTGCTGTTCCTTATCCTCTCGGAACAGTTTGCCAACTATTGATTTATTGGTATGCTATTAATAGTTATATTTGCAATGATTAACAGATAACAAGATGGAAAGTACACGACAGATAAAAGTGGGACGACAAGTCCAAAAGGATTTGGGAGAAATTTTCCAGCGGCAATCGGCCGGAATGCTTCATGGAAGCATGGTTACAGTTACCCGAGCTCGAATGAGCCCTGATTTAAGCCTGGCAAAAGTTTACATCAGTATTTTTCCGGCTGACAAAAGAGACAGTGTTCTCGAAACCATAAACCTACAGGTTAAATCCATCAGGCACGAGCTGGGCAAACGGGTTCGCAATCAGCTGCGAATTGTTCCTGAGCTGGCATTCTTTATTGACGATTCGCTGGATTACATCGAAAACATCGACCGGTTACTCAAGGAGTAGAACATGGTTCAACGTATTATTTCATTTACCACAAGGTTTCTTCCTCGTCATCGGCTGCAGCAATTTGCTGGTGCAGCAATGCGAACTATTGCAATATTTTACCGGGGAAACCAGTTTGAGGATCCCATTACCGGCAAAACCTACCGAAAACTTCTTCCCTATGGAAGGATAAATCTCAGAAACAATGCGCTGGCCCCGCACTCCATGTCGCTTGAACGACATCGACTTCTTTGGCTTTTCCTTAAGCAAAAAACCAGCTTCTTTTCAGCACAGCTGAAGGTTCTGCACATTGCCCCCGAATACTGCTTCCTGAAGCCCTTTGGGCGAATGAAAAATCTCGAGTACATTACCGCCGACCTCAACTCGCCCTGGGCTAAGGTTAAACTTGACGTTCAGAATATTCCTTTCCCCGAAAATACCTTCGACGTAATTCTGTGCAACCATGTACTCGAGCATGTTGACGACGACCGGCTGGCCATGCGCGAACTTCACCGCGTTCTTAAACCCAACGGGTTTGGTATTTTTCAGGTTCCATTGGATAGTTCCATCGAAACGACACAGGAAGACAAATCGGTAACTTCACCAGAACAACGGGAGAAACTTTACGGACAGCGCGACCACCTGAGGCTATACGGAAGAGATTACGGAAAAATTCTTTCAGAGGAAGGTTTTAGGGTTACCGAAGATGATTTTGTTAAACAGTTGTTGCCCGAACAGGTTAAACGTTTCGCCCTGCCGGAAGATGAGATTATTTATTTCTGTCAGAAATAATAAATAAAAATGAATTTCCCTTTCTACATAGCACGCCGTTACCTGTTTGCGAAAAAATCGCACAACCTCATCAATATTATTTCTGCAATTTCAGTAATTGGAATGGCTGTTGGAGTTACTGCCCTAATTGTTGTGCTATCGGTATTTAACGGGTTCGATCAGCTTATCAGAAAAATGTTCTCAAATATCGACAGCGATTTGCGAATTGAACTGGTTGAAGGCAAAACTTTTTCCGACACTTTGGCCGAGCTTAACGCAGTTAGAAATTACTCTGGCGTTGCCGTTTTTTCTGAAGTGCTTCAAGAACATGCTTTGTTCAAGTATCGCAACCGACAACACATTGGTGTAATAAAGGGCGTAAGCAGAAACTACAACGAAATTTCTGGAGTTGACTCGATGATTATTGATGGTGAATTTCAACTTTGGCGGGGCAGTCAGCCCTTAGCAATTATAGGACAAGGAGTTGCCTACTACCTTAATGCCAACCTCGCCCATTTCGATCCCATTGAGGTGTACATTCCCAAACGTGGTCGCCAGTTTTCAATTTCGGCCGCAACCGCATTCAACTCCAAGGTAATAATGCCAGCAGGAGTTTTTGCCATTGAGCAGGAGTTCGATTCGCAGTTTATTATTGTACCCATTGAGTTTGCTCGAAAACTCACCAACTTTAATACAGAGGTTACCAGCGTTGAAATTCTTCTTAAACCTGGCACAAACAGCAACAAGGCGCAAACCGATATCCAAAAAATTCTTGGCGAAAATTTTAAGGTGCAAAATCGTTACCAGCAGAACGAGTCGCTGTACCGAACCATGAACACAGAAAAACTTTCCATTGGCGTAATTCTATCGCTTATACTTTTCATTGCATCGTTCAATATTATTGGCTCGCTCTCGATGCTAATTATCGACAAGCGAAAAGATGTTGAAACGCTTCGCAGCCTTGGTGCAAACAACGATTTAATTCAAAAGATTTTCCTCACCGAAGGGCTTCTTATATCTTTAGGTGGTACCATTTTAGGAACAACTCTGGGACTGCTAATTTGCTGGCTTCAAATTACGTTTAAACTTGTTAAGCTAACTGGTACCGGCGGTTTCATTGTTAATGCATATCCGGTTGATATTCAGTGGCTCGACATTGCAGCTATTATACTTGTAGTACTAGTAATCAGTTTCTTCACCGCCCGTTTCCCGGTAAGGATTATTACCAAAAGAATTTTTGCACAAGAGAATGCTGACTAAAACCCGTTACAATGCTATCGGTTTCTAACCTTACAATTAAATTCGGCGAGAATGTTGCGTTGCAAAAACTTTCCTTCTCCCTTCAGCAAGGAGAATCGTTGGGTTTTGTTGGCGAATCGGGTTCGGGAAAATCAATTACAGCGCTTGCGCTAATGGGGCTGCTCCCACGCAACGCAAAAATTGTTGAAGGCAACGCAATCCTTTCATTACCCGAATCGAACAGAAAAATTGATTTAATCAACATAAGCGAGAAAGAACATCGCCCCCTTAGGGGCAAACACCTCTCCATGGTTTTTCAGGAACCTATGACATCGTTAAACCCTTCAATGCGATGCGGAAACCAGGTTTGCGAAGCAATTATTCTGCATCAAAAGGTTTCACAAAGTAAAGCCACCGAAATTTGTTTGACCCTTTTCAAGGAGATGCAGCTGCCTTCACCTCAAAAAATTTTTAGAAGTTATCCCCATGAGCTTAGCGGAGGACAGAAACAGCGTGTTGTAATAGCCATAGCTTTGGCCGGAAACCCATCAATCCTAATTGCCGATGAGCCAACAACCGCGTTAGATGTAACTGTACAGAAAGAAATAGTTCTGTTGCTAAAATCGCTTGTTACCAAGCGAGGTTTAGGTTTACTATTTATTAGTCACGATTTGGGAGTTATTTCTCAGGTTTCAAACAGGGTAATCGTTCTAAAGCAGGGACAAATGGTTGAGGAGGGAACCTGCGAAAATATTTTCGACTCACCCAAACACCCATACACAAAAGGACTGCTAATGTGCAGGCCACCCCTAAATGCTCGTCCACAAAAGTTGGTTACCGTAAGCGATTTCACTAGTAGTAACGGGAAAGAACCAGAAATTGAAGAGAATTTATTTGAAAAGAGAATTGAGCAAAACAAAAAAATTTATGCCGCTTCGCCAATTATTGAGGTTCAAAATGCAGTGGTTGAGTACACCCTCAAAAGAAATATTTTGGGGAAACCGTCACAAACCTTTAGGGCAGTTAACCAAGTAAACATTAAGTTGTACCCCGGCGAAACGTTGGGTTTGGTTGGCGAATCGGGTTGTGGAAAATCATCGCTTGGTAGAGCCATTATTGGTTTAACCCAAACTGAAAACGGCACAATTTCTTTTCTTGGTAAAGATGTAAGAAAAATGAAGAGGTCTGAAATTGCCCGTTTCAGAAAACAGGTTCAGCTTATTTTTCAAGACCCATACTCCTCTTTAAATCCAAGGCACACAATTGGTGAAGCAATAATGGAACCTATCAGGGTTCACAAGCTAGCAAAAACCGAGAAGGAAATAAAAGAAAAAGCGTTGGCACTAATTGAGAAAGTTTCTCTGCCATCCGAGAGTTTTTACAGGTATCCGCATGAATTCTCTGGCGGTCAACGCCAGCGTGTTGCAATTGCAAGAGCGCTTGCACTTGAGCCCAAAGTAATTATCTGCGATGAGATGGTTTCTGCACTCGATGTTTCGGTTCAGGCTCAAATACTGAATCTGCTTAACCAGCTAAAGACTGATTTTGGCCTAACCTACATTTTTATTTCCCACGACCTTTCGGTGGTTAAATACATGAGCAATAGGGTAATAATTATGAAATCGGGCGAAATGGTTGAGTACGGCGATTCCGATGAAGTTTTTTCAAACCCTCAAACAGAATACACCAAAAACCTAATCGATTCAATCCCTAAAATTCGATAGGCTTAGAAGAAATCGTCCGCAGTAGGCTCCTTCTCCTCAGGAACTATGAAATCTGGATTAGGACAATCGAGCGATTTGTGGTCAATACGAAGCGGCTTATCCCAATCGTCAAGGGGGCTTATTCCAACGCTTTTATCATTGTAACACTTTTCAAGAAACAAAGCAAAAATGGGAAGCGCCATGTTGGCACCCTGCCCCATTCCAATTTCCTTGAACCGAACCCCACGATCCTCGGCTCCAACCCAAACTCCACCAACCACACTTGGCGTAATTCCCATAAACCAACCATCGGAGTGGTTTTGTGTTGTTCCTGTTTTGCCAGCAATATGACCATCAAGATTATAGCGATAACGTAACCTTATGGCAGTTCCCTGATTGACAACCGCTTCTAACAGGTTTAGCATAAGAAATGCCGTTTGCTCGCTAATTGCTTCGCTCCTTTGCGAATTAAATGTTGCCAAAACATTTCCGTTTTTATCCTCAATACGAGTGACAAAAAGGGGATCAATGTGTACTCCCTTGTTGGCAAAAGTGCTATAAGCACCAACCATTTCATACAACGAAACTTCTGAGGTTCCCAGAAATATTGAGTTTACAGCCATAATTTTGCTTTTAACTCCCATCTTCTTAATTATATCGGAAACGGCTTGCGGAGTAAAGCGTTTAATTAACCAGGCAGAAATATTGTTAACCGAGTTGGCGAGACCCCACTTTAAAGTGACTATCTTTCCATCGTACCTACTCCTACCAGAGTTTTTAGGAGTCCACGTGGAATCACCCTCAACAAATGTTTGTGGTACGTTGGGAACCTGATGACAGGGCGAATACCCTTCCTGCATTGCCAAAGTATAAAGGAACGGCTTAATGGTTGATCCAACCTGACGGCGACCTTGCTTAACGTGATCGTACTTAAAATGGCGGAAGTTTGCTCCACCAACCCAAGCTTTTACGTAACCGGTACGAGGTTCCACGGCCATAAACCCCGCCCTAAAATGACGCTTATAATGCTTTATGGAATCCAATGGTGACATAAGAGTATCACGATCGCCCCTCCATGTAAAAATGGTCATAGGAACTTTTGTGTTGAAATGACGAACAATGCTGTCATTCGACACTCTGTTGTTTTTTAGCACCCTGTACCTTTCTGTTTGCCGAATGGCAAAATTTAGAATCGACTCCTTCTGCTCATCGGTTAAATCTTCCCCAAATAATGGGTAACCATCCTCCTTCTGCTCAGCATCGAAAACGGGTTGAAGAAATCCACCTATGTGTTCCTCTACCGCCTGCTCAGCATAATGTTGCATTTTACTATTTATGGTAGTGTAAATCTTTATCCCATCGCGATAAAGATTGTAGGTGCTTCCGTCGGGTTTTGTGTTCTTGTAGCACCAACCATATAACGGATTTTCAGCCCATTCAATGGAATCTTCTTTGAATTGACTGTATAAGTAGTAGTTATCTCTTTCTGGTTTGCTGTGTGAAAGCATTATCCGTAAACTCTCTCGAAAGTAAGTTGCCAAACCAACGTTGTGATCTATAATTTTATAGTTCAGTTCAATGGGTAACGAAGAGATAGAATCGCACTGAAGTTGAGTTATGAAACCGTACTTGCTCATTTGTGAAATAACAAAATTTCGACGAGCAAGCGATCGTTCAGGGTTTCGAATTGGGCTATACCTTGTAGGTGCGTTAACGACGCCAACAAGCAACGCTGCTTGCTCGATTTTTAATGAATCGGGTGTTGTGTTAAAAAAAGTTTTTGCTGCCGATTTAATGCCATAGGCGTTGCTACCAAATGCAACTGTATTCAAATACATGGCAAGTATTTCGTTCTTAGTATAGTTTCGTTCAAGCTTAACCGCAGTAATCCACTCCTTAAATTTTGTAACCACTAGGTTCGCCTTTCTAATAATTGTGTAACGATACAAAGTTGTATCGCGGGGGAAAAGGTTCTTGGCCAGCTGCTGGGTAATGGTACTTCCTCCTCCGCTGCCCGACTGCCCCAGTAAAATTGTTTTTACAAGAACCCTTGCTATTCCCCTTGCATCAATGGCCGAGTGACGATAAAACCTGATATCCTCTGTGGCAACCAAGGCGTTAACAAGGTTAGGAGAAAGATCTTCGTAATCAACAAAACTTCTCAGCTCCTTATAGTAGTATCCAAGTACAATATGGTCTTCGGAAATAACCTCTGAGGCAACGTTACTTTTCGGGTTTTCAAGCTCCTCAAAGGTTGGAAGAGGCCCAAAATATTCCAAGCCAATTAAAACGAAAAGGCTAATAAAAAGTACCCATACAAAAGAAAAAATGCCCCAAAACCAAAGTTGGAATTTTCTACCAAACTTACTTGTTTCGTTACTCATAATAAAAGGTTTAGTTTAACCATCAAAGTTAAGAATAATTGATTGAAGCCACCTCTGCTTACTTACCAAATTTCAGCTATTTTATTTTTTTTGGTTAAATTATTTTGTAGTTAGAAAGCTAAATGCTTTACTTTGTGCCGTTTTTCCATACCTTATATAAATAATACTGCTCATGACAGAGAATCTGGTTATTGTTGAGTCGCCTGCAAAGGCCAAAACCATTGAAAAATTTTTAGGGAAAGATTACACCGTTAAATCTAGTTTCGGTCATATTCGCGACCTCTCAAAAAAGAAGCTAGGAATTGATATCGAAAATAATTTTGAGCCCGAATACGTAATCAGCGAGGATAAGAAGAAGGTGGTTGACGAGCTGAAGAAAATCACAAAAGATTCAAATACAATATGGTTAGCTTCCGATGAAGACCGCGAGGGAGAGGCTATAGCATGGCACTTATCCGAGGTGCTTAAACTCGATAAATCGAAAACGAGAAGGATTGTTTTCCACGAAATTACCAAGAATGCCATTCAGAACGCTATTGAAAATCCGCGCGATATAAACCAAAGTCTGGTTAATGCTCAGCAGGCAAGAAGAATTCTTGATAGGTTGGTTGGTTTTGAAATTTCTCCAATTCTTTGGAAAAAGGTTAAGCCGGCTCTATCGGCAGGTAGGGTGCAATCCGTTGCTGTACGACTTATTGTTGACAGGGAGCGCGAGGTAATCGCGTTTAATTCGGAATCGTTCTTTAAAGTAACCGGTTTCTTTCAGGGAAATTCCCCTTTTAAGGCCGACTTAAACGAGAAGCTAAAAAACCAGAAAGACGCCAACGCATTCCTTGAACAGTGCAAAGCATCTGATTTTCATGTATCAAACGTTACAAAAAAACCATCGAAAAGAACACCTGCCCCGCCATTCACAACCTCAACGTTACAACAGGAAGCCAGCAGAAAGCTGAATTTTTCGGTGGCACAAACCATGACCCTTGCCCAACGCCTCTACGAAGCCGGACATATAACCTACATGAGAACCGACTCGCTCAACCTCTCTGTAACAGCTATCGATTCGGCGAAAAATGTGATTACAAAAGAATTTGGCGAAAAGTACCATCATGCCCGAACCTTCAAAACAAAATCCAAAGGAGCACAGGAGGCTCACGAAGCCATTCGTCCTACCTACATGGAAAAGCATAAGGTATCGGGAACTTCGGCCGAACAACGTTTATACGAACTTATCTGGAAAAGAACCATCGCATCGCAAATGAGCGAAGCGTTGGTTGAGAAAACTACAGTAACCATCGATGTTTCAAAATCGCCTTATAACTTTATCGCCAATGGCGAGGTAATTCAGTTTGATGGTTTTTTAAGAGTTTACTTCGAATCAACCGACGATGAACTTGAAGAAACAACAAAGGACATACTCCCACAACTCGCCAAAGGCGAAAAGGTTGAGGCTAACCAAATTGTTGCAACCCAACGATTTACTCAAAAACCTCCAAGGTTCACCGAGGCCAGCCTTGTGAAAAAACTTGAGGAACTTGGTATCGGCCGTCCTTCAACCTATGCACCTACCATTTCAACAATCCTTAACAGAGGATACGTACTAAAAGAAGACAGACCCGGAGTTGAACGTAAGTACCAAATCCTAACCCTTAAAGCGGGTAAGATTAGCGATAGCGAAAAAACTGAAATAACCGGAGCCGAAAAATCGAAGCTTTTCCCCAGCGATATTGGAATGGTTGTAAACGATTTTCTAGTTGAACATTTCCCCCGAATCGTTGATTTTAACTTTACGGCAACCGTTGAAAAGGAGTTCGATGCAATCGCTGAAGGAAAGAAGGAGTGGACTGAAATGATCGATAAGTTCTACAAGCCTTTCCACGTAAACGTTGAAAAAACTCTTAAAGAATCGGACTATAGCAAAGGCGAAAGAATTCTTGGGAACGACCCGAAATCGGGGAAACCCGTTACTGTTCGCATTGGCAGGTTTGGGCCTGTGGCCCAAATAGGCGAGAGCAATAAAGAAACCGGCGAAAAGCCACAGTATGCAAGCCTACTAAAAGGGCAACTTATCGAATCCATCTCTCTCGAAGAAGCGTTGGCACTCTTCAACCTCCCTCGGAATTTGGGTGAGTACGAAGAAAAAGAGATAGTTATTGGTGTTGGCCGGTTTGGCCCGTACGTTCGCCACAACTCAAAATTCTTCTCCCTTAAAAAAACCGACGATCCCTTGTCAATTACTAAGGATCGTGCAATTGAACTAATTGAAGAGGGACGAAAAAAAGCAAGCGAAAAAATCATTCAAACATTCAAAGAGGAGCCAGAACTTCAAGTACTTAACGGACGATGGGGTCCTTACATTTCCTACAAAAAAGCAAACTATAAAATTCCCAAGGGAACCGATCCAAAAACCCTTTCGTACGATGAGTGTATGAAAATAATCGAAAGCCAGCCAGCCACAAATGGTAAAAAGGGAAAAACCAGCGTAAAAAGCAAAGCAAAAAAATGAACCTAACCGACTATTTCGATTTCCCCGAAATCGACACGAACCCAACAGCGCTTAGCAAGCCCTCTTCAATTTGTAGCAAAATTATTACACTGCATCAAATTAAGAACAATGCTATTGAGCCGGGTTCCTTAGCTATTATTGGGGTAAACGAAAGTCGAAACTCGAATAATCCCAGCGCTTCGAAGTCCCCCAACATTATTCGAACTTTTCTATACGGTTTATCAAACTCTTCGCTACGCAAACCATTACTCGATTTAGGAAATATTAAGCCTACTTCATCACCAGCAAATACATACTCAGCAGTAAGCGAAGTGGTTAACTATTTATCCTCTAAAGGAATTAACACAGTTGTTCTAGGTGGTACACAGGAGCTTACTTGGCCAATATATAGCGGCATAAGTGCCAACAAACCAATGATAAACATTACGGTAGTTGACCAAAAGCTTGATGCCGAAACGAACAGCAATGATTTCTCGCCCTCTTGTTACCTAAACAAGTTTCTGGTTGAGCCATTCGAAAAACTATTCACACTTAACCTTTTGGCTTACCAAGGATACCTTACCGATGATAACCTGCTAAATCAGTTTGCCCAGGTTAACCTGAACCAATACAGGTTGGGCTTCGTTCGAGGTTCAATACACGAAGTTGAGCCTTGCTTCCGCGATTCAGAGATCGTTAGTTTCGATATGTCCAGTATCCGCCAAGGCGATTGTCCTGGCTCCATTTCGCCTTCACCAAATGGACTTTACGCCGAAGAAGCGTGTCAACTTGCTCGTTTTGCCGGCTTGAGTAATAGGAATCAGTGTTTCGGGTTATTCGACTTTTCGCCAGAAAACGATATTAACAACCAAAGTGCTCATTTGGCCGCCCAAATTGTGTGGCACTACATAGAAGCTTTTAACAGCCGAAAAAGCGATTCCTTTTCTTCATCGAAAAATTTGAAACGGTTCTACGTAAAAAGCCCAATTCCAAATGTTGAGCTGGTCTTTATAAAAAGTATTAGTACCGACAAATGGTGGATGGAGCTTCCCGGAACTAAAAAAACTGAAAGTAAACCCTTCTTAATAGCCTGCACCTACAACGACTACAAGTTAGCCAGCAAGGGCGATGTTCCCGATAGGTGGCTGAAAATACTGAAAAGGGTGTCCTAAATCACCTTTCCCAATTTCTTGTTGAATTCTAGCCATAATCCATCATAAAAAATCAGCTTTTAATGGATTTTTTATGGGTTTAAGAAACTTTAATGTAAAAATCAAAGTATAAGGCATTGTTTCTTGTTCGAATTATTAACAGATAATTGTTAATAAAATTTGTTTGGAAAAATATTTTTTACTTACTTTACCTTTCGGTTGAACTTAAAGATTAATAGCGTTTGAGCATGTCTCGAGAAAAATATTTAGTATTACTTTCACTGATAGCCTTTTCTTTTATTGCTGTGGGTCAACAAGATCCTCAGTTTAGTCAAAACATGTTCAACCAAATGTCCATTAACCCTGCGTATGCAGGCAGCAACGATATGATTTGCGCAACTGTAATAAATCGTATGCAGTGGGTTGGTTTTGGCGAAGGAACACCTGGAACAACCGTTGTAAACATTAATTCGGCAATGAAACCCTTTGGGCTTTCGAGCGGAATAGGTCTCAATATTCAAAACGACAAGTTTGGGTTTAACAAGGATCTTGGCATTAACCTCTCATATGCAGCACGGTTTAATATTGAAGGTACAGGAACCTTAGCAATAGGTTTAAACGGAGGGTTCATCAATAACGTTATCGACCCAAGTTGGCAATACCCAACTGAAAACCAATCCGACAATGCAATTCCTTCTGCAAAAGACAATTCGATGGCATTCGATATGGGCGCAGGTGTTTTCTTTAGCAACGATGAGATGTACTTTGGGGCCTCTGCAACTCATTTAAACCAACCAAAGTTCAACAAGGCCCTTAGTCCATCAAACTATCGCCGTCATTTTTACCTTACCGGTGGTTATGTGCTGCAACTTCCTAACCCTGTTTGGGAACTAAACCCATCTGTTTTTATTGGTAGTGACTTAATTACCAGTCAATTCACCGTAACTACAAACTTTATCTACAATAAAAAGTTCTGGGGAGGCGTTTCTTATCGTATAGGAGAAGCAGTAACTGCCATGATTGGGCTAGAGTTGTTTAACGGAATGCGAATTGGGTATGCTTTCGATTTTTCAACAACCGATATTAGCCGTTACAATAGCGGCTCACACGAATTTATGCTAGCGTATTGTTTTTCACTAAAGAAGGAAAAACCTCCTCAACAATACAAGAGCATACGTTTTTTATAGTTGAATAAATGTGTTTTTAAAAATATTTTACGTTATTTGCATTAAATAATTGGAGTGTTATGAAAAATATTCTTGTTTTCGCCATTCTTATTGCCCTACTCGTAAGTAGCTGCGGCCCTTCACAAAACGGTGAACTTACTGGTGTTGCCGGAAGGAGAGGCTACCAGGATCCCACACCATACAACATGGTTTTTGTTCCCATGGGTAGTTTCAATATGGGAAGCAATGACCAAGATGTGTCTTGGGCAATAAACGCCCCTACAAGAACCGTTTCGGTTGATGCATTTTGGATGGATCAAACCGAAATCACAAACAACCAGTACCGACAATTTGTGAACTACGTTCAAGATTCAATCGCTCGTAAGTTGCTGGGCGAACAAATAGAAGAGTTTGTTATCTCTGAGGATGAGTTCGGCAACGAAATCGATCCCCCTGTTATTGACTGGGAAATTCCCATCGACTTACGCGATGAGGAGCAACTTGAAATCCTCAAGGATATGTACTATACTAAACAAGAACGTTTCTATAACCGTAAAGAAATTGATACTCGTAAGTTAAACTTCGAATTCTTTTGGATTGACCTAAAGCAGGCTGCTCAGAAAAAGAACAGATGGAACTTTGAAACTGGATCGTACGATGATAACGCAGAGGTAATTAACAACATGGGTGTTCCCGTTAAAGTACTAGACCGTTCTTCCTTCATTATAAGAGATAAAGTGAACGTTTACCCCGACACTCTTTGCTGGATTAGCGATTTTAGTTACTCTTTCAACGAACCTTACACAACTCACTATTTCTGGCACCCCTCATACGACAATTACCCTGTTATTGGTGTTACTTGGAGACAAGCCAATGCTTTTTCCATTTGGCGTACTCAATACCTAAATAAGTTTTTAGTTCGTCAGGGTTATTCCTTTGTGTCCGATTATCGACTACCCAACGAAGCAGAGTGGGAGTACGCTGCTCGTGGAGGTCTCGATCATAACATGTACCCTTGGGGTGGACCTTACACCAGGAACTCCGAAGGATGCTTCCTCGCCAACTTCAAACCACTGCGTGGAAACTATGTTGACGATGGAGGTTACATAACCCTTCCTGTTGGTGTGTTTGAACCCAATGAATACGGTATTTATGATATGGCTGGAAACGTTGCCGAGTGGACAGCCAATGCATACGACGAAAGTGCTTATGCATTCATGCACGACATGAATCCCGACTACAAGTATAATGCAAAACCTAATGATCCTCCAGCCCTAAAGCGTAAAGTTATTAGAGGTGGAAGTTGGAAGGATATTGGATTCTTCCTACAAGTTGGGCAACGTTCATATGAATACCAAGACACAGCTAAATCATTTATCGGTTTTAGATGTGTGCGTTCATACCTAGGAGCAAAATAGAAAACATTTTCATGTTAGTTAACCCTAATAATAGTTAAAATTATGGGAATCAACATATCCGAAATAGTCCAAGGCTCAGGCTGGAAAAACTTTATGAAGTACCTCTACGGGTGGGGTGCAGCGGTTGTACTTGCTGGAGCACTTTTTAAACTCCAACATTGGCCTGGAGCTGGTGAAATGCTAACAATAGGTATGACCGTTGAGGTTGTAATCTTTTTCTTCTCAGCCTTTGAACCTATTCACGATGAGGTTGACTGGACATTGGTATATCCAGAGTTAGCTGGCATGACTGACGAAGAAGAAATAAGAAAGTACAGGAAAGGCTCCGAGATGGGAGGTGGTTTTGATGTGGATGATCTTAAAGAACTTATAGCAGGTGTTGTAGCCGCTACTTCAGGAGGCTCTGGTGGAGCTACGCCTGTTGCAGTTGAGGCAGGCGAAACAAGAGCAGCATCAGGTGCTGTTGCCACAGGAGTTCCTGGTGCCTTAATATTTACAGAAAAGTTCAATAAGATGCTTGAAAATGCAGAAATTGGACCAGAACTTTTCGATAAAGTTGGTAAGGGACTCCAAAAATTAAGTGAGACATCTGCAAAAATTGCAAATATTTCCGATGCAGCAGGAGCTACATCAGCATTTGCAGAAAACATGAAAAAAGCCAGTGATACGGTTGGCCAGTTTTCCGACAATT
>CAZLXF010000005.1:0-2527 GCA_964563065.1 uncultured Rikenellaceae bacterium | reverse complement strand
TTTGCAGAAAACATGAAAAAAGCCAGTGATACGGTTGGCCAGTTTTCCGACAATTACCAGAAAAACGAACAGGTCCTGGGAGAATCTATCAATATTCTTTCCGAAAGTTTTCAAAAAACAGCAGGCACCGTTTCAGAAAGTGGACAGAATTTTATGGGTAGCGTTGAGCGTTCGGTTAATCAACTTGAGAATCAACTTTCACAAGCAGGTGAAACAGTAAGCAACAGAATAATTGATTCAGGAACAGAAGTTGCAAACCAAATTAGCGGTGCTGCGACAAACCTTACAACAACCTATATGCAACTTGCAGATGCTATGAAGGCTAACGGAGAAATTATCTCTGCAGGAAGCAGCGGATACAAAGAAAATCTTGAGAAATTGAACAAAAACATGGCTGCACTTAATGCAGCACATGAACTGCATCTTCAGGGTACGTCTGAAAAACTTAAGGAGGCTCAGTCGGTTTATTCTGGTGTTGAAGGAATGATGAAAAAGTTAAAGGAATCGGTAGGCGAAACGGAAAAATACGCACAATCGGTTGCTATTCTAAATCAAAATATCGAGGCTTTAAATAATGTTTATGGTAATATGCTTTCAGCCATGAACGTTATGTCTAACGGAAAATAGTTAAACTCATATATAGTTTATTACTATGTCTCACGGAAAAGAAACACCAAGACAAAAGATGATCGGCATGATGTACTTAGTACTCACTGCCATGCTTGCCATGAACGTAGCTGCCGAGGTTCTTGATGCTTTTGTGCTTGTTGAAGACGGTCTTACTCAAACAACTAAGAGCTTTAGAATTAAAAATGAGAAACTATACAATCAAATTGATCAGGCAAATTTAATTAACCCAACAAAAGTTGGTCCCTGGAAAGAAAAATCGGATGAGGTTAAAAATAAAGCTCAGGAGCTAATTAAATATGTTCAAGATTTAAAGTTAGAGGTTATTAAGGTTGCGGAAAAAGAAACTTCAGCTGCTATTGATGGAGAAAATGTTCTCCCAAAATATATTGGGAAAAAGGGCGATTTAAATGCTGGGCCACAGGTTCTTATTGGTTCTGAGCGCAATGGCAAAGCCTACGATCTAAAGAACAAAATAATTGACTTTCGTGAGTATGTATTAAGTATTATTGACGAAAACAAAGCTCCTCAGTTGGTAGAATCAATTAATAACATTTTAAACACTGAAGACCCTGAGCCTGAGCCCAAAAAAGCAGCCCAAACATGGGAAACTGCGCGTTTTGATCACCTTCCGTTGGTTGCCGTTTTTCCACAGTTAACTAAAGTACAGGTTGATATTCTTAATATTGAAGCAGAGGTTGTATCATACCTACTTCAGCAGGTAGATGCTGGCGATTTTAAGGTAAATAAACTTGATGCCATTGTAATACCTAGTTCCAGTTACGTAATTCAAGGTACTGATTTTAATGCAGAAGTTTTTCTTGCTGCATCGGATACAACCCAAAACCCGAAGATTTTCATTGGACGCTATGAAACTTATACCACTGAAGATGGGTTTGAAGATTACAGAATGGTAGGCAGCTACGATGAACTTCCCATTGAAGGGGGCAGAGGAATTCTTACAAGAAAGGCTTCCACAATAGGTACAGTATCGTGGCAAGGTTTACTAGAGGTTACTGCTCCAAATGGAACAAAAATTAGAAAACCATTTGATCATCAATACGAGGTAGCTAAGCCAAATGTTGTTATTTCTCCAACCAGAATGAATGTTTTTTATCTTGCGGTAGATAATCCTGTTGACATTTCAATCTCTGGAATTTCCATGGATAAGATTACAGCAACTATGCCCAAAGGTGGTAAGATTCGAAGGGCTGGAAATAATTTTATTGTAAACCCTCCCCAATCAGCAACTTGTGAAATTGCTGTTACTGCAGAAATAGATGGAACAAGGCGCCCTATGGGATCACAATCTTTTAGGGTAAAACCAGTACCTCCTCCAGAGCCCTCCGTTGATGGGGTTGCATCAAAACGCGTTGCTAAGAATGTACTCGCTTCAGCGTTATATGTGGCAGCAAAAATGCCCCCCGATTTTGACTTTGATATGAAATTTACTGTTACAGGTTTTACCGTATCTGCTGTTGTTGGAGGTTTTACCGACGATAAAGTTTCAAAAAGTCAGATGCTTACCGATGATCAAAAACGGCTAATTGGAAGTTTGCGGTCAGGTCAAGTTGTTAGTTTTACAAATATAAAAGCTGTTGGCCCCGATGGAAGCATTAGGGAATTGAATGATCTTGTTTTCAGAATACTATAACTCAAGATATTATGAAGAAGTTTGCAATTATTCTCCTCGGTTTATCGTTTGTTTCAGGAGTTTTTTCAACTGCCAACGCACAGGGCAAGGAACCACTTGTGCTTGATGGAGTATACGAAAGGGAAACTATTCCACAACGTATTCCTATTCCCTATCCACATCTTCGTGAATCGGATATGATGTGGACAAAGAGGGTTTGGCGTAGGATTGATTTAAGAGAAAAGGTTAACCACCCTCTTTACTATC
>CAZLXF010000004.1:0-28997 GCA_964563065.1 uncultured Rikenellaceae bacterium | reverse complement strand
TTTTTTATGAAAAATCCCCAATTGTTTAGCCAAATATTTTACATCGAACTTTTCCTATTTTGGGGGTTTCCTGAAAAACATATTCATTTTTCAATCACAAAAGCAAAAAAATAATTAGTTTTATAGTTTATATAGTTGTTTTTAAACAACAAAAATTTGAAGTATGAATTTGAAGTTCCATTTACATAGAATTCTCCTAGCCACTCTCATTCAAGTATTTATCCTCTTCTCATTTTCTGCAAGTGCCGATGAAGGGATGTGGCTTATTTCCCTTATCGGGAAAAATATTGAAACCATGCAGCGCATGGGTTTGAAACTTAGCGAAGAAGATATTTACAGCATTAATAAAAGTAGCTTAAAAGATGCTGTTGTATCGCTCGACGATGGAGGTTGCTCCGCTGAAATAATTTCCAGTAAAGGGCTAATTCTTACCAATCACCACTGTGGAGTTGGCGATATTCAGTTCCACAGCACGCCCGAGCAAAACCTTTTGCATGATGGTTTCTGGGCAAAAAACCTACAGGAAGAGCTGCCTGTGCCAGGCAAAACGGCTCTAATTCTTCTTAGAGTTGAGGATGTTACCAACGAAATTCTTAGCAAAGTTGATACTCTGGCCGATGATTCAACAATTGTTGAAATGATTAACGAGGCAATTTTAATCCAACAAATTGAAGTTGAAAATAGGGAGAAGGGTGTGCACGCTCAAATTGTGCCAATGTTTAATCATAACCAGTACTATCTTTTTGTTTATCATCGGTATACCGATGTTAGGCTTGTAGGTGCTCCGCCTGCTGCCATTGGGAATTTTGGTGGCGATATCGATAACTGGCACTGGCCAAGGCATACGGGCGATTTTTGCCTTTTCAGAATATACTCCGGTCCCGATGGTTTGCCCGCCGACTATAGCAAAAAGAATATTCCCTACAAACCAAAACACCATTTCCCAATTTCTTTAAATGGAGTTAAGGATGGCGATTTTACAATGATAATTGGCTATCCGGGAACTACCTTCCGGTATGCACCAGCAACCCAAGCAATTCATGCTCGCGATGTTGTGGCTCCTTGGGTTGATGTTGTTTGGGGGGAGTTTATAAACACAATCAAGGAGGAAATGAAGAACGACCCAGCAATAAAAGTGAACTATACCGATATGCACGATATGCTGGTGAACTTCTGGCAGAAGGACACTTGGCAGGCCGAATCGATGTTCCGCTTTAATGTTGTAGAACGTTTAAAAGCCAGGGAAGATAGCCTGTATGCATGGGCGAATGCAAACTCACAGTTTCCTCAATTCTTTACAAATGCAGCTCCTGCAATCAATTCGTACTACTCAATAATTGGACGAAACGGGTACGAGGAACTATTTCGCTCGTTAAGCGCTTTGTCGTCGTGGCCAGTGGCAATCGGAAACAACATTTCGCCCACTTACAAACTTTTTGTTGAACTAACCGATGAAAAACCAAGTAAACGAATAATTAGGAAAGAAACCAAAGCGTTAAACAAACAACTCCCCGAAATTTTTAGCGATTTTTTTCCGCAACTCGATAGCAAACTCTACTCTGTTGCCCTGCGAAGTATTATAAACTACCTGCCCGATAGCACTGAGTATCCAATACTAAAAAAGTTGCAATCGCTCGATAATAGGGATGTGTACATACCATTTGTTGTTGATGCATTCTACCAAAATTCTTGCTTTTCATCACAAAAAAGGATGAAAGATTTTATTAATAATCCCAACATCGATAGTTTGCTTGCCGACCCCATCTTTTACCTACACCTCACTGCAGAGAATATAATGGCCGAAATCCAGAGCAAAATATCACCCTTAAACCCAACAGTTCAGCGTGCACAGTACGCATTCACAAAGGGAATTCTTCAAATGCAGAGCGATAGGTTGCATTACCCCGATGCCAACTCAACTATGAGGGTTTCCTACGGAAAAGTTATTGGTTACAAGCCTTTCGATGGAGTTTTATACCATCCAATTACTTATGCCGATGGAATTCTTGCTAAGGACGATAATAATGTAGAAGTTTTTAACGTTCCACAAAAGTTAAAACAACTTATTGAAAATAAAGATTTTGGACAGTATTCTTCCACAGGAAAGTTGCCTGTGTGTTTCCTTACCGACAACGATATAACCAATGGAAATTCGGGTAGTGGCGTGCTAAATGCTAAAGGTGAACTTATTGGTGTTGCCTTCGATGGAAATTTCGAGGCAATGGCTTGCGATTACATGTATGAACCCGATTACCAGCGTACAATCATTGCCGATATTCGCTACGTGCTTTTTGTAATCGATAAGTATGCGGGTGCAAAAAATCTTATCGAAGAAATGACCATAGAATAACACGTAACCATTATATTATAAAAATTTAGCTTCCATAAAAATTGGGCACGATGCTTGTTTTAGGCATCTAATAGTTAACTTTGCACACGTGCAAACAATAACGAAACTGCAAAATGATTCGAACCTTTTCTCTAATAATCCTTCTAACATATACTCTCGTTACTTTCGGTCAGGATTCCCCCCAGGAGGTGAAAATTAAAAAATCCACCGACAAGGTAAAAATTGAAGGAAAGTACTACTTCATTCATATCGTTCGCAAAGGCGAAACGCTTTACTCCATAAGCAAGGCTTACAACGTAAGCCAAATTGAAATTGCCATGGAGAACCCCGATATTTATCTTGGCGTTCAGGTGGATCAAGCGCTGAAAATTCCAATTTCCGATTCGGTGGAAGAACCACCCAAAGGAAACGAGGATGAGAATTTCATTTACCATGTTGTACGTAAAGGCGAAACCTTATTTGGTTTATCCAAGAAGTACCAAGTTTCAATGAATGAGTTAATTAGGGTTAATCCTGAGGTTGAAAAAGGGATTAAGCTAAGCCAGGTGGTACTAATTCCAAAAGAAAAACTGGAAACTCTTGGTGATGAAACGCCAGAAGTTTCCGAACGTTTCATCTACCACGAAGTTAAACCCAAGGAGGGGTTTTTCTCAATTACTCGACAGTACGGAGTTAGCGAAGAAACTGTAAAACGTTTTAATGCCGATATTGTAAAGGATGGACTGAAGTTGGGAACCATCTTGCGCATCCCCCGCAATCCATCTGATTCTCTTCTGTATGTGGAACAAGGTTCTCCTAACCAAACAGATTTTCAGGATTCTTTCCAAGTAAGCGAGTTTGAAACAAGCGTGGAGTGCGATACATTCAGCTATAATAATCAGAAGTATATTTTCAATGTTGCACTACTTTTACCGCTATACGTGCAAGAGTTTGAGAATCCTCCAGTTGATTCATTGGCACTTGAGGAAATGCAAAGTCGTGGAGAAAACCCTAAAGACAAACTTGAAGTTCCTGCAAAGGCACACAATTTTATCGATTTTTACCAGGGAGTTCTACTCGCCATCGATTCGCTTAAACAAATTGGTTTGTCTGTTAACCTAACCGTTTTTGATACAGGTAAGGATGTAGACTCGGTAAAACAAATTATCAACAGTAACCTTTTATCTGAATCCGATTTGATTATCGGGCCGGTATACCCTGAATGCATTAAGCCTGTTGCCGATTTTGCCCGAGAAAATAGAATTCCAATAGTTTCGCCCCTTTCACCGAGCAACTATCTTCTTAACGAGAACCCTTTCCTTTTTCAGGCAAATCCATCGTTCATAACCCAGCTTGAAGGTTTTTCTGAAAAGATTGATCTCTGTCGAGATCAGAACATGGTAATTGTTCACGAGGACGACAGCACCGCGAGCAGCATGGTTAATACCTACAAGGAACTCCTACAGATTAAGGTTGCAAACTGTTCAAATCCTGAATACATTCATTTTAAAGAGGTTACCTATACACCCGGCAGCGCTGCTGCCGAAGTGGTTGAAAAGTTAAGCCACAGCCTCTCGCTTGAAAAGGAGAATATAATTCTTGTTCCTTCAAATAGCGAAGCCTTCGTTTCCGATTTACTGGGGAACTTACACACTCTTGCAACCTACTACCAGTACCCAATTAGTATTTACGGGTTACCTCGCTGGCATAAGTTTCAGAACGTTCAAATCGACTACTACTACAAGCTTCAGCTGCATTTATTCACACCATTCTTTGTTGAATATTCAAATCCAATAGTTAAAAGCTTTATAGTTAAGTATCGCGATTTCTTCCGATTGGAGCCATCACAGTACTCTTACCAAGGATACGATGTTGCTTTCTATTTTCTGAGCGCAATGATGAAGTATGGTTACGATTTTAAGTACTGCCTTCAGAACCATGATGTGGATTTGGTTCAATCGGAATTTGAATTCAACCAGATTAATAGTATAAGTGGTTTCGAAAATCGAAAAATTTACTTGATAAACTATACTAAGAATTTTGAGCAAAAGAAGGTTAACGCGCCCTTAGGTAAAAAAGATTTTTCCCTTGATTATAGAAACGAAGGAAGAAACTCTCCTCAAGGAGTAATTATGAAGTAACTTTTTTTATACTAAGGAGTTGAAATAGACACAGGAAGAATTTTTCCGTTAAACATTTTTTGCCCTGTTAGGGCAAACTGAGCAATAAACGATGCCATTTCCGAAGCCGAAACAGGCGCCTTATATTCGGGAAACGCATCGTTTAGCATTTGCGTATTAACTGCACCAAGAGCAAGGCAATTAAACGAAATTCCCGTATGTTTTAGTTCCTCTGCAAGGCATTCAGTAAGTACAGCGAGCGCCGCTTTTGTTGCGGAATACACCGATAAGCCTGGAAACTTCTGGCTACCTTGGAAACCACCCATTGAGCTAATGTTAACCACATGGGCTCCTTCTTTCATTAGGGGAACTATTATTTGCGTTAACGTTATAGCACCGGTAAAGTTCGTGCTAACCATTTGAGAAATTTCCTGCGCTCCAATTTTTTCGAAAGGTTTGTTTACCAGGTAACCTGCATTATTTATCAGAATATCAACTTCCTGAAAATGCTCCTTGATTCTATTTACCAATACGCTATCATTGGCCTCCAGGTTGGTAATGTCAAATGCAAGAGGATATAGATGAGCCTCAATATTTTCGCGAATGCAAGCGCTTTTTAACTCTTTAAGTTTTGCTTCGTCTCTAGCAATTGCAATAATATTGTTTGCTCCTAACATGGCAAATTGTTTGGCCAATTCAAATCCGATGCCTCTGGATGCTCCGGTGATAACTATATTCATTGTATCAGTTTTTTTTGTATACCTTTCGCATTTGAAAAATTTACAACAAATGTAATACTAATTACGTTTACTGATAAAGTTAAGTTTACCCTAGCTACTTTTTCATAACTTTATGCACAAAATTAATTTGTATGTTTCAAAGAGTTAAATATTTAGTAGTTCTGTTTTCTCTTCTTCTTGTTCAATATAGTTATTCCAATAACCCAAAGGGAGACGAGTTCGATGAATTTTCCGACAGACTTTTTTTTGGCGGTACTATAGGCTTAACCTTTGGCGATGTTAATCAGGTTGATATTGTTCCCTTGGGGGGAATATGGATTTTGCCTCAGTGGTCGGTTGGTGTAGGAGGTAGGTACACCTATTTTAGTCGCCGATCGATATACCAAAGTGGAAGAGTGCTTCGAACTCACATTTGGGGATTCTCAGGTTTTACGCAAATACTTCCAATATCCGATTTTAGTAAAGTTACACCAATCCCCCTGCACGGAGGAATTATTTTACATGGAGAGTATGAAGGGTTGTACCTCGATCAGAGAATGATAAATGCAAGTTCAACGCTTGCTGGTAAAACGTGGGTTCATTTATACCTTGCTGGAGTTGGCTACCGCCAAATTCTGGGCGAAAGGGCTGCCATGAATATTCTAATTCTTTGGGATCTTTCTAACAATCCGCTTTCACCATACCTTTCAAACCCAATACTTAGGGTTAATGTCACATTCTAGAAAAGTAAAAAGGCTTAGCGAAGCTAAGCCTTTTACATGCATAATATAGAATAAAAATATGGTTTATTCTATAACATTAACATTTGTTGCTTGAGGGCCACGTTTGCCTTCTGAAATTTCGAATTCAACATCCTGACCTTCGTCTAGACGTTTAAAACCTTCTTTAGCAATTCCTGTGTAGTGTACAAACACGTCGTTGCCTTCTTCAGTTTGAATAAAGCCAAAACCTTTAGCTGCATCAAACCATTTTACTTTTCCTTTCATGGTATAAACTGGTAAAAATTGGTAAATAAATTATTTAACTACACAGCAAAGGTGCTAAATTGATTTGACTTTTTAGCACCTATTTGCCTTTTTTTTAAACAATTATACAATTTAATGCCGACGGAATGCGGTTAATGCGCTGTTAACGAGGTATTTATTACATTGTGTGTAAACTCGGATTTTTTCTATTTTTTTGAGAAATACATTTCATATTAATAAAAGTTGATAAGTCCGAATACTTTCGCATTGAATATCAATATAATTGCCACAAGAAACCATCGAATAAAACCTGCTCCCCAGTTAACGGCAAGCCTCGAGGCTAGTATTCCTCCAAAAATATTTCCAATGGCCGAAATTAATCCAATACGGTAGTCAACCTGACCGTTAAGCACGAAAACCAGAAACGCAAATGGGCTATAAATAAAAACCGATAGTACCTTAATAGCATTTGCCTTAACCAAATCGTAGCCTGCTTTTAGCACAAGTGCTGCAAGAAGGAAAATACCAACTCCAATGTGGGTAAATCCACCGTAGAACCCAATAGCCAGAAACACTAGCAACTCTTTTAGGGTTGCTTTCTTCGCCATTTTCTCTGCTTGCCCTTCTATCCATTTGCGGGGATTCTGAAACAGGAAAAAAATCATGCCGAGCATGATGAGTGCCAGAAGCTTCTCGAAGATTTTAACGTTCATCATTGCTGCAGCCTGAGCGCCAGCTACCGATCCTATTGCAATGGGAATTGAAAGGATTAGCCCCTTTTTCCAGTCGAGTACACCATGACGCTTAAAATTTATTGTAGCTGAAAGTGTTTGAAGTATTACACCTAAACGAATGGTACCATTCGAAATGTTTGCTGGCATTCCCATCGCCATAAAAAGGCTGTATGTTATTACGGTTCCGCTACCGGCAATGGTGTTTATAAACCCTACAAGAAACCCTGCAAAAATTAGCAAACTTATAACTTGCCATGTGTAGAGGTTTGCCGGATCTTGTATGAACTCAATTATTCCCATTTATTTTTTTACATAAAGAGAAAGGCCATTTCAAAAGTAAATATAAAGAACTTCTGAAATAGCCTATTCGAGAGTTTATTTACATTAAACTTACTTGGCTGTTGGAATATTTTCTAAAACATCGAGAAGTAGATTCCAAAACTTCTGGTTTGTTTCTATATCGATACGCTCGTCGGGCGAGTGGGCACCCTTAATGGTGGGGCCAAACGAAATCATATCGAGGTACGGATACTTCTCAAGGAATAAGCCGCATTCCAAACCTGCATGAATGGCCCTAACAATAGGATCAACCTTAAATAGTTTCTTGTAGGAATTACGGGTAATGTTTAAAATTTCAGAATTTGTGTTTGGAGCCCAACCTGGGTATCCATCGGAGTGCACAACGTTGGCATTGCCTAGGCGAAATACGCTTTCTACCATGTTTGCAATATCGGTTTTTGCCGAATCAATGGAACTTCTTTGGCTGGTAGTAACCAGAATTTGGTTATCCTGAATGAACTTAACCGAGGCTAGGTTTGTGGATGTTTCTACCAAGCCGGGCATTTCTTTACTCATTGCAATTACACCATGCGGGCATGCGTACAGCGAGTTAAGCAGATCGTACTGGGTTGGCTCATCTATAATCCAATCGGGAAGTGAGGTTTCCTCAATGGCAATGCTAAGGCTTGTTTCAACGGGTTTTAGTTCGCCAATTATTTCGTTCTTCAACATTTCGAACGATTGTAGCATGCTTTCAACATCATCGTTGTGGATTACAAAAACTGCAAAAGCTTCGCGAGGTATGGCATTCCTGAGGTTTCCTCCATCGAGATTTGCTAACCGCAGATCGAACTTACTAGTTCCTCTCCAAAGGAAACGGTTAATAATTTTTATAGAGTTTCCTAGCCCCTTGTCAATTTCATCGCCGCTATGGCCACCCTTCAATCCAGAAACAGCTAGTTTGAATGCTTTAAAATTGCTTGGTACTTTCTCGGTTTCGTAAGCAAATGTAATTACAGTATCAACTCCTCCGGCACAACCTATGAAAAGTTCGCCCTCATCCTCAGAGTCGAGGTTCAATAAAATTTTTGAGTTGAAGAAACCAGGTTTCATTTCAAAAGCTCCGGTGAGCCCCGTTTCTTCATCAACGGTAAACAGGCATTCGATGGGACCATGCTTTATGTTGTCTGATGCAAGAATGGCTAGCTGAGCAGCAACGCCAATTCCATCATCGGCACCAAGGGTCGTACCCTTTGCTTTTACCCAGTTCCCATCAACGTAAGCTTGTATTGGGTCAACATTGAAATCGTGAACAGTATCGCTGTTCTTCTCGCACACCATGTCGATATGGCTCTGCATTACAACCGATTCACGGTTTTCCATACCCTTGGTTGCTGGTTTTCGGATTAGCACGTTACCAGCCTCATCGCGCGAGGTCTCAAGGTTATTCTTCTTCCCAAAAGAAATAAGGTACTCAATTATTTTCTCCTCTTTCTTCGATGGGCGAGGTATTTTTAAAATTTCTTCAAAGTATTTCCAAACTTCTACTGGTTGGAGATTTGCTATATCACTCATAACTAAAATATTTTTAAAATTCGACTGGTAAACATAGCTTAATATTGGCTACCATGCAAAAGTTGTAATTGTTTTTTGGATGCTTTTTAATTCTACTATTTGTTATTTTTCATCTAAAATATTTTCAACATGTTGTACTTTAAATGTTATAGCCTTTTGCTTGAAACAAATGTTTTACAACAGTGTTGCATATCATAATAATTTACAAGTTCGAGCTATTTTTGCACTCACTTTTAGCGATACAATATTTTGCAATTTATTTCGTTGGAATACATTAGTTTATTTGTTCATGTAATATAAAAAATTTGATATGATAGAACAACCAGAACTCTTGCACCTGCTATTTGAAGCAATAAACGCCTCAGTAAGAGCAGGTGCTTTGATAATGGAAGTGTACAACTCTGATGATTTTCAGGTTAACCTTAAGTCGGATTCCACGCCGCTTACTCTTGCCGACAGAAAAGCTAATAATGAGATTGTTGAATCGTTAATGAAAACTCGCATTCCAGTTATGAGCGAGGAAGGAAGAAATATATTGTACGAGGAGCGTAAAAGTTGGGAATATTTTTGGCTGGTTGATCCACTTGATGGAACCAAAGAATTTATAAAGAGAAACGGAGAGTTTACTGTAAATATTGCTCTGGTATATTTAGGGTTTCCAGTTCTGGGTGTTGTATATGTTCCTGTTTCAAAACAACTTTACTTTGCCATGAAAGGGCTTGGTTCGTTTAGAATGGAAAATGTTACAGAGCAATTTTCAAACGAGAGTTGCATAAAAAGCATTCTATCGTCAGCTACGAAACTACCCATAAATAATAAATGCGAAGTTTATACTATTGTTACTAGTCGTTCACACGTAACGCCCGAAACTGTGGAGTATCTCGAAAAGTTAAAAGGTGAGTATGGTTCAGTTAACACTATTTCGCGTGGTTCATCGCTAAAAATTTGCATGGTTGCTGAGGGTAATGCCGACATTTATCCTCGTTTTGGGAATACAACCGAGTGGGATACTGCTGCAGGACAAGCAATTGCCGAGGAGGCAGGTTGTGTTATGGTTTCGCTTGAGGATGGGAAACGAATTGTTTACAACAAGGAGGATATTCAAAATCCTTGGTTTGTTGTAAAACGTAAGGCTTAAATTGCTTGCGGTAAATGGTGAAAAATTGTTGTGAAAGCTATCCCGTTATTGCTTTTCTTTAATCTGTGAAATAACTATTTTTTTTCTTCTAGCGTAAAAAGCAGCTGCAACGAGGCAAAACGATCCGGAAATTAACAAGGTGTAAGGTACTCCAATGGCTTTTGTTACCGTTCCCAACAGCAAGCTTCCAAGGGGTGTAATTCCTAAAAACGACATTCCGTAAAAAGCCATAACTCGCCCTCTTTTGCTATCTTCAACAATGGTTTGCAGCAACGTATTGGCTGAGGCGTACTGCGAAATCATTCCAAAACCTACTACAAATAGAAGTGGAATGGATAGTACGGTGAGTGATGAGAGTGAGAATGCCATTAACCCCAAACCAAACAGAATTGCAGAAATAAGAATTAGGTTTGGTAAACCTTTAGTATTCCTTCGCGAAGCTAGATAGAAAGCGCCCGTTAGGGCTCCTGCGCCTACTGCTCCGGTTAGAAAACCAAGCATTTGCGAATCGCCTCCAAGAATTTCTTTTGCAAAAACCGGAAGGAAAACCTGAAATGGCAAACCAAAGAAGCTGGTTGAAACAACCAGAATTAGCAGGTAACGAATTGGTTTGAAATTAAACGAATATTTTAGTCCCTCCTTTAGTTCAACCAGAACCGAACCACGATCCTTATTGGAGGTTGTAGAAATTACTTTCATTGAAATTAATGCGAAAACAACGGCCAAAAAGCTGACTCCGTTTACAAAAAAACATCCTCCTTCACCAATTGCTGCAATAAGAACTCCGCCAATCATAGGACCAATAAACCGAGCAGAATTTATAAGTGTGGAATTTAGCGCAATGGCATTCTGCAGAAGATCCTTCTCACCAACCAGCTCGAGCAAAAATGCGTGCCGAAATGGAGTGTCGAAGGCCATTACCATTCCGTTAATTGATGCTATCATTACAATTTGCCAAACCTGAATTTTATCTGTAAAAACCAAGGTAGCCATTGTAAAAGCCAGAATCATAGGAATAATTTGAACCAGTATCAGCACTTTCCTTCTATTTAGCCTGTCGGCAAAAACTCCCGCAAAGGGAGTAAGAAAAAGCGCAGGAATTTGACCTGCAAACCCAACAATTCCCAGCCAAAAGGCTGAGCCCGTGAGCCTGTATATAAGCCAACCTAACGCAATATTCTGAATCCAGGTTCCTAGCAGTGAAACTAGCTGACCCGAAAAGAAAAGCTTGTAGTTACGAATGCGGAGTGCCCTAAAGGCAAAACCCACATTCTGAAAGTACGATCGGATATCAAGAAATCTATTCAAACTGTTCCTGTAATAAAATTTGGTACTTCACTTGAAATGAAACCTACAAATTTCAACAAGTTTATGGTTGTTCCCAAAAAAGAAACAAAAAAAGCGGAAAAAATAATCCGCTTTTTTGTAATGAATATGTTTAGTCAAACACTTCCTACTTCTGTATTTATTATTTACCTGTTCTTCTCGGAAAACTCCCTACCAGCTCTAAGCGCTTTTAGGTTAACCTCAACAACCTCTTCGCCTTTACGGCCAAAAAGTTGTCGAATGCCTTCCTCCAGTTTCTCAAAAGGAATATCGATAAACGGAGAGGCGGCTCCCAGCATTACAATATTCGATGAGCGAGCCGAACCTGCCTGCTTTGCAAGTGAATCGGCATCAATTGCAATATGGTTTGGAACCGATTTAATAGCGCTCAATAAATCCTCTGTTTCGGGATAGTCATTAATATTATTGAACGGTACAGTGTTGGTTACCAACCAGCCATCCTTGCTAAGAAATGGAAGGTATCGGAGTCCCTCCATGGGTTCCACAGAAAGAATGAGGTCGGCTTTTCCGTTTGGAATCAAATCGGAGTGGATGGGTTTGTCAGAAATTCGAAGGTTCGACTGAACGTCGCCTCCACGCTGGCTCATTCCATGAACTTCGGCCTGCTTAATAAAAAGGTTGCTATTAACCGCTGCTAACCCAATTCCTGCAGCAATTGAAAGGATACCTTGTCCTCCAACGCCGGCTAGTATAATATCTGCTTTCATTTTTTTACCTTTTTTTCTACTGGTTTGAAGCTTTTTTCTCTGCTTTCTTTCTGCGAGCAAAAGTTTGAATACACTCGCGTTGTGGAATTATTACCGAAACTCCTTTATATGCAAGTTCTTCCTTCATTACCTTAACGTTCTCTTCGTGAAATTTCTTTAAGGGTGTAAGAACTTTTATGTGGTCGGGATCAACTCCAATTCCCTTACAAATCTCAACAATTCTTCCATGCGCCGATGAATCCTGACCTCCAGTCATGCCGGTTGTTGAATTATCAGAAATTATTACGGTTATTGGTGAATTTTCGTTTACTGCATCGAGTAGCCCGGTCATTCCGCTGTGGGTAAAGGTTGAATCGCCAATTACTGCAACTGCAGGAACCAATCCGGCATCGGCAGCGCCCTTGGCCATGGTAATTGATGCGCCCATATCAACACATGAATTGATAGCATTGAATGGAGGTAGCGCCCCTAGCGTGTAGCAGCCTATATCAGAAAACACGCGGCCTGTTCCATACTCTTTAAGTGCTTCGTTTAAATCAATGTAAACGTCCCTGTGTCCACATCCTACGCAAAGTGATGGAGGACGCTTGCGAACAACCGGTGGAACCTCCATGCCCTCGTAAACTTCTAATCCTAACGCTTTTGCTACTATTGAAGGGTTCAACTCCCCGTCGCGGGGAATGGTTCCGTCCAAGCGACCGTGAACTGGTTTTCCAAGGTTCAGGAATCCCTTAATCATTTCTTCAACAATTGGGTAACCATCTTCAAGAATCAGCAGTTCATCACTAATCTCGTATATTTCCCTAACCATTTTTGGAGGAATTGGATACTGCGAGATTTTAAGAATATTGAACTGATGTTCTCCATCAGATAAGTTTTCCATTAGGTAGTTGTAGGCAATACCTGTTGCAATTATGCCTAACTTGGAACTTTTACCTTTATTAAGTTTGTTGAATTCTGAAGTTTCCGAAATTGAATCCATTACCGTTTGCGTACCGAGTAACTTTTTGTAACTTACTCTAGCAATGGCTGGTAGAAGTACAAACTGACGAGGGTCAGATGGCAAACGCATGGAATTTTGCTTTTTCATTTCTTTTCGAGCAACTCCCGAACGCGAATGCGCCAAGCGGGTAGTAATACGAATCATTACCGGAACATTCAACCTTTCTGAAAGTTCGAAAGCTGAATAAGCCATATCGTAGGCTTCTTGCTGATTGGAGGGCTCCAGTACCGGAATCATGGCAAATTTTGCGTAGAAACGTGAATCCTGCTCATTTTGAGACGAATGCATGGAAGGATCATCGGCCGAAAGAACAACCAAACCGCCGTTAACACCTGTTATTGCTGCGTTAATAAACGCATCGGCCGCTACGTTTAGTCCAACGTGTTTGAAACAAACAAGGGTTCTTTTTCCAGCGTACGACATGCCAATGGCAGCTTCCATGGCCGTTTTCTCGTTTGCCGACCATTGTCTGTGAATTTCCAGCTGAGCCGCTTGCTTCGAGTGCTGAATGTACTCCATTATTTCGGTAGATGGCGTTCCTGGATACGCGTAACAACCAGAAAGTCCTCCGTCTATTGCTCCCTGAGCAATGGCCTCGTCGCCAAGAAGAAGTAATTTGTCCATATTTATAGATTTCAATTTATATTATTTATGAAATAGCCTTTTCAACTTCCGACAAATGTAAAAAGTAATTGCTAGGAAAAATAACAATAATTACTGTTTTAAAGCAATACTGTTATAAATACAAAAACTTTGAAAGCAAAAATATGACTTTTTTATAAAATGTTCAACTAAAAACAGGGGAAAAGACAATATTCGTAGCTTAACTTAGGATTGTTGCAACAACTTTTCGCGCACCACCTCTGTTCCTGAACTCGCAAAGGTAAATCCCCTGCCATGTTCCAAGGTTTAGCCGTTGGTTGCTAATTGGAATGGAAACGGATGAGCCTACCAGTGAGGATTTTAGGTGGGCAGGCATATCGTCATCGCCCTCAATTGTGTGTTGAAACCACAACTGTTGCTCGGGAACAATTCGGTTGAAAAATTCGTTGAAATCTACTAGTACAGTTGGGTCGGCATTCTCGTTTATGGTTAATCCCGCCGATGTATGCTTTATAAATAGGTGTAGAATTCCAGCATCAGGTAAGGCCGGCAGTTTCTGCAAAACATGCTTTGTAACAATGTGAAATCCTCTAGGGTAGGGTGGAAGTAAAATTTCAACTTGTTGAACCATAAAACTATATCAAAGCTTTAATTTTATGATGAATGAAATCGAAACAAAAGTTCTCAAGCTCATCGCGGAGTTCAGCGTAGGCTTTTTTCTTCTCATCCTCAGATAAATCTTGGGAAACAACATCGGGGAATGGATACTCATATACTCTGGGATTTCCTTTAAAAATTGGGAGTATATGCTGCGTTTCTGCGCTAAGAACAATTACATAATCAAACTCCTGCTCAGCAACCTGAGCAATTCCTTTCGACTTGTATGCTGATATATCAATAATAGCGTCGCTCATGGCATCGGCAGCGTTCAAATCGAGTTCGGTTGGTACAATTCCTGCGCTGGTTACTTCGGCAGCTCCTTTCCCGTAATAGCTTAACCATCCCTCGGCTATTTGCGAACGGCATGAGTTTCTTTGAGAAACAACAAGAATTTTCTTCATTAGCACAATTGTTTCAATACTTAAATGTAGCACAAATTTTAATAAAATCAACTTACAGGCTTCTTTTTTGGAAAAATCTTTTTCTGTAATAATGCTTAACCTTTTTCTTTTCAATAGTTTGTATGTTATTCCATTTGATTTTTCTAGTAATTTGCTATTAACCTATAACAATTTTTAATACTTTAGCAGTTTTGATAAACTGCGAAACGATGAGAAGAATTGAAGAATCTGAATTGATTGTTAATCCTGATGGCAGCATATTTCACCTTCACTTGCGCCCACAGGATATTGCTGATAAGATAATACTTGTAGGCGATCCGGGTAGGGTTGATACCATAGCTTCCTTCTTTGGAAAAATTGAAATCACAGCCGCAAACCGTGAGTTTAAAACCGTTACTGGTATTTTTAATAACCAACGAATTTCTGCCATATCAACCGGAATAGGAACCGACAATATTGATATTGTTGTAAACGAGCTCGATGCGCTTGCAAATATAGATTTAGGCGATAGGGTTGAAAAAGAGAAGAAAAAAAGGCTGCAGATAGTGCGACTTGGTACATCGGGAGCACTTCAGCCCGACATTCCAATCGACAGCTTTGTGCTAACAGGAACCGCCATTGGTTTTGATGGTTTGCTTAACTTCTACGAGAATCGCGATTCGGTTTGTGACCTTGAAATGGAACAAGCTTTCCTTGAGCACACAGGCTGGAATTCTCAGTGCGCAAAACCCTACTTTGTGAACTCATCGCCCAGGCTGATGAAACTTTTTGAAGATTTCACAATTAACGGTGTAACCATTTCGGCTCCCGGTTTTTACGGCCCTCAAGGCCGTGTTTTGAGGCTTCCTTTAGCAGACCAGAACCTTAACTCAAAAATTGAGTCGTTCAGCTACAACGGTCGCAGAATTACCAACTTCGAAATGGAAAGTTCAGCAATAAACGGGTTGTCACTACTTATGGGGCACGACTCGCTAACTATTTGCTCAATAATTGCCAACAGGGTAACTAAACAAGCCTCGCCCGATTACAAGCAAAATATTTTGAAACTAATTGAAAAAACTCTTGAAAGGTTAACACAGTAATAAAAACCTAGCATGAGACCAAAGGAATTTAACGCCCTAATTGCACTTCTTGAGGATCCCGACAATGAGGTAAACAGGGTTGTTACCGATAAAATCATGCATGAGGGAACCAGAATTGTTCCTTTACTTGAAAAGGTATGGGAACAATCAACCAACAGTTTCCTTCAAAAAAAGATTGAAGAAATAGTTAACAACATTCAGTTTCAAACTACAAAGGATAACCTAAACAAATGGGTTGCTGAAGGCGAACTTAACCTTTTAGAAGGCGCTGTTTACATTGCAAAGTTTCAGTATCCGCAATTAGAAATTGAAGCGGTTGAGGAGCAGCTGGAGAAAATTAGAAAGGATGTTTGGTTGGAACTTAACGAAACCCTTACTGCGCTCGAAAAGGTTAAAACGTTGAACCATATTTTTTATGGAGTTCATGGTTTTACAGGTAACACTACCAACTTCTTTGCTCCGCAGAACCACTATATAAATCAGGTAATTGAGAACAAGAAAGGTGGCCCGGTTGCCCTAGCAATTTGTTACTCAATTGTTGCTCAAAAACTTGGACTCCCAATTTACGGAGTAAGCCTTCCAAAGAATTTTTTACTTGCCTATAAAGATAGGTATTCTCACCAATCCCAAGGAAATGTTACAACAGAAAGCATTTTGTTCTACATTAATCCTTTTAATAAGGGAGCAGTATTGAGCCGCAAAGAAATTGAAAACTTTTTGGTTCAGAATAAAATTGAGGCAAAAGACGAGTACTTTACTCCCTGTAAAAACAGCGTAACAATTTCACAACTCATAGCAAGTTTAATGATTGCCTACCAAAAAATTGGTAATAGCGAAAAAGTATCGCAGCTGCAGTTTCTTCTCGACATTGTGGTTAACCAAAATAACCCTGTATAATCTAAAAATCGAACTTAAGTTGGGAACCAACTGCTCGTTTTTTTTCAAGTTCATTCTCCATAATACGAGTCACTTCCCCTTTACACCTACCACATCCTGTTGAGGCCTTAGTAAGGTTTTGAATATCGATAATTGTTTCGGCACCCGATTCTCTCACAGCTTTACGAATTTCAAACGCCTTAACCGATTTACAATCACAAACGTATTTGCCCTTATGTTGAACCATTTATTTACCGCAAGTTTCTTCGCAAATATAGAAACTTACATAACTTAAAAAGCTTGGCAAATAGAAAAAGTTGGTGTAAATATTTGAATTGAAAGAAAAAACATATAATTTTGCGCGCTCATTTATTATTAACTAAATAATTACATTATGTTAAACCAGTATGAAACCGTTTTCATTACAACTCCCGTTTTGTCTGAGGCCCAGATGAAGGAAGCGGTTGACAAGTTCAAAGGTATAATCACCGAAAATGGCGGTGAGATTGTACACGAAGAGAACTGGGGACTAAAAAAGTTGGCCTACCCCATTCAAAAGAAGAGCACCGGATTCTACTACCTGATTGAGTTCAAGGCAGCCGGCGAACTAATTGATAAGTTAGAAATCCAGTACCGTCGCGATGAGCGGGTAATTCGTTTTCTAACCTTCCGCATGGATAAGTACTCCGTTGAGTACGCCGAGAAGAAACGTAGAGCAAAAGTTGAACCCAAACCAGAGGAGAACTAGCCATGAGCCAAAGTCAAAGCGAAATAAGATATCTCACACCTCCAACCGTTGAGATTAAAAAGAAGAAGTACTGCCGTTTTAAGAAAAACAAAATTAAGTACATCGATTATAAGGATCCCGAGTTTCTTAAGAAGTTCCTCAACGAGCAAGGAAAAATCCTTCCTCGTCGTCTTACCGGAACCTCACTGAAGTATCAGCGTAAAGTTGCCACTGCAGTTAAAAGAGCTAGGCACTTAGCACTGCTACCATTTGTAACCGATTTGTTGAAATAAAAACAGGAGAACTTCGCCATGGAAATTATACTAAAACAGGATATTACCAACTTGGGACATAAGGATGACGTAGTTGAGGTAAAAAATGGTTACGCACGTAACTATTTAATCCCAAAAGGTTACGCAACTCTCGCAACTGTATCGGCAAAGAAAGTTCTTGCTGAAAACATTAGGCAACGCGCCCACAAAGAAGTGAAGATAAAGGCAGATGCTGAAGGTTATGCAGGAAAACTTGAAGGACTAAAGCTTACCATTGGTGCTAAAACTAGCACAACCGGTAAAATTTTTGGTTCGGTTAACACCATTCAAATTGCAGAAGCACTTAATGAGAAAGGATTTGAAATTGACAGGAAGCTGATAAGCATCGATAACGACCACGTAAAGGAAGTTGGCACTTACACTGCCCAAATTAAACTTCACCGCGATGTAGTTGTTAACATCGAATTTGAGGTTGTTGCTGAATAATTTGAATACTCTATAATTAATAAAAAAAGCTGGAAAATTTTTTTCCAGCTTTTTTTATGTGGTTTCTGTAACTAACGAACAGCTATCGATTCTATTTCAACCATTACACCTAACGGCAACTTAACTACTCCGTAGGCTGCTCGGGCAGGCATTTCCTCGGTAAAATACTTTGCGTAAACCTGGTTCATTGCCACAAAGTTGTCCATATCGTTAAGCAGGCACGTACACTTTACAACATTCTTAAAGGAAAGTCCAGCTTCCTCTAAAATGGCACCCATGTTCTTAAGCACCTGCTCGGTTTGCTCAGCAATTCCTCCTTCAATAATTTTCCCTGTTGAAGGATCAACAGGAATTTGTCCCGAAATGAATAGTATTCCATTTGCCTCAACGGCCTGACTGTATGGACCAACTGCTTTAGGCGCTTTGTCTGTGTTTATTATTCTTTTCATAGTGGTTTGGTATATAAGTTTTCTTAAAAAATTATTTATCCAAGTGGCCTTGACGCTTTGTTATCTTCAAATCCTGCAACACACCAGGTTTCACATTTAGCTGAAAGCTAAAACTCTTAAGGTACCCAATTGGTATTACGGTTAGCCTCATTTCCCAGCAATGCAAATCGCGATAAAAATTTATGCTAGTTGTTGTTAACTTCAAGTTTTTGAAATCGTAACCCGAAAAGAAGCCAATTTTCCACTTTGGGCTAAGGCTTAAATCTCCAGTAAAGGTAATTGCCTGAGTAATTTGTTGCTCTAACCCTGGCTTAGCGTAGCTAAAAGTGTAATCGAGTCGGAGATTCCATGGAACATTGAAGTCCACGTAGTTCTGTTGGCCGTAAAAGGTTCCCAGAGACTCTCCAAACATGTTGTCCTGTTGCGAATTATCCGTCATCCCTGCCATGGAACTTTCACCAATCCCCATGTTATTACTTGAATTTTCCTTTCCTTTAGAGTCCTTACTGGGGCTTTTTAAGGAAATGCCCACTCCAATTCTTGCTGAAGTTAATCTGAAGGGGTTTCCCGCTTTCTCGTAGTTGTAACTTGAAAGGGTTTTTCCCAAAGAATCGATAGCGTAGGGATTAAAAATGCTGCTGAAGTTAACGTTTATCTTCTCAAAAAGGTTTGTACGAGCCGAAAAAGAAACTGGTGACCAGTTCATAGAATCAGCAAGGATATTATACGATGAGGAAAGATTGACACTTTCCAGTAATTTAATCTTCTTAACGGTAACCGAAGTATCTCTTAGCGAAAGAACCTTCATCTCAAGATTACTACCTAACGAAAAGTTAACAGTTCCACTTTTCCCGCGACCAGGACCCCCGTATAAACTTTGCTCGAAAATAGAGTATGGTTGAGTAGTTCCGTTGGCATTAACCTGTACTTCTTTCCAGTATCCATACTTAGGTTCTCCAAAGTCGGGCCTGTATCCTAGAGAAACTGAGGGCGTTACCACATGTCTGATTGCCTGAACAAACGAGCTAGCCCCGAATGTGTACATCCCGTAGAGTTTGGTGCTCATTGATGCTCCAGTGTTGTACTGCCATGCTCTTTTAAAACCTGGTATGGTGTCTATTATAACTTTATTCGTTAATGTGTCCCAACTTTTCTCTATGGTTTTTGTGTACCAGTACTCAGAGTAGTTTACCGATGGACTTATAGTTAGGAATTTAAGAATGCTAAAAGAAGTAGAAACTGGGATCGAATGCTGAACTCCATTTTTTAAATTGTTTAAAGCCGAACGTGTGAAAATTGAATCGGTTCTGGCAGTTACGGAGTTATCGAAATTAACTGAGTATGATAATCCAACTTTTTCGTACCATTTTGGGACTCCAATACCCGATTTTCTTTTAAATGGTGAAATTCTACTCATATTGAACGACACTTTAGGAAGGCCCAGGGTTACAATGCTATCTCTATTGTTTTGTGAATGACTAAGCGTTGAGGTCATGCTAAAAGGTGTTCCTGGCCATGTTTTATTGTACGAAATGCTCGATTGCATAGTTCCTGCCAAATAACTGTTAACACTCTCTGATTGGTACTTCCTGTGCGATGGAGAGGCAATGTTTACACTAGCCCTAAATGTAGAGTTAGGACTAGCTTTCGGATCCTGGTTGTGGTTCCATCCAATTCTATAGGTTCTATCATTCGCATAGTCTGCAAGACCTTCCTCACCTAGAATTGTTTGAGCAAATTGGTAAGTGATATTTCCCGAATACTTGTACCTTTTCCTGTACGAAGATTGTGAATTTAAAGTCCACGAACCTTTCGAGAAAACGCTACCAGTAACCTTTAAATCAACGTAATCGCTAAATCCAAAGTAAAATCCTGCGTCCCGCAGAAAGAATCCACGATTATTTTCCTCTCCGTACTGGGGAAGAATTATACCCGATGAACGACCTTTAGTTGTGGGGAAAAATCCAAAAGGAATAACAAGAGGCAAAGGAACATCCTGAATTACAAGGTAAGCTGGTCCAGTAATCAGCCTATCGCCTGGAATAATTTTTGCCTTTGTAATAGCCACGTAAAAATGCGGATGATCTTGATCACAGGTGGTAAATTTACCACCTGCGATGTTTATATGATCGTTTTCCATTTTTTTGGTAACCCTACTATGCAGATAACCTCCAGCTTCCTCAGTAATTACTCCTGTTATTTTTGCTCTACGGGTATTGAAGTTGTACGTTATCTCGTCCATTCTAAAAAGCTGATTCCCCTCTTTGAATTCTGGTTTGCCAACAATTACACCACTCGAATCGGGCAACCCTCTGGCATAAACATTGTTGGTTTCCATATCGAATTCAATAAAGGCAGCCTTTAATTCCATGTTTTGGTATGTTGCAACTGCGTCACCGTAGAGAAAAGCTTTCTTTCCATCAATGGAGTACATTAACGAATCGTTGGCGTTATAGATAATGGGTTCTTGAAATTGCGACTTAACTTTAGAGGTATCTTGGGGTTGTGCCAGCGAATCGGGGTTTTGAGCAAAGTATAATGATAATTCCACCCCGCTTACACTATTTTTTAGTACAAGAAATAGGGTTAAAAATGATAGAAAAAACGATGTAAAAGCCCTAAAATGCAATTTATATAGTATTTTTGTGTTGTAAATAAGAAATCAGGGCTCAAAACTACAAAAAATCAACCTTTGAGCGCATGCATAAAGCAAATAAAATGGTAAGTAAAACGAAAATCATTGGCTTCCTATTGTTTTCACTAACTTTTCTTTTGCTTAGTTACATTGGTACATGTAGTACCCAAGACACGTACAGAATAAAAAAAGTTGTAATCGATGCGGGTCATGGCGGTCGCGATAATGGTGCTGTTGGGAAAAATGGAGTGGAGAAGGATATAAACCTATCAATTGCATTGAAACTAGGCGACTACATAAAAAAGTATCTCCCCGAGGTTGAAGTTATTTATACTCGCACTAAGGATGTTTTTGTGGGGCTCGATGAACGTAGCCAGATTGCTAACGAAAGTGGAGCCGACCTTTTTATTTCCATACATTGCAACGCTAACCCAAGCAAATCGCCATACGGTACAGAAACATACGTTATGGGGCTTCATAAATCGAACGATAACCTCGATGTGGCCATGCGTGAGAACGCTGTAATTGCCTACGAGGAAGACTACTCATCGAAGTACGAAGGTTACGATCCAACTTCAGCCGAATCTTTTATTATTTTCAACCTAATGCAGCACTCATACCTTGAGCAGAGCCTTAACATAGCAAGTTTTATACAAACTGAGTTTAGCGAGCGTGCAAGGCGTAAGGATAGAGGTGTAAAACAAGCTGGTTTTCTTGTACTTTGGAAAACTTCCATGCCCAGCGTTCTGGTTGAAGTGGGTTTCCTCAGTAATTTAAGAGAAGAGGAATACCTGATTAACGAGAAAAACCACGATTACCTTGCTTCTGCCATTTTTAGAGCTTTCCGTTCATACAAGGAACACGTGGAAAGTAGGAGTACCTTTACCGCAGAAAGCAGCTTTAACCAGAGTTTAATGGAAACCAGCGATAGCAGCAATCAAGATATTGTGGCTCAGTGGAGCCAGGTTGAAGATCAGAGTAGTAAATCCAATAATAACGACATTAAATTCAAAGTACAAATAACCGCATCGAGCAAACCCATCCCAACAAACTCCTCGTTCTTTAAAAACTTGGAGGGTATAGAGGAAATTGAAAGCGGTAACATTTACAAGTACTTGGTTGGGAATAAGGTTGATTATAACCAAACGGTTGAGTACCTAAAACAGGTACGCGAACTTTTTCCTGATGCATTCATTGTTGCCTACATGAATGGGAACCAAATTTCTGTTGATGAGGCACGTAAAATCACATCAAACTAGAAAGATGAAAATTACCCGCGAAGCTAAAATTGGAATTTTTGCCGTACTATGTCTTGCTGTCCTTTTTTGGGGAGTTAACTTCCTAAAGGGTAAAAATGTATTCAGCAGAACCAGCATTTACCATGCCGTTTTTAATAGGATTGACGGTTTACAGGAAACCAACGATGTGCTGCTTAATGGCTATAAGGTTGGTACGGTCAAGGACATTAAGTTTGAGGAAGGCCACACCGGACGATTGATAGTTACCATTCTAGTTGAAAAACAGTATAAAATTCCGCATAACTCAGTAGCCAAATTAATAAGCAGCGACATAATGGGTGGCAAAGCCATTAAGCTCGATGTGTCGCCAAACCCATCGTTCCACGAACCAGGTGATACGCTTTTATCTCAAATTGAAACCGGTTTGCTCGATCAAATTGGTTACGAAATGGAACCGGTTAAGAAAAAAGCTGAAAACCTGATGGAGGAAATGGACAAAGTGCTTGAAATAATGGGAGAGGTTTTTAACGAAGCAAATCGTGAACACCTCAATAGTAGCTTCGAATCTCTAAACCGTACACTGGCTAACATAGAGCAATCGTCAGAATCATTTGATTTGCTGCTCAACAGCGAAAATGGTACCTTAATACAAATTACGAATAACATCAACTCCATTTCGAAGAACCTTGCCGATAATAAGGATGAATTTTCAAACATAATCCAGAACTTTTCATCCATTAGCGATTCGTTGGCTAAAGCCAACTTTGCCTCAACTCTCTTAGCTGCCGATTCAACGGTAAAATCGCTTAACCAAATTCTCGATAAGATTAACCGAGGTGAGGGCTCAATGGGAATGCTGGTGAACGACACAACTTTATACAAGAACGTTGAATACGCTGCCAAAAGCCTTGATTTGCTTTTAATTGATATGAAAATGAATCCGAAACGTTACATTAATTTCTCGCTTATCGATCTTAGCAGAGACAAGTACGAGAAAAATGAAAAATAAGCGCTTTGTTTTTGTATAGTGTTGATAAATAGAGTAATAAATCTACTTTCCTACTAATCAGACCACTCAAGCATACTCTAAAAAAAAACAGTTTAGCTATTGTTTTAAATGCAGTTTACAATTAATTAACGTTCAAGTTTTTAAAGTTATTAACATGTTATATTATTGATTGATTGCGTTTTATATTTTTTTTTAAAAAAAAGTAAAATTATTCTTGTGATAGTTAATCCTTTAAAGAAGGATTGATTTCTACAACAGATTTTCTGTTTTTTTTTCACATTTTTTTTCACAATTTTGTTACCTCAAACAAGAATCTAAAAATTTTTACAAGTAACAATAATTATTAAAATGGTTCGTGATTTCCAAGATGTGTGGGCTAACTGTTTAAAAATCATCAAGGATAATGTCCCCCCGGTGAGCTTTAAAACCTGGTTTGAACCAATAGTTCCGATGAAACTTGATAATAACGTTCTCACGATTCAGGTACCCAGTCCGTTTTTTTACGAGTACCTCGAGGAGCAGTTTATCGACATTCTTCGTAAAACCCTTAGAAAAGAGCTTGGCCCTGGAGCAAAACTAGAGTACAACGTGGTGATGGAGAATAATGGTATCACCAACAGCAAACCTGTTACTGTAGTTTTTCCAACCCAAAACAAAACCGAATTACGGAATAAACCGGTTAACATGCCATCCAATGATCTTGAACACAAGATCAGAAATCCATTTATTATTCCGGGAATTAAGAAGTTGCATGTTGACCCGCAACTTAACCCCGACAACACCTTTGCAAACTTTGTTGAGGGTGAGTGTAACCGTTTGGCACGTTCGGCTGGGTTAGCCGTAGCCAACGCTCCCGGTAAAAATCCATTCAACCCATTGCTTATATATGGTAATTCGGGTTTAGGTAAAACACATCTTGCGCAAGCAATTGGCATTCAGGTTAAGGAAAAATTTCCCGAAACAGTTGTGCTATACGTAAATGCTGTTAAATTTCAAACTCAATTTGTTGAAGCCATTCGCAATAACAACAAGAACGATTTTTTGCACTTCTACCAAATGATAGATGTGCTAATAATTGACGATGTACACGAGTTTGCTGGGAAGGAGAAAACACAAGATATTTTTTTCCATATTTTCAACCACTTACCCCAATCGAACAAGCAGCTATTTCTAACTTCAGACAAACCACCGGTTGAACTGCAAGGGTTAGAACAGAGACTTCTTTCTAGGTTCAAGTGGGGCTTATCGGCCGATTTGCAAACTCCCGACTTTGAAACGCGGGTTGCCATATTAAAGCAAAAAATTTATAACGATGGAATAGATATTCCTGAGGAGGTAATTGAATACATAGCCACAAATATTACGAATAATATTCGCGAACTGGAAGGTGCACTTATTTCACTGCTGGCACAATCAACCCTTAACCGCAAGGAGATAACCATTGAGCTAGCATCAGAAATGATTGACAAGCTGGTGAAGAATACCAAACGTGAAATTTCAATCGACTTTATCCAGAAAATTGTTTGCGATTACTTTGGGCTACCAAACGATGTACTGCATACTAAAACTCGTAAGCGTGAAATAGTTCAGGCAAGGCAAATTGCCATGTACTTCTCAAAAAGTATGACCAAATCATCGCTTTCAACCATTGGAAGCCTAATCGGAGGGAAGGATCATGCCACTGTACTGCACGCCTGCAAAGCCGTTAATAACCTAATCGACACCGACAAAAGGTTTAAAAGTCAAATTGAAGATATTGAGCGAAAGCTCAAACTATAGACCTAGTTAGTTCCAAAAATAAAGGGCTTTCATCAACGAAAGCCCTTTATTATTATCCTCTGTTAACTTTTTTAACATTCTCCGCAGCAACCACCTTCTTTGTCGTGGTTGTGGTGACCATGCGAGTGAACATGACCGTGTGAAAGTTCTTCCTCAGTGGCTTCACGTACAGATTCTACTTTGCCGCTAAAATGCAAGTCTTCTCCTGCCAGTGGATGGTTGAAATCCATGGTAACATGCTCGTCGGCAATGTTAATAATTTTCCCGTTTAGCTGGTTTCCTTCCTGATCGAGCATTGGTAAAAATTTTCCAACCTCAAGAAGATTCTCTTCAATTTCTCCTTCAACTTTAAAAATATCTTTTGGAAGATCTATAATGGCTTCTTCATTAATCGCTCCGTAACCTTCGTTCGAAGGAATCATAAATTCAAATGAATCGCCAACAGCTAAATTATCAATGTTTTGTTCGAAACGTGCTATGAGTGCGCCCCTTCCGTAAAGAAATTCTAGCGGATTGTTTGCTTCGGCTTTGTCCACTAATTCTCCGTTAACCTTGAGCTCATAGCTAAGGGAAACTACTTTGTCTTTGGTAATAACCATGAAATTTTATTTTTAATGATGAAAAAATATTTTTTTACAAAGAAACGGCTTTAAATTAACACTTCAAAATTGATATACATCAATTCCCTTTCAGCTTTTCAATAGAAAGAAGTGTAAGTTCGTTGTTTGCTGGAAGCTCAAAATAAGGTTCCGCTTTATGGTTATCAACTGCTGAAATTGCATCTTTTATTGCCAGCCAAACCGAGAATGCAAGCATAAATGGTGGTTCACCAACGGCTTTACTGCGGCGGATTACCGCAGGATTCGGTGCATTTTTCAACAGTTTAACATTGAATATTTCAGGATTATCGCCAATTCCAGGGATTTTATACGTATCGGGCGAGTGAGTTAGTAAATTTCCCTCTTTTCCCCACTTCAAAGTTTCGGTTGTGCACCAACCCATACCTTGTATAAATGCTCCGGTTACTTGTCCTAAGTCAATATCCTCGTTAATTGAGTCGCCTACATCGTGGATAATATCTGCGCGTAGAACTTTACTTTTTCCAGTAAGAATATCAACTTCAACTTCGGAAACCGCCATGCCGTAGGCAAAATAGTGAAACGGAGTTCCTTTACCTTTTTCCCTATCGAAGTTAATTCCCGGAGTTTTGTAGTATCCGGTTGCATGCAAACTAATCTGCTCAAAGTGAGCACGCTGAACTAGTTCTGTAAAAGTGATTTTTTGATTCGGATTGCTTGCGAAGAAAACAAATCCGTTCTCAAACTGCAGATCACTTCCAGAGCCAAATTTCTCTTTCAGCATTTTTTCAGCGCAGGGAGTTAACCTTTCTCGAAGTTTGTCAACTGCATTCTTCACGGCCATGCCGTTCAAATCAGTTCCCGATGAAGCGGCTGTAGGAGAAGTGTTTGGAACCTTCGATGTGTTGGTGGCATTTACTTTTACCTTCTCGAAAGGAACACCTAGCTCAAGCGCTGCAATTTGATTTATTTTTGTGTGAAGGCCTTGTCCCATTTCGGTTCCACCGTGGTTTACAAGTACAGTTCCGTCCTTGTAAATTAGCACAAGCGCACCGGCCTGATTTAGGAAAGAAGTTGTGAATGAGATTCCGAATTTTATTGGGGTTAACGCCAAACCACGTTTTGTGAATTCGTGTGAATTGTTGAATTCGTTAATTTCTTTGCGACGTTGGTAATAATTACTGTTCTCAATTAGTTTGTCCCAAATTGTATAGAGTCGATTGTTCTCTATGGTTTGTCCGTAGGGAGTTTCATTCCGATTATCAGTTCCATAAAAATTTTTGTACCGAATATCGGCAGCGTCTTTTCCAAGGTAGCGGGCAATTCTATCAATTGCATTTTCTATGACAGCAATTCCCTGCGGTCCCCCAAATCCACGGAAGGCGGTGTTCGATGGCAAATTGGTTTTCCAGGTATGGCCAATAAACCTGGCATTTGGAATGTAGTACGAATTTTCGGCGTGGAAAAGTGCGCGCTCAATAATTGCCATGGTTAAATCGGTAGCCATTCCTGCGTCGGTATTCAAATCTACAGTGAATGCCTCAATCATTCCATCATCGTTAAAACCAATTGTGTATGTCGATTGGAAACGGTGCCTTTTCCCGGTAATTTTCTGATCATCGTCGCGGAAAAGAGAAATTTTTACAGGTTTTTGGGTTGCATCGGCAAGCAGCGCAGCCCAAGCGGCAACGTGGTTTCCTTGAGTTTCTTTCCCGCCAAAGGCACCGCCCATGCGACGAACCTCGCAAACCACTTTATTGGCCGGAAGGCCAAGAACTTCTGCTACAACCAGCTGCGTTTCGGTTGGATTCTGCGACGAGGCGAAAACCGTCATATCTCTATCTTCTCCGGGAACACAAACCGCTGCCTGCGTTTCGAGATACCAATGTTCCTGTCCGCCAGTTTTCAAACTTCCCGAAAGAGTATGCTTACACTTTTTCAGTGCTTCGTCAACATTTCCAATTTCAATTTTTCGTGGTGGTTGTAGCCTGCTATTCTTCTCAATTGCCTGATCGATAGTAAGAATTGGTTCGAGAATCTCGTACTCAACTTTTATTAACTTCTCCGCCTCGAACGCAATTTCATCGGTTTCAGCAGCAATAAGAAACATTGCCTGACCAATGCAATTTACTGTTCCGTTTGCAAGGCAAGGTTCATCGTGAGAGAGCGGATTTAACTGATTATCGCCAGGAATCCTTTTGTGATCAAGTATATCGTAAACGCCATCAAGTTTTAGTGCTTCGGAAAGATCGTAACTGATGATGCGCGCATGGGCATGCGGACTGTAAACCACGCGTCCTGCAAGAGTTTTTTCCGAAGGAAACATATCGCCAACATAAACCGCTTTTCCGGTTACATGCTGAATGGCGCTTTCGTGATGTGGATTATTTGTCATAGTTTTTGTTTTTTGAGTAGAGTAATTTTCGGTGAAAGTATTTTTCTTTCACCTAATTCTGCTCAATCAGAACTTTCAGAAGTAAATTTCTTGCAACTGATATTCTGTACTCTTTATTGGCTCGGGCATCTGAAATCGGCTTAAAATCATTCGGAATTTGTTCCATTGCCTGCAAAATATTTTCACGGGTTGGTTTTTTGCCAACCATCTGTTTTTCAGTGTTTACTGCACGTTTTGCAACTTCGGCCATTCCGCCGTAGGCTAGAATAATTTCCTGAATTACTCTATCCTTATCGAATTTTACGCGGGTTGCGAGGCTAACAGTTGAGATATCAAGATCATGGCGATTTGATACTTTTTCTGAAATTACTTTTGCATCACTCTCTAATTTTGGAATGAAAATTCCTTTGAGTAGCTCATTCGGTTTTAGGCAATTCTTACGGTAACCAACAATAAAATCCTCAGCATCAACCCAACGATTTCCGTCAGTGCTTGTAATTTCAAATTTTGCCTTCAGGGCAAACATTAGTGGAATTGTATCGCCAATGGGCGAAGCGGTGCAAATATTTCCTCCAATTGAGGCCGTATTCCTTATTTGCAGAGAAGCGAAAACTGACAGTATGGGTGTTAATTCTGGAATACTTTTTTCTGCAAAATCTTTTACCTGTTCAATTGTTGCTCCTGCGCCAATGTAGAATCCGTTTGGTTCAACTCTAATTTCCTTGAGTTCGGGAACTGCAGAGATATCAAGAATTTTTTCAATAAACTCGTGCTTCTTATTCTGTTTTATTGCTGTATCGGTGGAGCCGTTGATAATGAATGCGTCAGCAATGTTTTTGCGAATTGTAGCAGCTTCGGTAAGATTCTCGG
>CAZLXF010000003.1:17480-29808 GCA_964563065.1 uncultured Rikenellaceae bacterium | reverse complement strand
TTTCTGAAAAAAAGTAATATATTTGCCCCACATTTTTAAAAACAAAGTAAAAGTAATCAATCGTTTAACTCAAAGAACCAATGCAAAATAAAGGTGCTATAAGGTTAATAGCAATTGCTCTAACGCTGGTTTGTATTTACCAGCTGTCCTTTACCTGGGTTACCAAAAAGGTTGAAAGAGAAGCCGTGCAATACTCGCAGGGCGACCCGAAAAAGGAATTTTATTATTTAGATTCAATTTCCAGCGAAACTGTTTACAATTTCCTGTGGATTCGTAAGTACAACTACAAGGAGTGTAAGGAACGCGAAATAAACCTTGGCCTCGACCTTAAAGGTGGTATGAACGTAACCCTCGAGGTTTCAGTGGTTGATATTGTTCGCTCCATGTCGAATTACAGCACCGACAGTGCTTTTGTAGCTGCAATCGATATGGCCAAGAAAATGCCTCCAGGACAGGATTTCATTTCTCGTTTTGCTCAAGCATTCGAAACCATTGCCCCTAATGCTCGTTTAGCCGCCATTTTTAACACAGTTGAATTGCGCGACAGGGTTACTTTCAACTCAACTAACGAGGAAGTAATTGAGGTAATTCGTACCGAAGCGGAGAACGCCATTGCAAACTCATTCAATATTATTCGTAATCGTATCGACCGTTTTGGTGTTTCTCAACCAAACATACAGCGCCTCGAGGGCTCTGGCCGTATTCTGGTTGAACTCCCTGGTGTTAAGGAACCTGAAAGGGTTCGCAAACTTCTCCAAGGAACTGCAAGCCTCGAATTCTGGGAAACATACGAGAATAGTGAAGTTTTCCCATTTCTTGAGCAAGCAAACGTAAAAATCAAGGAAATGAAGGACGCCGAGGAGCAACTCATTAAAGAGGAGCAAGGTGAAACAACACAAGTTATAAATGAAGAGGAAGTTGCTGAAGCAGAACTGTTAGAGGCAGATACCACCAAAGTAGGCGAGGAGGATGAGCTAATTGAAATGCTGAAGGAGAAGCAGGATACCACCGAGGTAGGCGATGCTGATTGGGCTAGGAACTATCCGTTGTTCGCAAAACTCAACCCTTCCACTAGTCAGCAAGGACAATTAATGCCGGGTCCTGTTGTGGGAATGGCTCATTATAGAGACACAGCACAAATTAATGAATATCTTTCACTCCAACAGGTTCGTTCGCTTTTCCCACGCGATTTGAAATTCCTGTGGACCATTAAGCCTGTTAAGTGGGATAAAACTGAAAGTTACTTTGAGCTTGTTGCTATAAAAGTTACTAGCCGAGACGGCAACCCGCCACTTGATGGTGGCGTTATCACCGATGCTCGCGAAGAGTTTGGACAGAACAACGGTGCTGCTGAAGTATCAATGGTAATGAACGCTGAAGGGGCAAAGGTTTGGGCGAGGTTAACTGCCGACAACGTTGGCAAATGTATTGCAATTGTACTCGATGATTATGTGTACTCATTTCCAAGAGTAAACCAGGAGATTAGGGGCGGTCGTTCTTCAATTTCTGGCGATTTTACTATTAACGAGGCAAAAGACTTGGCTAACGTGCTGAAATCGGGAAAACTACCCGCACCTGCACGCATTATTCAGGAAGAATTGGTTGGTCCAACACTCGGTAAGCAAGCAGTTCAGTCAGGATTAAACTCCTTCATCTTCAGTTTTATAATCGTTCTAATTTTCATGATTATTTACTACAGCTTCAGAGGTGGTTTAATTGCTGATTTTGCCCTGATGGCAAACCTATTCTTTATTTTTGGGGTACTTGCATCATTTCAAGCCACGCTTACATTGCCTGGTATTGCTGGTATCGTTCTAACAATGGGTATGTCGGTTGATGCCAACGTGCTAATCTTTGAGCGTATAAGGGAGGAACTTCGAGCCGGTAAAGGTTTGAGTTTAGCAATATCCGATGGTTACAAAAATGCATACTCTGCTATTATCGACGGAAACGTTACAACCCTATTAACAGGTGTTATTCTTTACGTTTTTGGGTCGGGTCCAATTCGTGGTTTTGCTACTACACTTGTAATTGGTATCATTACTTCTCTGTTCAGTGCTCTTTTCCTAACTCGCCTTATGATTACTTTCATGCAGGACAGGAAGAAAACGCTTACCTTCTCAACTGGAATTAGCGAAAGGGCTTTCAGGAACGTTAAGTTTGATTTTGTGAAAGCACGTAAGTACTCATATATTATTTCAACAGTAATTCTTGTTATTGCAATTGCTTCGTTAGCAATTAGAGGCTTAAACCCTGGAATCGATTTTGCAGGGGGACGCTCATATGTTGTTAAATTCAATCAGGATGTTGTTACCAGCGATATTGGTGCTGAACTACGAAATGTATTTGGTGAATCACCAGAGGTAAAAACCTTTGGATCTACAGACCAAGTGAAGATAACTACCAAGTTCAAGATTAATGAAGATGGTGAAAATGTTGATAACGAGGTTGATTCATTGTTGCATGTAGGGTTGACAAAATTCCTGCCTGAGAATACTACCTTGGACGACTTTAGAGACAATTACAAGCAGAGCAGTATGAAGGTTGGACCAACCATTGCCCACGACATCCGTCAGGAGGCAATAATAGCTGTTGCTCTGGCTCTTATTGCTATCTTCTTGTACATTCTTATTCGTTTTAAAAACTGGCGATATGGTACTGGTGCTGTTGTAGCTCTTTTCCACGATACATTAATTGTTATTGGAGTATTCTCAATACTATACAACCGTGTTCCTTTCGGATTGGAAATTGACCAAGCATTTATTGCGGCAATTCTAACAATTATTGGTTACTCAATTAACGATACTGTGATTATCTTCGACCGTATACGTGAGTACATTGGATTGTATCCAAAGCGCGATCGCCAGATTACAATTAATAACGCGTTGAACGACACGTTGAGCCGAACATTCGCAACTTCGTTCAGTACATTGGTAGTGCTAATTCCAATCTTCTTCTTTGGCGGTGAAGTAATCCGCGGATTTATTTTCGGTTTAATTATTGGTATCCTTGTTGGTACTTACTCATCGCTCTTTGTTGCTTCCCCAATTGCTTACGATTTGGAGAAGAAATCTATGGTAAAAGCTAAGAAGTAAGTTCAATTACATCATATTTAAAAAATCCTGTAGTATCTTTGCTGCAGGATTTTTTATTTTATGATACTGTTCATAGGTACAACCGAAATTATTCTCATACTGCTAATTGTACTGCTTCTCTTTGGATCGAAGAAAATACCAGAGGTTGCAAGGGCAATGGGCAAGGGATTACGTGAATTTCAGAAAGCAACTGCCGAAATAAAACGTGAGATTTCTGATGCGAATTTAGATGGTCTCAACCAGAAAGGTCCGAAGAAGGATCAATCGTCAAGAGAAACAACAACTTCGTCCAATCCTGCTGATAATCAGTAAAAAATAATACACTATTTTCCATTTCATCGATAAAATGGTGTATATTTGCAACCCATTTTTTAATTAATAATACCATAACAACCTTGCTTTTTTGTATTCAATGTACTTTTACGAATAGGTAGGGTAAACTAATTTACAATGAGATCGAATGATAAGAAAGATTTCGGAAAGAAACCCGTGAGGAGGAGTAAGTCCGAAGAAAATGAACCCGCAAGGGTTTATCGTCCCAGAACAGCAAAGTTCGACACAAATCGTTCAGGATATTCCCACGATGCGCCGAAGAATGATGAAGGGAAGGAGACAAGAGCTCCTCGTACCGAGAAAGAAGGAGGTAGAGGATACGATAAGGATACTGGTTATTCACGGAAAGGTGGACAGCGCAGTGAGCGTACCAACGACGACAATCGCAGAAGTAGGCCTTCACGCGACGAGAGAAGCGATGAAAGAAGAGTTTCCCGATCGAGCGAGGGTAGAAGTTTTGGCAAGCCAAAAGGTTACGAAAAGAAGGATGAGAAGAGACCAGCTCGAAGGGGAGAGGAACGTGACGAACGAAGACCTTCACGAAGAGGCGAAGATAGAGAAAGATCGTATAAAGGTAAAAGAGAATCTGAAGAGGGCAGGTATAGCAAGCCCCGCGGTTATCGTAACGATAGTTCGAATTCGGACGAAAGAAGAGGAGGGAAATACGGAAAAGTAAAATCCACCGGAAAGGTCCTTTCAACACGAAAAAAACCAAAGTTTGACGATGATTTCTCTGAAATGGAAAAGTTTGACAAGAAAGCGCCAGTAATAGAGGCCGAATTGAAAACTGATTCCGAGGGTTACATCCGTTTAAATAAGTATATTGCAAACTCAGGCCTTTGCAGTCGACGTGAAGCCGACGAATACATTCAGAAGGGAATGATAACCGTGAATGGCGAGGTAGTCGATCAACTTGGAACGAAAGTAAAGCTAACCGATGAAATTCGGTTTAAGGATAAGGAACTCGATCCCGAAAAAAAAGTTTACATACTACTTAACAAACCAAAGGATTACGTAACTACCGTTGAGGATCCTAACGCAAAGCGAACAGTAATGGAGCTTATTGAGGGAGCCTGCAACCAGAGAGTTTACCCGGTAGGTCGCCTCGATAGGAATAGTACAGGCCTGTTACTTCTTACAAATGATGGTGAACTCACAAAACGGCTTACTCATCCCAGCTTTATGAAAAAGAAAATTTATGAAGTTGGATTAAATCGTTCGCTCGATTCGTCCGATATGAAACAGGTGCTAAATGGTGTTGACCTAGAAGGGGAGATTGTTAAGGCTGATGCCATTGATTACGTCGATCCATCTGACCTGTCGGTAATTGGTATCGAAATTCATTCGGGACAGAATCGGGTAGTTCGCAGAATTTTTGAAAATCTTGGTTATGCAGTTCAAAAACTCGATAGGGTTTACTTTGCTGGTTTAACCAAAAAGAACTTACCTCGGGGTAAGTGGCGGTTTCTTACTCAAAAAGAGGTTACAATGCTTAAAACCAATAGGTTCTAAAAAAAATCGGATCATTTAATGATCCGATTTTTTTTTATTCATCAAGTTTTTTCTCGTATTCCTTAAGTTTTTTCTCAGCATCTTTCTTTTTCTGTTTTGCCTTCTTTAAGTAGGCTTTCCCTTTGTCAACTAACTTATTGCCAGTATCATACTTTTTTACAGAAACTTTGTACCTAGCAGTCCAATCCTTCATATCCAGCTTAAACTTGGCTTCAATTTCTTTCAATTCAGCTTTGGCTTGGTTAATCTCTTCTCTATCCCTCGATCGGAGTTGTTTTTCCCAGGGTTTCCGTTCGTTGAAAATATCACGGCTCAACTGTTTCTCTTCCTGAGCAAGTACTTTCAACTCTCCCTCGGCCAATTCAACCAATTTTTCTCCTTCTTGAATAAGACTATCGGCCGAAAAAATTAGCGCATTTGCTTCTTCAACTTTTTGCTGGTATTTAAGTAGCTTTGGGTCGTCTTGCGAATAAATGTTTAAAGACCATGCTGATAGAATGATTGAAGTAAAAAGTAGAGTAGAAAAATTTTTCATGCAAAACCTCTTTAGTAAAACAAATAAGTGCTAAAAATATACTAAAAAATGGAATTAAAAAAGGCAAGGCCATTTAACCTTGCCTTTTCTGTAACTATCTTCTTACAAATATAAAGTCGCCTCCTTCATCGCCAGTTCCTTTAATATCGCCGTACTGAGGAACCGTTGGGCTGCTATTCATAACTGTAGTTTTAAAACTGCTAAATAGCTCTTCGGCGGGGAGATAACCTATTGTGTTTTCATCAAGTCGTTTTACAAGTTGTTCTAGAAAAACGCTTTTGTCGGGAACTTCGGTTAACGAACCACTAGTCATTGCTTTGCGGCTAGGCTTGTCGTATACTTTGTCAACATTATCGGTTGCATCAGGGAAGGCTTTGCGGGTTTTAAAAATTCCTCCGCTGAAACATGCATCGGCAATAAGGAGTGTATGCTTGCTTTTAATTGCGGCCACATAATCCTTTATTTGGCTGTTGGCCATCCAGTTGGCAGTACTGCTAGCAGTTGCGTCGGAAGGGAGCCAGTAACCCAACTCAGTTTCGGTATCGAAGTAACCGTGTCCAGCAAAGAATACAAGCAAATTATCGTTCTTTCCAACCCTGCGGGTTAAACGGTCGAACTCATCGATTATTTGTGCGCGCGTTGCATTTTTTATAAAAACTACATTGTTTGGTTCAAACATATACTTTTCAACCAGCACGTTGCGTAGTTTTTCGGCATCGGAAACTGGGTTCGATAGGCTTGCGATACCTGCATCGGGATAGTCGTTAACTCCAACAATGAATGCGTAGAATCGAGGAGTTTTGGGAGCATCAAAAATAATGTCGAGTTCCTCGGTATCGGATTTTACTTTTTGGCTTGGCGAATCGATTCGGTAAACTACGAACCTCTTCTCAACACTGTTCTGTTTGGTATCCATTGAACGGATAACGATATCGTTACGTCCAACCTTAAGGAGTACTGTTGCCTCAAAAGTTCCGTCGGCGTTGAGTTTGGCATCGTTACCATTAACAACTACCTCGTAAATTCCATTTTCGTCGCTGGCGGTTCCTTTTACAAAGATGCTTTTTTCTGAAACCTGAATTCCTTCGCCACTAGCAATGGAACGCAAACGTTTATCATCAAGTCCTGTTGATGATTGTGCGTAGGGGCGACCACGTGTAGCCTCGCTGCCAGAAAGTGTTACGCCTTCAGGCGTAAGAATTGTTACCATTGGTGGCTTGCTATCGGTAATGGTAGCAGGCTTAGGTTTTTCGATAATTAAGGAAGCCGTAGTTGTTGACTCGAACGATTTTGAAACATTCACCGACATTGATCCGGTAGGCTTGTCGGAAATTGGGAAATCGCGGTACTGTAGCCTTCCAATTTCCAGGTCGAGCCCAATATCGTAGGTAAGTAGTTCTGCTCCAATATCAAGCCTCATTACACGATTAACGTCACCCGGAATCCTATCGAATACGAAGGTTGCCTCAACTGTTTCGTTGGTTTTTAGGGTTCGGGTTGGGGTTGAGTAGCGTTGACCACCAATTACTTCACCCAGTTTTCCTCGTTGAGCATCGTACTTTTGCTTTTTGAAGTCGGTAATTGTAATTAACCCGTTTATTAGCTTTAAATCGCGGGTTGCACCAGTGTTGGTAATGCTAAGTACTAATTCAAGCTGGTTGGTTCCAGTTTTATGTAAGCTTATTAGCTTAAATTTTACTTTACTAAACTCGTCTTCAAGAGGTTGTGTGCTTTTTGAGTTGCCTGCTAATTTGAATACCACATCGCCTTGAAGGGCAGGTAAATCGTTCAGAACATTCCAAATAATCACCTGATTTTTTCCTCCAAGTACCGAAGGTCCAACATAGCCCGATACGGATTTCATGGGCATAAAGGATCGTCCACCATCTACTGAGTAGGATGGCGATACGTTGAATGTTTGGCCTATTTGTTCGCCAACAATTGAGTACTCGAAGTTAACGTTGTTGCCCAACTGCTTAACGTTTAAATCGGTGAATTCCTGCGATTGGACAAATAGAGCACTAGCTAGTATTAGCCCAAGTGTGGTTGCAAAATTTTTTCCGAATCTTTTCATTTTGAGTATTTTAAAGTTTTATGATATTGTTAATCAATGAAATTAGGGTTGTTCATGCTTAAATATCTTCAATTTCAATGTTAAAGTCAATAGCATCATTACCAAATTCAATGCCATTTAAATACATTCTGGCATTTTTTATTGCAACTTCTCTTGTAAGGTTCGTTATTTCTGGGTTGTACTGTTGCCCAACCGACTTTATTTTTACAGAATTATTCTCAACATTCTGCATAATTTGTTTCATAAGGCTACGGGTAAGTTCGCTCCATAACCCGGTGGGACAATAGTAGGGTTCACTATTTTGAGGAAGATTTGGGTTTGCATACTTATAGTAGTAGTATGGAAATTCAACGATTTTCCCTAAAAATGTCGATTCGGAGTAGTACTTATTAGCTTTTGTTACGTACTTGAATTTTGCGGTTTGTGGTTCTTGGTATGGCGTTTTAATTCCCGAAACTACCTCGTATTCAGCTTGTGGCTCAAACGCTTCTTCTACTTGTAATTCAATGTATAGCACAGTTCCTTCCGATGAAACCTGAAGTGTTTTTTCGTTTTTACTGCTTCTATCTGAATCCACTAAATCGTATTGAATGAGAACAATTGCCTCGTTGTACTTAGTAAAATGCTGATCAACTATCTTAAAACAGTTATCGCTTGTTTGGATATTCGAGGTAACCTTAAAGTAAGTGTCGAAACGTTGTTGATATTTATGGTACTGATCGTCGGTTTGCTCCGATGTGTAAATATCCTTGAAGTACTGAAATTTCGATTTGTTGTACATTCCTGCCATAGTTTTGGCTCTGAATAGAGCCTGATTGGCGGCTTCTTCTGGAGTAAGATCCGGATCAGATACGCCAATGGCGTAAATAGTTCCTTTGCCAGCCTGCGGCATAGTGAAAAACCACGAGGGGAGTGTGTCGGGGTAGTAACTTAAATTCTTAATATTTTTGAAGTTAGGACCGCTGCTTTCCTCTTTCTTTTTGTCTTCAGTTTCTTGAATAAAAATTTTTTCAAATTCCTCCTTCGTTTGGCTTGCTGATTTGAACCAAAGGGATGAGAAACAAAAAATTCCAATGAAAAGTACAATCCTATTCATATAATAAATTATAACTACTGAAATTTAGTAAATATACAAAATGGCACGGATTTTTGTATGTATAAAAATACAAATTAATTGGATTTTAAGCTATAGTACAAAAAAACCAGCAAATTATGCTGGTTTCCTTTATTATAGCGATTGCTTGCCATCAATCTCAAGGTCACTTCCAACTTTTTTTAGTAAGCCTTGCAGAACGTTACCTGGCCCTAGTTCGGTGAAACTTTTTGCTCCGTCGGCAATCATATTCTTCATTATTTGGGTCCAACGAACTGGCGAGGTTAGCTGCAGTATAAGGTTTTTCTTAATGTCCTCGGGATTGGTGTAGGGCTTTGCATCAACATTTTGGTATACAGGGCAAATAGGAGTGCTAAATTTTGTTGACTCAATTGCTTGTGCCAGCTCAATTCTTGCTGGCTCCATTAGTGGACTATGGAATGCTCCACCAACTTTTAGGGGCAATGCCCTTTTGGCTCCGGCTGTTTTCAACTTTTCACAAGCTAGTTCAATGCCTTTTATTGAACCTGAAATAACAAGCTGCCCTGGACTATTGTAGTTTGCAGGAACAACAACCTCATCAAGTTCCGAGCAAACTTGCTCAACAACTTCATCGCTTAAACCAAGAATTGCAGCCATTGTTGAAGGTTCCTTCTCGCAGGCTTTCTGCATGGCCATGGCACGCTTCGAAACAAGTACCAAGCCATCCTCAAACGAGAGTGCTCCGTTGGCAACCAATGCAGAAAACTCACCAAGCGAATGGCCTGCTACCATCTCGGGTTTGAAATCGTTGCCCAAAACTTTGGCCAGAATAACAGAGTGTAGAAATATGGCAGGCTGGGTTACTTTTGTTTGCCTTAAGTCCTCATCGGTGCCAGAAAACATTAAATCGGTAATTCTGAACCCCAAAATTTCATTGGCTTTCTCGAAAAGTTCTTTTGCAACGGGCGAATTCTCGTAAAAATCTTTTCCCATTCCAACAAATTGGGCACCCTGCCCAGGAAAAACGTATGCTTTCATATTTTCTAGGTTAATTATTTGAGCTACAAAAATATAATTTTTTTACTATCTCTCTCGTATAGAAAATTCCTATTTTTTCGAATCAATTATTTGACGAACAAATGAATTTTGTTTACTAATATGGGTAATTCTTTTCGAACAAGGTCTTATTTTTGGAGACACTAACTTCAATTTATTTTGATATGAAAAAGTTATTCGCATTTTCGGTTTTACTTTTATTAAGCACAAACATTTTTGCTCAACTTTTTACCATTGCTGGGCGCGAAGTAGGTTTCTTCTACTTAGGGCCGAAGATTGGAATGAACCTTTCTCAAATTTCTAATTGGTCTACTTTTGCAGGATATGAGAACAAGAGTCGAATAGGACTTCAGCTTGGTGTTGTTGGTGAAATTGGTATTACTGAACGATTATCATTTGATGGTGAATTTACATTTATTTCAAAGGGACAAAAGCAAACATCATCATTTAGTAACGATCAGCTTAACGTTAGGTACCTTGGAATTCCCTTGTTAGCAAAATATTCATTTAAATTTCTTGGGCTTTCAAAAGTTTATGCAAAAGGTGGAACATTCACAAACGTTCGGACAGGAGGTTCGTATACAGTTGTTTATGAAAACGGGGAAGAGTTTTCCGAGGAGCTTTCGGTTGATGGTTGGACCCGTGTCGACTGGGGCTTGTCGTTTGGATGCGGTGCAGAGTACAAAATGGATAAGGGTATAATTGGACTTGACTTACGATATGATTTAGGTATAATTGACGTGCATAAATCGGATGCAGAAAGAAACATGAACAGAACAATGGGCTTTACATTGGTATACAAGTTCGATATGGTTGATGTCTTGTCAAGAAAGAAAGGGGAAAGCCTCGATTCCTAGTTAATATTATAATTTTCATTTAAATTTGGGGTGAACCATTTTAATTTGGTCACCCCAAATTCGTTTTTATGATTCTACTTGTTTCTGCAACCCAGCTTGAGGTGCAACCGTTGCTCCCAAAAACTTCCATATTCCCAGTAGGAGTTCCGTTTCCCATTGATGCATTTCCAAACGTTAAAACGGAATTGCTTATAACCGGCGTAGGTTCTGTATCAACTTCATTCTTTTTAACCAAAGCAATTGAAACGAAAAAGTACAGTTTTGTAATAAACCTTGGAATAGCAGGAAGTTTTAACCCCAACTTCAAAATTGGAGAAGTGGTGATTTTGGTAGAGGATATTTTTGCTGATTTAGGAGTTGACAATAGAGGTTCGTTTATTCCTGCCCATCGGGCAGGATTGGTTGAACCAAACGAGTTTCCCTATGAAAATGGTAAACTTACATGGCCATACCAAAATAGTTTTCCAGTACTTGAAAAAATGCCTAAGGTAAGTGGCATAACCGTTTCAACTGCAACAGGTTCAGAAAGAAGAATAGCAGACCTTAATAAATATTTTTCACCCGATATTGAAACAATGGAATCGGCAGCCGTGTTCTACTGTTGCTTGTTAAGCAAAATTCCATTTTTTTGTTTACGTTCCATTTCCAACGTGGTTGAGCCTCGCGATGTAGGGAAGTGGAATATACCATTGGCTGTTGAAAAATTGAATGAGGCTACCCGAATAATAATTGAACATCTGAAAATAGTTTACTAGTCATGAACCTTTCGCTAGCTATTTCAACCTGCCCCAACGATACCTTTATATTCGATGCGATTGTTAATAAACGAATCGATACGGGAAACTATTCGTTTGACCTTTCGCTTGCCGATATTGAGCAGCTTAACAATTTCGCCCTTCAGGGCGAGATGCATCTTATAAAAATTAGCTACGCAGCCTACCCGCTTGTAAGCGAAAAATATCAGTTTCTAACTTCGGGCAGTGCGCTGGGTAGGGGTGTTGGTCCGCTCGTAATATCAAAGCGAAAAATTTACCCCGATGAAATTAGCTCTGCAAAAATTGCTGTTCCCGGATTACATACTACCGCTAACCTACTTTTTTCAATTGCTTACCCCGAAGCGAAGGATAAAAAAGTTCATTTGTTTTCTGATATTGAAGAGGCGGTACTTAGCAATGAGGTTGATGTGGGCGTTATAATTCATGAGAACCGTTTTACATACCAGGCCAAAGGATTGAAAAAGGTTGTTGACCTAGGAAATTTTTGGGAAGAAAAAACGGGTTTACCCATTCCTCTTGGTGGAATTGCGGTAAGACGAAACCTTAGCAACGAAATTAAAACTAAACTGGATCGGCTCGTTAGGAATAGTGTCGAGTACGCTTTTGCTAACCCAACCCACTCGTACCCCTTTGTACGTGAGCATGCGCAAACAATGGAACTGGATGTTATGAGGAACCATATCGATTTATACGTGAATAGTTTCTCTGTTAATTTGGGTAATGAGGGAATAAACGCAGTTCAATCGCTTTTTAAAATTGCCACTGAATTGAACGTTTTTGCTAATAGTTCTATAGTAGAACCTGTTTTTGTAATATAACAAGTTTTACAAAGTAATGATTGTCACTTTATTTGTTAAATAATAGAAAATATTGATATCCAAAAGCTTTCTTTTTTACTAATTTTTGGAGGTTAAATATTTAACATTATCTTTACTATAACTTAGCATTAGGTTCACATACTCACATATTTTTCAGGAGTTGGAATTAGAAACTACAAGTCAAAAACCCTTTTTTG
>CAZLXF010000003.1:0-17380 GCA_964563065.1 uncultured Rikenellaceae bacterium | reverse complement strand
TCACATATTTTTCAGGAGTTGGAATTAGAAACTACAAGTCAAAAACCCTTTTTTGGTGTTCAACGTATTTTACTTGAACGCATACATTCACTCGATTCAAAGTGGTATGTTGAATTATGGGAAAATCACTACTTCTTTTTGGGGATTGAACTATTCACAAAAAAAAGGGAGTTGGTAAAACGTAATGGAAAGAAGCCTCAAGCCTAACTCCTTAATCTACTGTTTGATCTAATCCATTTTGAACAATTTTTTTAGTTTAATGTTTACTATTTAGAATCAATCTAAATAAATGTCGAACTAAAAAATATGTATCATGTCATTTGAACTTCAAAAATTACCTTATAACTACAACGCACTTGAGCCCTATATCGATGCTCAAACAATGGAAATTCACCATACAAAGCATCACGGGGCATACACAAATAACTTAAACGCTGCAATTGCAGGAACCGATTTGGAGAACATGCCAATTGAGGCAATTTTAAAGGATGTTTCAAAACAATCGGCAGCAGTTAGGAATAATGGTGGAGGATTCTACAACCACAATCTCTTCTGGAGCATAATGTCGCCTTCCGGCGGGGGCAAACCCGAAGGTGAAATTGCAAAAGTAATCGATTCCACGTTTGGTTCTTTCGATGCTTTTAAGGAGAAATTTTCAAACGCTGCTGCAACTCGTTTTGGTTCAGGTTGGGCTTGGCTGGTTAAAAAGGATGGAAAGCTAGAGGTCTTCTCAACACCAAATCAGGACAACCCGCTTATGGATGTTTCAGAAGTTAAGGGCTCGCCAGTACTAGCCCTCGATGTTTGGGAGCATGCATACTATTTAAAGTATCAGAATCGTCGTCCCGATTACATTCAAAACTTCTGGCATGTAGTAAATTGGAAAGAAGTAGAACGACTTTTTATTGAAGCTTAATTAAGATACAGCTGATAATTTCCCTTTTTTCTTTTAGTTTGGTTTAAGTTACAAGGGAGGATTCGGGGCGAGAGCAATTCTTGCCCCGTTTTATTTTAGCAAAATATTCTCAGTAAAACTTATATTTCTTAAACTTTTGGTTTTGAATAATCCTTTCTCGTTAACTATTTGTTGAAGAATTGTTATATCACCACTTGAATAAAAATCGATGAATAATTCATTAGAATCATTCATGAGAATTGTTTTTTGAGCCATTTTTTGGGCTTGCTTTGCTACTGCTGGAGCGGGATCAATAATTTTTACATTCTTTGGAAGCAACTCTTCAAGCAACGGTATAAAAAAAGGGTAGTGTGTACACCCAAGAACAAGGTAGTCGATATTTTCAGCCAACATTGGTTTTATATACTTCTCGAGAAGTTTCTTTGCCTCAGGGCTTTTGCTTTTTTGCTGCTCAACCAGTTCAACCAAACCTTTCCCAATTTGGTAGTTAACATTAATATTTGCAGCATATTTTTGGCTTGTTTCCCTGTAAAGTCTCCCTTTGAATGTTCCCGCAGTGGCAAGTACTCCAACCGATTTGGTTGTTGTTGCTAGTGCGGCTGGCTTAATTGCAGGCTCCATTCCAACGAATGGTATAGTAAAACTTTCACGGAGGTAATCAATGGCCGAAGCTGTGGCTGTATTGCATGCAACAACCACTATTTTTGCACCTTTCGAAATTAAAAATCTTGTAATTTTATCGGAGAGTTGGATTATTTCTTCTTTTGATTTTGGTCCATACGGACAGTTTGCCGTATCGGCAAAGTAAACGAATGAGGATGTTGGTAACAGTGTTACAAGTTCCGATAAAACGGTTACTCCACCAATACCCGAATCGAAAATACCAATTTTCCCCGAGCTATCCATGTACTAAGTATAAAAAGTAACAGCTCAACCGCCTTTCTGGTGATTGAGCTGTTTAAACTTTGGAATAAAACTATTTCGTTATACCTAACTCTTTCTTAACCAAAGGAAGTATGTCAACGCTCGAATCAGAGAAATATACAACACCACCGGCACTAATGTCGAAAATGTAGATAAAACCGTTGGCTTTAGCAACTTTTTTAATGGCAGCGTCTGCTTTTTCCATAAGTGGTTGCATCATTTCTCCTTGCATGCGCTGGTAATCTTGCTGAGCTGTTGCTTCAAATTCACGGATTCGTTGCTCCAAATCGCTTAGTTCTTTTTCACGTTGCTCTCTAATGGCATCGGTTAGGGTATTCCTACGTTGCTGATAGTTTTGAGCTTTGTTGTTGTATTCAACGTATAGCTGTTCAATTTGCTCAGTTAAGTCAGCTCCATAAGCTTTAAGTTTTGCTTCTGCACTGTCACGTTCGGGCATCAAAGTTATAAGCTCTTGTCCGTTAATATGACCAAACTTAAGGTTTTGTGCCATTGAGTTGCTTGAAAATAAAACAGCAGCAACTGCAATTGAGATAAATAGGATTCTCTTCATTTTCTTATTGTTTGATTTTGATTTGCAAAAATAGGAATTTATTAATTGTAACCAAGTTTTTGTAAAACTTCGTCGCTTTTATCGTATCTGGGGTTGGTGTACAACATATTGGGCGATGCAGCAGCGTCGAAAATAATAGCGTAACCACCTTCCGTTGCAATTTCTTTAACTACGTTAAAAACCTGATCCTGGATGGGTTTTACTAGCTCCTCGCGTTTCTTGAAAAGCATCCCATCGCGACCAAAGTAACGCATTTGGAGTTCTTTTGCAGCGCGTTCTTTAGCAATTATTTCCTCTTCACGTTTGGTTTTCATTTCTTCTGTTAGAAGAATTTTTTCGGTTTGAAAATCTTTCCAAAGTTTCTCAATCTCGGTGTACTTTTCTTCTATCTCGGCCTGATACTGCTGAGCTTGCTTGTCAAGTTGATCCTGAGCTGCTTTGTACGAAGGAATTTTGTTAAGGATGTAATCAGAATCCACGTACGCAAATTTTTGTGCAAAACCAATTGTTGTAAAACCAATTAGAAGGAATAGAGCTGCAAACTTTTTCATATCTTCATTTTTTTAGTTCAAATTACGCTGACACGAACAACCCATCATCAATAATCCTGCCAGTGAGAACAATCGAAAATTTTAAAAAACGTTAAAATGGCATTCCAATCTGGAAGTGGATATGACCCATGTTGGCTTTATCGTTTCCTAAAACTTTGTCGAAACCATAGCCCCAGTCAACACCAAGCATTCCAATCATTGGAAGGAATAATCGCACGCCAACACCTGCTGAACGATGAAGGTTAAAAGGCTTAAAACTATTAAATTCGTACCACGAGTTACCAGCCTCAAGAAATCCTATTAGGTATATGGCAGCCTGTGGCTGCAAGGTAAGAGGGTAACGAAGTTCAGTGGTAAACTTTTCGTAAATATTTGAACTGTAACCAACAGTTAACGATTCGTTTAGGTAGCCGCGTAAACCAATGGTTTCTCTTCCGTAAAGATTGTATCCCGACATTCCATCGCCACCTAAAACGAACCCTTCGAATGGTGAGTAGCCAATATCCTTATTATAGAAACCAAGGTAACCAAATTGTGCTCCTGTGTACAATACTAGATCCTTCCAAAGGGCATGGTACCATTGTGCTTTACCTGTCCATTTGTGGTACTCAATCCATTTGTACTTCTCTTCTGAAGAGGTTATCTGAGAGTAATCCTTCCCGTTTACTAAAGAGTAAGGAGGCGTAAGTTGTAGAGAGAACGTAAAGTTCGATCCTCTTCGTGGGTAAATAAGCTGATCAACGGAGTTACGCGACAGTGATGCTTTGTAGCTGAAGTTATTCGATTGGCCATCGGAAAATATAAAGTATCCAGTCCAATTATTCAGGTTGTAGTTTTGTATGCTTAGCTCGTTGTAGAATGTAAAGTAATCGTCGGGAACCTTTAGCCTTGTACCAATCCCTATCGCTCCTCCCGTAACCTTCATGTTCTGGTCGGTGGTTTGGTAAAAAATACTTCCCGTATTTTGAATGGTGTGGTAAACCGATACTGTGAAGTTAGTAGGTTTTTTCCCACCAAGCCAGGGTTCAACAAATGTTAGGCTGAAAGCCTTGTAGTACGATCCGTTTGTTTGGGCACGTAAACTTAGAGTTTGGCTATCGCCCGAAGGGATAGGTCGCCACGCTTCCTTGTCGAATATTCTTTGAATGGAGAAATTGGAGAATTTTACACCTACGGTTCCAACAAACATGTTGGCTCCCCAACCTCCCGAAACTTCTAGCTGGTCGTTAGCTTTCTCTTCAACAATATATCTTAAATCAACGGTTCCATCAGCCATATTGGGGATCGGCTTGATGTCTAGTTTTTCAGGATCGAAATGTCCTAGGTTTGCCAATTCCCTTATGGATCGTGTAATATTTGTTTTACTAAACAAGTCGCCGGGTTTTGAGAATAGTTCCCTTCGAATAACCGACTCGTGGGTTTTTGTATTCCCAACTATAAATATGTTGTTTACTGTTGCCTGATCGCCTTCGAAAATTCGCATCTCAATATCGATGGAGTCGTTCTCGGCTCTCACTTCCACAGGATCGAGGTTAAAGAACAAGTAACCATCGTCCATGTATACGGTTGACACGGAGTTTTCGTCGATAAAAAGGCGTTCGTTAAGGAGCGTTTTATCGTAAACATCGCCCTTTTTAATTCCAAGAACTTGGTCGAGTGCCTCATCGGGGAGTTTAGTGTTGCCAACCCATTTAATGCTTCGGTAGAAGTATTGCGGTCCCTCTTCAACAAAAAGTTTAATACCTATTCTGTTTTCAACGGTAGGGAAAATTGTATCACCAATAATTTTTGCATCTCTGTAACCGTTCTCGTTATAAAACTCAATAAGTTTTAGCTTATCATCCTCAAAGTCGCTCTCAATAAATTTTGATGCTTTAAAAATATTCCAGTCTCTACGTTTCGTGTTTTTCATAGCTCGGCGTAAACGTCGTTCGGTGAAAACTTCATTTCCCTCGAAAGTAATATCGCTAATCTTCACCTTGGATTGTTTGTCGATGGCAAGGGTTAGCCTTACGCCTTTTGCAACTACAGTATCGTTCTCCAGAATTACATCAACATGGGTGTTGAGGAAACCCTTCGAACGGAAGTGCTTTTTTATTAGCCTAACCGAGTTATCGAGAATATTTTCGGTAGCTTGTCCGCCAACTCGAAGGTTTACAAGATCTCGAACATCCTTAACTTCGCTCTTTTTAATTCCAGTAATTTCAATAGCACTAATTCGTGGTAGTTCCTGAAGAAATATTTCGAGGTAGATATCTTGATCCTCTATTTTTGTTGCCGAAATTTTTACGTCGGAGAAAAGTCCTTGTTCCCAAAGTTTTTGAATGGCTCTTGTAATATCGTCGCCCGGAGTGCTAATTGTATCGCCCATGCGAAGCCCACTAATTGAAATTAACACACTTGGATCGAGAAAGTTAATTCCAGTAACAGTTATTCCCTTAATACAGAAATCTTCAGGATTGCTGTACGATAGCCGAGATTGAGAAAATGATATTGTAGTATATAGAATTAACGCAAGGGTTGTAAGGCAAATTTTTTGAACCATAGATATTAGTTTGCAAAAATAAGTATTAACATAACGATGCTTGACTTAGTTCAGTATGTAAAAAGACTAAGTTTCAATAAATCGCACAAATGTAGCAAAGTGATTCGTGTGTTACAAGTTAAAAAAGTATAAAAATTGGGTTAAAGTTGATCGCTAATTTTACCAAATCGTCTTTCTCTGTTCTGGTAATCGATTATGGCACTATAAAATTCGTCTTTCGTGAAATCGGGCCAAAGCACTTTGGTAAAGTACAATTCAGAGTATGCGATTTGCCACAGCAGGAAGTTGCTTATCCGGAACTCTCCGCTGGTTCGTATTAGTAAGTCGGGATCAGGCATTTCCGAAGTGTAGAGATATTCTTCAAATTTTTCTGTTGTTAGGGAGCTTATGTCAAAATTTCCTTTTGAAATATCGTTGGCAATATTTTTTACAGCACTCATAATTTCATGGCGGGAACCATAGCTTATTGCAATGTTCAGCACAAGTCCTGTGCAGTGCTGTGTTTGTTGCTTAGCCCACTCAATTTTTTGTTGAATTGCATTGGGTAGCAAACTTAGTTCCCCAATTGTTTTGAGTTTTATATTGTTCTTGGTTAGGGTATTAATTTCAGAATCGATAGTTTTTGAGAGAAGTGTCATAAGCGCTTCAACTTCTGCTTTTGGCCTATTCCAGTTCTCTGCGCTGAAAGCGTATAGGGTAAGGTACTTTACTCCAACTTGTGCAGCAGCTTCGGTTGCAGCACGAACTGCCTTAACGGCACTTTGATGACCAAAAACCCTAGGTTTCCCTTTTTGTTTTGCCCACCTGCCATTTCCGTCCATAATAATTGCTACGTGAGCAGGAATCTTGTCGGGAATTATTTTGTTAATTAGTGACATAAATTGATAGTTGTTACCTGTAAGTAGGGCATAATTCGCTATTGTTATAGAGCCGGTAAGTTACAAATAATCCTGCAACGCCAAACCAATCGTTGTTGTGAATAAAGGATTTTCTTTTATCGGTAATATTCGTGTGCCCATCAATGTTGTCGTTAAAGGTTTTGTGTAGCCTCCATTCTGCTCCAACAGTAAATCGCCCTCTGGGCGAGTACTTAACTCCAAAACCTATGGGGATATGTGGGAAAAGCGAGGTTCCCTCGTACGCAACACCTAATCCAAGAATAAGGTAGGGCGATAAATCATTCTTATCGTGGTCTCTACTATCGAACGACATGAAGTTAATCTCCCCATCCAATTCCAGCGCTATTAGCTGTTTGCTAAAAGATTCAGTAATAATAGGGTTGTAAAGAACATCTTCCTTTGGCGTTCCTTTTAGCCATCCATAGGAGAATGAAAGTCGAAGCGAGTAAAAATTGTTGAAATTATACTTTCCCAGAACACTTACCAGGGGCGATGGCTGGTAGAATTGAACTCCTGGATTATAGTCGCCAATGTAGTATGAAGTACCAGCGAGCAATCCAATATCCTTTCGTTCCTGTGAAAAGCTGAACAAAGAAAAAGTTAGGCACAAAGCCAAAAGAAAAATCCTCATGAAAAAATATTCCTTGATTTAGAGTAGACGTCGACGTCGAATACCAATATTAGCTTTACGGGTTTTTTGTATCTTGTAGTTAAAAAGTAATGCAAATGAGTAGTAAACATCATTGTGTTTGGAATATGGAGAAGTGTAGCCATCAAGGTAATCGGTAAATGTATACCTGCCACCAAGCTCTAAACCTAGGCAAATTTTGGGTAGGATTGCATATTTAAATCCAACTCCTGCTGGAATTACCATAGTAATATGCTTATCGCCATTAAACCTTGGTGAAGCTAGTAGCAATTCATCGGGAGTAACCGAATAGTAAATTCCACCTAAACCAGCAAAAACGTAAAGGCTATAGGGTTGTTTAAAGTGCCTCAACCCGCCTCTAACCTGCATAATGGAGTAGTAGTAATTCTCGTCGCTCTCCGGAATAATGTAGTACTCGGCTACAGCAGTAATTTCACTAATGTATGTTGAAAATGAGAGTTCTCTGCCTTCGTTTCTAGAACCATCGTCGGCTTGGGTTAGAAAACCTGTTTGAAAAGATGCTTTAACCTGTAAAGGTTTTGTTATATGGTACCTTGCACCAGCTATGATTCCTGGTCTTAACTTTCCTAGGTTAATATCTTTCAACCCCAAAAGGTTTGTAGCATCAGCAGTGCCTCCAATATCACCAAAATACTGTAAGCCAGAGAAACCTCCAAACACTTCTAACCGAGCAGATTTCCATGGTTGTGAGTAACCATGAAAACTGCATATGACAACTGCTAGAATTGCTATGTATTTTTTCATCTGAGAATTTAGTTACAACAAATATATAAAAAAATGCAAAACTACATCTTTTAATTAAATAACTTTTTCAAAGGTATATAACTTATAACATATTTTATACCAATTTGGTTTCAAAAAAGGCTAAAAATTTCGCTGGTCGGCTCCCCACATCAACTTATTTCGCAATGTTTTGTAATAAGTGTCACCATTTATGTTAACAACTCCAACACAAAACGAAGCTTTGGTTATTGTTATTGTTAGAGGAGCGGGAATAGTTTTTTCTTGTGAGTCCATAGTCATCAATATTCTTTTGCTTCTCGAGCTAGCTTCAAGAATAAGTTCCGATTGATCGGGAATTATCAGGGGTCTAACGGTTAGGTGGTGAGGGGCAATTGGTGAAATGCAAAAAACATCGGAGTTTGGCGATACAATTGGCCCACCAACGCTTAACGAGTAAGCTGTTGAGCCGGTTGGTGTTGCCACAATTAGTCCATCGGCCCAGTAAGTAGAAAGGAACTCCCCATTTATGTATGCTTTAATGGTAATCATTCCAGTTCCTGTTTTTTGAAGGGAAATATCGTTAAGGGCGTAGGGGAAATTTCCAAACGGATTATTACTCATCTCAACTTTTAAAACTGAACGTTGTTCAACAACATACTGCCCAGCAATTAGCAAATCTAACGCTTCATTTATCCTGTCGGATGAGATATGTGCCAGAAATCCTAGCCTACCAAAATTAATTCCAGCAACCGGAACGCACGAATCTTCAACGAATGCAACCGACTCAAGGAAAGTGCCATCGCCGCCAATGCTAAGCATTAAATCGGCATTGTTTTTCACCTGTTCGGGTTTGTTGAAGAGAGCTTTTGTTTCGATGTTTACATCGAATGTTTCTTTCAGAAAATTGTTAAATGGTTCGTATATAATGGTTTCAATGCCATGCTCCTTGAGTTTATCGCGGAGTATTAGTATGTTCTTATAATGATTCTGGTCGATGCTTTTTCCGTACAGTGCAATAACCATTGTTTAAAGATTTAATCGGTTAGAAAGGGTGTGCCAAAATGCAGAAAAAAACCGCTTTCACCAAATTTATTTACTGAATATTCAACTCGTAGAATTGCATCGTAGTATGCCACAAAGTTAAGCCCAGTACCAAATCCGTAAAGGAAGTTCCCTTCGAGTGTATTGTTGGGTTGGCTATTGCTATCCCTTTTTACCCAGCCCGTATCGCCAAAAATGCTCCAGTAAATTGCAAGGTGTGCCTTCTTAAATTTTCCTTGTGGCACCATTGGTAAATTTATTACTCTGGTTGGCAGTATTTCAAATTTCAGGGAATTTTTGTTTATCACAAAACTTGACCCGTTGGTTACGTAGTACTCAAATCCTCTTATGTAGTTGTTGAAACCAACGGCTTCGTTTAAAAAGTAGGGAAGGTTACTGTCGGTGCTGATTTTGGCTAAAAAATCGATTCCCCCGTAAAAACGGGGAAGAAGAGGTTGGTAGTAGCGTGCAGAAAGTTGGGTGTACCATAGCGAAACATCTTCAGAACGGAAAAGTCCTTGTCGTGCTGCTTCAAAATCGAAGTAGTACCCCGCAAGCGGAAAAATTTTCGAGTCGCGTTTGTCGAGCACTACCTCAAACTTCACTTGAGAATATGCAAAATTAGTGCTGCCGTTAACAAAGTAGTTTGGATTTAAACGAGCTATGGTGTCGGCAATGCTTGCACGAATGTGGCTAACAGTAAACCTATGGTACCAGTAGTGCATTGGCCGGTACTGGTATGTTACTTCTGATAGGAAAACTTTTCGCGCTGTTCCCTGGTCAAGTTTAAAATATTGAGGTTCATTGCCCGAGGTTAAAAACGGAATTTCGTTATTGGTTGCGTAGTAAACCCACGAGCTAATACCGTGCTTATTTCCCCTATCAAGACTGTGGGTTTTGTACTGAAGTGCAATTTGGTTCCTATACCCAACTACCAAACGTAACTTAAGTTGATCGCGCATTCCCCTAAAATTATCGACCCGAAGGTAGCCCCCAATGTTTAACCGGGTAAAATTTCCTTCCTTCAGAAAAACGCTCAAATTCCGGTCGGCGTATTCAAAAATGGGAATTGGCCAAATGTACCAACGTTCTTCAACGTTAATAGTGGCTGCAATTGTGTTGTTTACTGTATCGAGGTTAAAGTTAACAAAGTTGAAAAGGAGGGTATTCTCAATGTTCTCAGTATTTTGCTGAACAATTTTTGTAATTTGGCTTAAATCCAACGTGTCGTTTATGCCGAAGGTTAGCTCCCTGAGAATAACTCGGTCTTTTGTAATTCGGTTCCCAGTAATATTTATACTGCTTACAATATATGTTGAATCCTTTATTTCTCCATCGTTTTGAATGCTGGAGTAGGCAACATTATTTAAAAAGGTTGCTAAAATGGCAGTAAGGTAAATGAATCGAAACATGAAAAATCTAAATATTTAGAAATTTTAAAAGGTTATTTAATCTCTCCTCAAGTAGTTCCTCCTCATCGTCGTGTTTCATGTACGATCCTAGAACGGTATAGTTGTAACGGTAAAATGTTTGCTTAATTGATGTAAGATCGGTTACGTTCAACTTAAGCGTTAACTCCATTTTTACTGAGTTGGGGTTCGATGTGATATAGGCACCCAGAATTTTTGCATCGTTACCCTCAATTATTTGGGCAATTTGCGCAAATGAGTAATCGTTTTGGTTCAGTTCAATTACAATTATTCCTCCCGGGTTTTTAAGCGCTGAAAGCTCTGCAAAGTAGTGAAGCAGATCGGTGAGAGAAATTACTCCCAGAAAAAACTTCTTATTATCAAGCACAGGAATCAGCGAGAGTTTAAGCCGTGAAGCTATCTCCATTATTTCAAAAACATGCTGCGATTCCACTACGTATGGCCTAAGGAGCGAAAGATAATGGTTTCCCAATGGCTCTTCGGGCATGTTTAGGTCGTAAATGTCGTTTTCCGATATTAATCCCAGAAACTCTTTGTCGTTCACAATGGGCAAATGAGTAACCTTAAAAATATCCATCCAGTTAAGTGCGGTTAAACCGGTGTCGGATGTTTTAAGTGCAGGAATTACTTCCGAAATCATCTCTTTTGCTACCATGCACGAACAATGTTTAAAAATTCAGCTAACTTTGTGCAAAGTTAACTCGAAAAAACTGTAATGGCTCGTTTAAGTGTAAATATAAATAAAATTGCAACCCTTCGCAATGCCCGTGGTGGTAATATTCCCAATGTTTTGCAAACAGCAGTCGATTGTCAACGTTTTGGAGCCGAAGGAATTACCGTTCATCCACGGCCTGATGAACGTCACATTCGCTACCAGGATGTTAGGGATATTTCGCCCATAATTACCACCGAATTTAACATTGAGGGAAACCCAACCGATAACTTTACAAAAATTGTGCTAGAAGTTGTACCGAACCAGGTTACTTTGGTTCCCGATGCTCCATCAGCTATCACATCGAATGCCGGATGGGATACAAAGGTTAACAATCAATACCTAAAAAATGTTGTGTCGGTTTTTAAGAGAGCCGGAATTCGCACTTCAATTTTTGTTGATCCCAATCCTGAAATGATTAGGTACGCTGCCGAAACCGGTACCGATAGGGTTGAACTCTACACCGAATCCTACGCTTCACTGTACGATGAAAATTGTGAGAAAGCTATTGCCCCATTTGTGGAGGCTGCTCAAGTAGCGAGGGAAATGGGAATTGGACTTAATGCCGGGCACGATTTGAGCCTCGATAACCTGAAGTATTTCATTGAAACTATTCCCTGGATTCTTGAGGTTTCCATTGGCCATGCGCTTATTGCCGATGCGCTTTACCTCGGTCTTGAGAATACCATCCAAATGTACCTGCGACAAGCAAGAGCCGTTTAGCATGAATATTTTTTTTCGTGAGTTTGGGAAAGGTAAACCTGTTGTTATTCTGCACGGATTGTATGGTTCGTCCGATAATTGGGTGAGCATCGGAAGAAGTTTGGCCGAACAATTCAGGGTAATTCTGGTTGACCAGCGAAATCACGGGCAAAGTTTCCATAGTTTATCACATACCTATCAGGATTTATCGAACGATTTACTGCAATTTTTCAAATTGCAAAATTTGGAAAAAGCCCTTGTTTTGGGGCATTCCATGGGAGGGAAGGCTGCCATGCTTTTCGCTACTCAAAATCCGCAAATGGTTGAAAAATTGATTGTTGTTGATATTTCACCTGGGGGTTACAGCAACTCTGGCAGTTTACCTTCGCAAAGGAAGATTCACGAGAAAATTATTTCCTCATTGATGGCCATGTATATTAAATCAATTTCATCACGTCAGCAGGCCGATGAGGCTCTCTCAAAGTCAATTGCTGATGCTAGAACTCGCCAGTTTTTGCTAAAAAATTTACAAAGGGATGAGGAAGGACGGTTTTACTGGTTATTGAATCTTGACGCAATTTCAGCAAATCTTGATGCATTAATGGGGCCAGTATTCGGCTTTAGTGAAGAGGTTCGCATCGAAATTCCAACGCTATTTGTTAAAGGTGAGAAATCGCCCTACATAACCCAACAGCATATTGAGTTAATAGAAGGTATTTTTACAGACAATCAAATTGTTACCATTCCAAATGCTGGGCATTGGGTACATGCCGAGCAGCCAAATCAGTTTCTTGAAGTGGTTAACGGTTTCTTGCAGAACGGTAATTAATCTCCCGCTTTTTCAATGTTTTGTGTATCAATAATTGGTTCGTTGCGGTATCTTAAAAAGAGTTGAGCAACGGTAAGGGCGTCCTTTTCGCAGTAATCAACAATTCTTTGTAAATTTTTTTCGCTATAGTAAACTTCTGCAACCTGACTGCCATCAATGTCGTCCTTTGGTGTGGGAATGTTGAAAATGTATGCAAGCAGGTTGAGCGAAGTGAAGTGCTTATAGTCGCCAAATTTCCATAGCTCCATGGTATCGAGAAATTTTACTTCCCAGGGTTTCTTCCCGGCAATATCGAGCAGGGTTGGTAGGTTTACCGAGTTAACAAGCATACGTCGAGCAATGAATGGAAAATCGAACTCCTTCCCATTGTGGGCGCAAAGTATGGAGTTGGGACGGGCCGAAAACTTGTTGAGCATGTCGGCAAACTGAACTAGAAGCTCCTTCTCATTGTCGCTAGCAAACGATTTTACTCTGAAGTAGCTTTTGCCGTCACGCTGAACAATTAAACCTACCGATATGCAAATTATCTTCCCAAACTCGGCGTAAATGCCAGCACGTTGGTAAACATCCTCAGGCGTTTGGTCTTCCTTTACAATGTATGATGCCTTTTTATCCCATAATTTTTGGAACTCTTCAGGTAAATTTTTGTAGGTGGGTTCCTGAGGAACCGTTTCGATATCTATAAAAAGAACATCTTCGGGTTTAATATCTTTCAACATAGCCTGAAATTTTTGATTTTTTCTGTATTCTTGAGTTTCCCAGTTCCTTTCTAATTGTTTTACAACCAATCAACCAACTACTTATTTTGCGCTTTATACAAGGTTCTCTCAATTATTGATGAGAGAATGTTTATTGCTACCGAGTTATTCCCTCCTTGGGGAACAATTATGTCAGCGTACCTTTTTGTGGGTTCAATAAACTGAAGGTGCATGGGTTTTACAGTTTTTTCGTACCTGTCGAGAACCTTATCAACCGAACGGCCCCGCTCAACAATATCACGAAGAACAACTCGAGAAAGCCTATCGTCGGCATCGGCATCAACGTAAACTTTTATATCCATTAAATCTCTGAGTTCTGGATTCGTGAAAACCAGAATGCCTTCAATAATTATTACCTTTTTGGGATGTACCGTAATGGTTTCCTTGGCGCGTGTGCAGGTTAGGTACGAATATATTGGTTGTTCAATAGCTTTTCCTTCTTTGAGTTTAAGAACATCTTCAATTAGTAGTTCAAATTCAATGGAAGAAGGGTGGTCGAAGTTCATCTCCTGACGTTTTTCCAGTGGAAGGTGCGAGTTGTCTTTATAGTATGAATCCTGCGGAATAACAACCATTTCGCCAATAGGTAGGCACTCTACAATACGTTTTACCACAGTAGTTTTACCTGAACCAGTGCCTCCGGCAATCCCAATAGTTAGCATAGCAAAAACGATTTTTTTATTGTTAACTTTGCAATGATAAGTTTATGTTTGCTAAGGTACAAATCTTTTTTTTCAAAAAAGCCGTTTAGCGGTACAAGGTTTGTTACCTTAGTTTTTTAATTTTTAAAGTGAATGAAAATGAGTAGCGCATTATACCCACTAAAATTTGAACCTATACTAAAACCAAGAATTTGGGGAGGAAACAAACTAGTAAACGATTACGGAAAAAAGGGACTTTCAGGTGAAGCTAATATTGGTGAAAGTTGGGAAATATCATCGGTTGAGGGGGATGTTTCGGTTGTGTCAAACGGGTTTTTAGCAGGAAACACTTTACATGAACTCATTGAAGTGTACATGGGCGATTTAGTGGGAGAGAAGGTTTACAATAAGTTTGGGCTGGAGTTTCCGCTTCTTATTAAGCTGCTTGATGCCAACGAGGATTTATCGGTTCAGGTTCATCCGAACGATGAGTTGGCAAAGGAGAGGCACCATGCATGGGGAAAATCGGAATTTTGGCATATACTTGATTGTAAAGGTGATGCTGAACTAATTGCGGGGTTTGAGGGGAATGTAAATAGGGAAGATTACCTGAAATCTCTTGCTGAAAAAAATCTCGATACTTTGCTGCGAAGAGTTAAGGTTAGTAGGGGCGATTCCTTGTTTTGTCCAGCGGGCATGGTACATGCCATTGGTAAAGGAATTGTGCTTGTTGAAATTCAGCAAACTTCCGATGTAACGTACCGAATATACGACTGGGACAGGAAGGATAGCAATGGCAATAGCAGAGAACTCCACACCAACCTTGCTCTTGATGCCATTGATTTCGAGTGCAGGCAGGATGTAATAAAACAGAATGGTGTGCTAGCAAATAGCTCAAGGGAGCTAATAAAGAATCAGTATTTTACAGTAAATCATATTCATATTAGCAGCCCAACAGAGAAATCAGCTGTTGATTCACAATCATTTACAATCTTTTTTTGCATTCAAGGTTCTTTTTCAATAAATTGGTCAAGAAATCAAGCGGTTGAGGTAAAAAGAGGAGAGGTTGTTCTCATTCCTGCGGAACTCACAAACTATACCCTAGTTCCACAGAATGAAACATTTTTACTAGAAATTTTTATTCCTTAAAAAAAGTTATTTACTTTACGTTACGTATCGTTCATACAATAAAATGGAGCATCGGTAAAAAAATGACACTTTTTTTATTTATTTCTGGCAGGATTTGATTTTATTTGACTAATTTCATTTTTTAATGGACAATATAATATACTTCATAAAGTCAACCCTGTCAAGCGATATGGCGTCTAGTGGTTTTCCTCTTATATATAAAGGGGAAATGAACCACCAGATAATGCGTTCGTTCGCTTTTATGGCCAACCGAAAAATTGCTGAAAAAAACATACCTACCCCAATTCGCAAGAAGGTTTTCCATGTAATGATTGAGTGCCTTCAGAACATTACAAAACACTCCGACGATTTTGACGAGAAGGAGAAGCAGATTGGAAACGGCCTTTTTGTAGTTGGCCAAAACAAGGATTCGTTTTATGTTGTAACCGGGAACCTTATAGGCAATGAAAAAATTAAGGTGCTAGAGGAAAGAATCAACCTTCTTAATAATGCCGATAAGGCCAAGCTTAAAGAACTTTTTTTGAAACAAATGATGGATGGGGTTCTGACCGAAAAGGGTGGTGCTGGTCTGGGACTTATTGATATTGCAAGAAAATCGGGAAGGAAACTCTTTTACCATTTTGTACCTTACGATAACCATAGGCATTTTTTCCTTCTAGTAGTTACCATTCCAACAAATTCTTCTGATGACGATGGTAACTCCGACTAGAAAAACCAAAGTAGAATAATTTTCCCATACTAATACAGTTTACAACAGGGAAGAGCAAGAGCTACTAAAATGTAGTGCAAAAAAAATTGAATTTTTAAGTTTTAAAGAAATGAGAAATGCCCTTATACTTCTGGTTTTGCTTCTGCTAACCGCCGGCGTAAAAGCACAGTTAACCAAAGATGAAGAACTTGAGCGCAAGCGTATTGTCGATAGCAAAATAAAGAAATCCGTTCAGTGGAGTCATAGGTTTAACAATAACAAACCTAGTGCTGAAGGTTACAAAACAAGTGAAACACAGTACGATAAATTTGGAAATCCGGTTGAGATTATTAACTACCGTTCCAACGGCGATGTTTCATCAAAACTAATTTACAGGTACGACTCTAACAACCAAAAAGTTGAGTATTTAATGTTTCAGAAGGAGAGGGATGCAAAAGAATTAAAGCTAACCTATAAACAAACCTTTCATTATAATCAGCAAGGGAAAAAAACTCACGAGGTTGTTTTCGATGGAGTTGCCGGATACCGAATAACTTACAGCTATTATCCCGATGGGAATAATAAAGAAATTGTTAAGTACAATTCTGCGAATGCAGTTTCTGAGAAATGGGTGTACACATACAACGGTTCTAACCAGGAGTTGAAGGTTTACAGTGGTGACGGCATTCTTTCGTACACCGTACAGAAAAAGTTCGATGCTAATGGTAACGTTTTGGAAGAAGTTAGGCTTGGCTCAAACGGGAAGGAACAGAAACGCACAAATTATGTTTATGATGCAAAATCGAGAGTTTCGCAAATGGCTGAATTTTTTTCAGGAAACCTTATAAAGAAGTTATTCTATAAGTATAACGACTTAGGTGTTGTTACCGAAATTAGGCAGCAAAATCCTGATGGCAAAGAGTTTATTCAGTCAACCTATAAGCACGATGAAAACGGGAACCTTCTCGAGGAACGCTGGAGCGAAGACAACAATACCAGCGAGCTATCGCACAAACAATCGAAGTATGATAAAGATGGAAATCTAGTTGAGATGGATTCCTACTATGCTCCATATAAGTACCGTGTTTTATACAAGTATACATACGAATTCTTCTAAAAAAAACCTTGGAGTAATTTATATTCAACTACAAATAAGGTAGTTGTTCGTTTCTTATAACCTGTACAACACATGGATAACTTCTCTGGGTTTAAGCCCCTCGATATTTTTACACTTCCCGATAATATTTTCACTTTGCTCGACAAAGAGTGGATGCTTATTACTGCAGGTAATGCAAAGGATTTCAATACAATGACCGCCTCTTGGGGAGGTTTCGGTATTCTTTGGCGAAAACCGGTTTCAACCATTTATGTGCGTCCGCAAAGGCATACTTATCAATTTGTTGAGAGGGAGGATGTTTTTAGCCTTTCCTTTTTTGGAAAGGGTTACCGTAAAGCGCTGAATTTATGTGGGACTAAATCGGGGCGCGACTGCGACAAGGTTTCCGAATCGGGTATTACACCCATTGTAACCCCAGGAAGCACCATTGCATTTAAGGAGGCCAGACTTATACTTGAATGCAAGAAACTATATGCCGATAATATTGAACCTCAGTTTTTTGTTGATAAAAGTA
>CAZLXF010000002.1:0-33381 GCA_964563065.1 uncultured Rikenellaceae bacterium | reverse complement strand
CAATGTTTGTAGCAGCATCCATGTATCCGCCATTGTTCCCTCTTAGGTCAATAATTAGTTCAGTCATTCCTTGCGCTTGAAGCTTGTCAACTGCATCAAGGAACTCCCGGTAGGTTGTGCGGGCAAAACGTGTAATTTTAACGTAACCTAACTTCTCGTTTAGCATGTAGCTAACATCAATGCTGTAAAGGGGAATCTTGTCGCGAGAAATCTCAAAAACAATAAGTTCTTCAACCTCTTTCCTTGCTATTCCAACTTTTACTTTAGTTCCGGTTGGGCCCTTCAGCATTTTTACAATATCGTCCTGAGGAACCTTCTTCCCGGCTATAACTGAATCATCAATGGTTACAATTCGGTCACCAGCCAGCAAACCAATTCTTTCCGAGGGTCCGCCTTGAATTACATTGATAACAATGATTGTGTCGTTGGGCATGTTGAAAGAAATGCCAATTCCATCAAAACCTCCTTCGAGTGGTTCGTTCACCTCCTTTAGCTCCGATGCGGGAATGTAAATGGAGTGTGGATCGAGATTTTTAAGAATGGTAGGAATGGTGTTTTCCACCAGTTCATTCATCGATACGGTGTCTACATACTGATCCTCAATGTATTTCAAAACGTTCGATAGTTTGTCGGAGCGAGGGTAGATGGTTAAGCTAGTTCTGCCCGGATCCTTTTTTAGCGTAACTCCTAGTATAACACCAACCACTAAAACTAGGGCAAGTGCTATTGGATATATTATATCGCGCTTACTGTTATTGTATTTCATGCTTAGCAACTGTTGTATTCAACCTTCAAAGTTATGTTTTTGTAGGTTGTTTGCTGAAGTATTGGGAGAATAATTAGGGTATTTAACCTTTTTTAGTAGTTGGCGGGTTCATTTCAATTTTTACAATCTCAATGCCTGCTCGCTCCAAGAGTTCAATGCCTTCCATAACTCTGTAATCATCACTGTAAACCACCCGTTTAACCCCAGCCTGAATAATTAGCTTTGAGCATTCCATGCAAGGTGAGGAGGTAACGTAAAGAGTTGCTCCCTCGCTGCTATTGTTTGATTTTGCTACTTTGGTTATGGCGTTGGCCTCGGCGTGAAGAACGTAGGGTTTGGTTTTGCCGCTTTCGTCCTCGCAAACATTCTCGAAACCGCTGGGCGTTCCGTTGTAGCCATCGGAAATAATCATTCTGTTCTTAACAATCAACGCTCCAACCTGTCTGCGTTTACAGTACGAGTTTTTGGACCAAATATGGGCCATCTCAAGGTAACGCCTATCGAAGTCGGGTTGCTTCTCTCCGTATGGGTATAATTCTGATTCTGAGTTCATGTGGGTTACGGTTTTGATATTCAGCAAAAAAGAGGAATGTAATTATTGGGAAATATACAAAAAAACCCTCAAATACTTGAGGGTTTCGTTTTTTGTACCCGGAGCCGGGGTCGAACCGGCACGGTATTGCTACCACTGGTGTTTGAGACCAGCGCGTCTACCAATTCCGCCATCCGGGCAAATGCTGGTTTGTTGGGAATGCAAAAATAGCTACTTTTTTTGATTGGGCAAGAAGTTGGGAGTTGAAATTAAACAACCTTCCCAATTAACTTCGGTGCGGCAATTTTTTTGGCGGCATTGTAAATGCCTTCTGCATCAATACCGCATTCGCGGTAAAGTTCGGACTGGGTTCCATGTTCTATAAAACGGTCGGGAATACCCAAACGAGTAACTTGTGTGTTAAATCCATTATCGTTTAGCCATTCCAGCACAGCCGAGCCGAAACCTCCCTGTAGGCATCCATCCTCAATGGTAATAATATTTTTGAAGCGTTTGCCAATCTGCGCTAGCAGCTGCTCGTCGAGGGGCTTTACGAATCGCATATCGAAGTGTGCAACGCTTATTCCCTCTTCAGCAAGCCTTTCAATAGCTTTTGCTGCAATGTTTCCAAGCGGGCCAAGCGATAGAATGGCAATATCGTGCCCATCTCTTAAAAGTTGTGCTTTACCGGGTTCTAATGCACGGAACGGTTTTTGCCAGTTTGCCATTACGCCGTTTCCGCGTGGGTAGCGAATGCTCCATGTCCCCATGTTTTCCTGCTGAGCAGTGAACATCATATTTCGCAGTTCCTCCTCGTTCATGGGCGAGCAAATGGTAATATTTGGGATGGCTCGCATGTAGGCGATATCGAAAACTCCGTGATGTGTTGCTCCATCGTCACCAACCAAACCGCCGCGGTCGAGACAGAAAATTACGTTTAGATTTTGAAGTGCAGCATCGTGCACAACCTGGTCGTATGCTCGCTGCATAAACGATGAGTATATGTTACAGAACGGAACCAGCCCTTCGGCAGCCAATCCGGCTGCAAAGGTAACTGCATGCTGTTCGGCAATACCAACGTCAAATGTGCGATCTGGAATCTTTTCCATCATAATGTTCATGGAACAACCAGTGGGCATGGCTGGGGTAATGCCCACAATTTTTTGGTTTTGCTCTGCGAGCTCAACTAGCGTGTGTCCAAAAACATCCTGAAATCGGGGAGGAGTGGGCTTGTCGGTTTTAAGAACAATCCGTTCTCCCGTATTCTTGTCGAAAAGCCCCGGTGCATGCCATATGGTTTGATCTTTTTCTGCTGGAGTAAATCCTTTCCCTTTTACTGTAACACAGTGAAGAAGCTTAGGTCCGGGAATATTCTTTAAATCATTTAGAACCTGAGTTAGGTAAACAACATCGTGTCCATCCACTGGACCGAAATATCTGAATCCTAGGGATTCAAAAAGATTACTCTGTTTGAGAACAGCCGACTTAATAGCATTCTCTAGTTTCTGAACTGCAGAACGAGTGCTCGGGGCAATCTTGTCTAGTTTCCCAAGCAAATTCCAAACATCCTTTTTAATTCGATTGTAAGTTTGCGACGTGGTAATATCAAGCAGGTATTCCTTAAGCGCACCAACATTTGGGTCTATAGCCATGTTGTTGTCGTTGAGAATAACCAGAAGATTCGATTTTATTGATCCGCCATTATTCAGCCCCTCGAATGCCATTCCGGCGGACAAGGAGCCATCGCCAATTACTGCAATGGTTTGCCTCTCTTCGCCTTTTATTGCTGAAGCTAATGCCATTCCAAGCCCCGCAGAAATTGAGGTGGAACTGTGTCCAGTTCCAAATGCATCGTACTCGCTTTCGCTACGTTTTGGGAAACCGCTAATTCCCCCATATTTACGGTTTGTGTGAAATGCATCGCGTCGGCCGGTTAAAATTTTGTGCCCGTAGGCCTGATGGCCAACATCCCAAATAATTCGGTCGTTAGGTGTGTTGAAAACGTAATGCAACGCAACCGTTAATTCCACAACACCAAGGCTTGCTCCAAAATGCCCCGGATTCGATGATACAACATCGATTATAAACTGACGTAACTCATCGCTAAGCGAAACTAACTCATCAACCTTAAGTTTCTTCAGGTCATTGGGTGAGTTAATCTTGTTTAGCAAAGGGTGCTGATTTCCCATTCTTTAACTCAATTTCTGCAAAGTTAAAACAAATAAAATAAAAAAAGGTTTGGGCTCACATTTTTGATTCGTTGAAAAGTGACCCTATCATTCATAATACGAATTATTAACAATTGAGTTTTGTTTTGTGGATAATGTTTTGGCTTTTAGTGCCAATTGCATGCTTAGTATTTTTATATTTGCTGTTTAGAAAACTAGGATATTATGACAAAAATGAAGATAAATCTTATTGGAATCGGCTTGGTATCGTTAGTGCTTTTTGCCTGTGTACCTGCCAAAGAGTTTCAGGCATTGCAGGACAAAAACCTTAAATGCGAGGAGGAGAGGGAACGATTCTCAACCGAAAATGAATCGCTAAACGTCAGATCAGCAGAGCTATCAACCAAAGTTGAGGTTTTACAAACCGAGGTCGATAAGCTATTAGCCGATAGCGCTTCACGATCGTTGGAGTTAGCATCGTTAAAGGATGAGAACCAGAAACTCTCGAGTAGATATGCTGAATTGCAGCATCTTCAAGAGGGCTTAATGTCGGGAACCCACAAGGAAACCCGAAAGGTTTTAGCTCAGCTTCAGAAAACTCAGGAAGAACTTCAGGTTAAGGAGGACGCACTTAAGGAATCGGAACGTAGGTTAAACCTTCGAAGCCGTGAGCTGGATGCACTTCAGGATAGCCTCGAAGCGTTGAAGAAGGATCTTGAGGAAAGGAATGCAAGGCTCACAGAACTTGAGCAAATTCTGGCGCGAAAGGATTCGGCAGTGCTGGCACTTCGACGCAAAGTTGCCGATGCGCTTTTCGGGTTTGAGGGCAAAGGACTCAGCGTGAAGCTACAAAACGGTAAGGTTTACGTTTCCCTGGAGGAGAAGCTGATGTTTAAATCGGGGAGCCACGTTGTTGACGCAAACGGGGTTACAGCCCTTAAGCAGTTGATTCCCGTTCTGGAGCAAAACTCAGATATCAACATTGTGGTTGAGGGCCATACCGACGATGTTCGGTTTGCAGGTCGTGGGGAACTCCTCGATAACTGGGATTTAAGCGTAAAGAGGGCAACCTCAATTGTTCGAATTCTTCTCGATGGTTCAAATATAACACCGGCTCGAATTTCTGCTTCGGGACGTAGTGAGTATCATCCGGTGGATCCAGCAAAAACCCCCGAAGCCAGGCAGAAAAACAGAAGAACCGAAATTATACTTACTCCAAAACTCGACGAAATATTCGAAATACTTGAAGGGAATTAGTTGCTTTGCTAGTTCTAACCACAAGTACTTCAAAGTTTAACAACTTCAATATTGAAGGAACTTTTTCTTTACATTCGGCACACTACGTTGAGAAGATTGATTAATCTTCTCATGTGCTATATAGGGTATTTTTCATCCGTTTTATTTCGAAAGCCGCTTGTTTTTGGTAATCCATACAGCATTTCGCTTGAGCCTACAACCCGATGTAACCTTAAGTGCCCCGAGTGTACCACAGGACGAGGAGAACTTAAAAGACGAGGTGGCGAAATGGATTTTGAAACCTTCAAAACGATTGTCAACCAAGTTTCGGGGTTTGCCTATACCCTTCTTCTCCATTTTCAGGGCGAACCTATGATGAGTTCTAGTATTATCCCATTTATCTCATTTGCCACATCGAAACGGTTAATAACTGAAATGGCTACTAATGCTACTCTTATTAATGAGAGTAATGCTGCCCTGCTAGTGAAATCGGGTTTAAAAAAGATTGTTGTTTCGCTCGATTCGGCCGATTTTAATAACCTGGGACAATACAGGCGCGGGGACAAAAAAGAAGCTGCAATTTTGGGAATTAATGCAATTGTAAGTGCAAAAAAAAGTTTAGGTAGCCAATACCCAATAGTTGTTCTTGAACTTCTGATGTTTAAGAATAATCTTGACAGCATATCGAAGTTCAATGTTGAAGCAAAAAAGTTGGGCGCCGATTTGGTAAGGCTAAAAACGGTTCAGGTAATTTCGGGAATCGATCCTGAAGTTTTGGTTCCTATGGGAACCAAGTATAGTCGTTATTGTACCAACAAAGTTGGAACTGCATTAATTAAAGGGAATGCAAATAAACCATGTAGCGCTCCCTGGTTTAAGCTTTCGGTAACTCACGATGGATGGATTGTACCTTGCTGCTTCGATAAAAACGCTTTCTACGTAATGGGCTCAATTCGGTTTTCTTTACTAAAAGAATCGTGGAAATCGAAGCATTATAGTAGGTTTAGGAAAAACCTGTTAACCCGAAGGGGCGCAATGCCAGTATGTTCCGATTGCCCTTATGGTCGTACTCCCCTCGATTTTACAATTAAGTGAAATTTATTTGTGTTGAAGAAGTGCAAATCTGTTTACTTTTTCACCAAAATATTACATCTTTGGAATTAGTTTTCAAACTATTAATGATATGTACAAGCTAAGGGTAAAGTTACTGGCGTATACAAATGCCGAACTTGGTGTTTTTTCTAGAGCAAAAAAGAAACTTTTGCACCTTTTTCCTCAGGACAAGGTTGAGTTTGTTGACTCCAACCCCGATATTTTCGTTTTTCTTACAGGTGGTTCCGAGTCACAGGTTGTTCAGGAGGTGAAACCCAACAAATTTTACCTTCTTATCGCATCTCCAAGTGAAAACTCTTGGGCAGCCGCAACAGAAGTTAAGGGATGGATGGATGCAAACGATATTTCGTGTATGCTAGCCGACCAATCAAAGGCAGAAACTGTGCAGCTGGTTGCATCGTTATACGCTGCTAGGAAAGGGCTTGAAAACTTAAAAGGCAAACGATTTGGATTGATCGGCCAACCTTCCGATTGGTTAATAAATTCAGTAATTGATCCACAGGTAATAAAGGATAAACTTGATGTTGACCAGGTTTCCATTCCTTGGAATGAAGTGAATCCTTTAGAGCAAACGAATGTTGCAGCCGATTTCCTCTCGTTCTTCAAGTCCGACAAGAACAGTGGTATTGAAAAGGCGGGGAAGGTTTACGAGGCCATTGCAAAGCAAGTGGCTGACAAACAGCTGAGCGCAGTTACTGTTGAATGTTTTTCGCTTGTGAATGCTTGTAATACAACTGCTTGCTTGGGTTTGTCGAAGTTGAGCATGGATGGGATTCCTGCTGGATGCGAAGGCGATATTTGCAGCGTTATTGGAATGATGTTAGGTAAAGAAATTCTTGGCGTTTCGCCATGGATGGCAAATGTTGCCTACGTGAACGATGTAAATATTTTATTTGCCCATTGTACCATTCCTGCTAACTTAATCTCCGATTTTTCTGTTGAAACCCATTTCGAAACAGGTAAAGGGGCTGCAATAAACGCTAAACTCAAAGGGACCGAATTCACTGTTTTTAGGGTTGACAAGTCTCTTTCGAAAATTTTTATTGGCTTGGGGACTGCCGAAAAGCACACCTACTCGAAGAACGCATGTAGAACCCAACTTGCCCTAAAATTTGAAAAGGAGCAGCATCGCTACTTTACACATCATCCGCTTGGTAATCATCATTTAATTATTCCCGGCAACAATGTATTGCAGCTAAAGGTAATGTCTCTTTTATTAGGAATGGAGATAGTATAAAAAAGAAAAAGGCTGTGAACAGCCTTTTTTATACGGTTAAAATTTCTTGTTCCTTTTTCAGTAGGAGTTCATCCACCTTTTTGTTGTAGTTGTCGGTTAGTTTTTGGATATCATTTTCACAATCCTTGGCGATATCTTCAGCTAGTCCGTTTTTTTGAAGTTTCTTAATTTCCTCGTTGGCATCACGGCGGGCGTTACGAATGCTAACCCGTGCATTTTCACCCTCATTTTTTACTTGTTTAACAAGTAATTTTCTGCGTTCTTCAGTTAGCGGGGGAACTGAAATGCGAACTAATTCCCCGTTGTTTTGTGGGTTGAAACCTAGGTTTGCAGCCATTATGGCTTTCTCAATGGGTCCAATCATTGGTTTTTCCCATGGTTGAATGGTAATTGTGCGGGCATCGGGTGCTCCAACGTTGGAAATTTGCTGTAGGGGAGTCATGGTTCCGTAGTAGTCTACCATAATTCCGGATAGCATTGCTGGATTTGCCTTGCCGGCTCTAATAATCCTAAGCTCATTGTCCAGATGCTCTATGGCCTTATTCATACGCTCTTCGGCCATTTCTATGTATAAATTGGCTTCTTCTTTCATTGGTTTTTCGTTTTTATCGAGGGTAAAAATATTTAATTTTTTACCAAAGTTCCAATTTTTTCACCAAAAACAACTTTTTTTAGGTTGCCCGGGGTGTTCATATCGAAAACAATAATTGGAAGGTTATTCTCTATACATAAAGTGAATGCTGTTAAATCCATTATTTTCAGTTTCTTGTCGTATGCTTCTGCAAAGGTAATTTCATCGAACTTAACAGCGTTCTTGTCCTTTTCAGGGTCGGCTGTGTAAACCCCATCAACCCTTGTGCCTTTAAGTAATGCTTCGGCTTCAATCTCAACACCTCGAAGCGAGGACGCTGTATCGGTAGTGAAATATGGGTTTCCGGTTCCGCCTGCAATAATTGAAACGTACCCGTTTTTGAATGCCTCAAGTACTTTTGCTTTGGTGTAAAGTTCGCCTACAGGTTCCATTTTTGTTGCAGTAAAAACTTTTGCGTTTCCTCCAACTCCCTCAATGGCGCTTTGTAGCGCCAAGCTGTTAATTACAGTGGCAAGCATTCCCATTTGATCGCCCTTAACCCTATCGAACCCCTTCGAAACGCCGCTTAAACCCCTGAAAATATTTCCTCCTCCAATAACTATGGCCACCTCAACTCCTAAATCGGAAATTTCTTTTATCTGCTCAGCATAGCTTGTAAGTATGTTGGTGTTTATTCCATACTTATCGCTTCCCATTAGTGCTTCGCCACTAAGTTTTAGTAAAACTCTTTTATATTTAATCATGCGATTTTGTATTATTTTGTAAAAATAGTAAAACAGGAAAATAAGTACCTATATGGATATGAAATTTTTCTACTACAACAAATATATGCATAAAAAAAAGCCACCCCAAAGGTGGCTCCTAATATATTTCGGTGAAAACTACATTGTTAACGAAACACGTTTGAATCCAGTAACTTTCAGATCCTTATCAACCGACTGGAGGTGCTGGCGAACGGTAGTTTTGCCATCCTTAATAAAGTCTTGGTTCATAAGAGTACTTTCCTTGAAGAATTTGTTGAGTTTACCTTCAGCAATTTTATCAAGCATATTTTCTGGTTTTCCTTCCAAACGAGCCTGCTCGCGTCCTATTTCAAACTCCTGCTTACGAACCTTCTCAGGAACATCCTCTTTGTCGATCGATACAGGGTTCATTGCAGCAATTTGCATGGCGATATCTTTACCAACTTGCTCGTCAAAATCAGCCTTGTTGAAACCAACAATGGTTGCCAGCTTGTTGCCTGGATGGATGTAAAAAACAACCTTAGATGCTGCTAACATTTCGTAGTATGATAGTTCAAACTTCTCACCAGTAATACCTGATTGATCGGTAACCATATCAACAACCTTGCGACCTTCAATTTGCATTTCTTTAAGCTCATCAAGGTTTGCGGGTTTGTTGTCGATTGCAGCAGTTAGAATTTTTTTGGTAAGACCTACGAAATCATCGTTTTTAGCAACAAAGTCGGTTTCGCAGTTAAGAACTACTATTGCACCATGTGTAGCGTTAGCATTGGTTGCTGCCAATGCAGCACCTTCTCCAGCTTCGCGGTCAGCACGCTTATTTGCAATAGCTTTTCCGCGTTCGCGGATAAGTTCTACAGCCTTATCGATATCGTTATTTGACTCCTCGAGGGCTTTTTTGCAATCCATCATACCAGCTCCGGTTAGTTTGCGGAGTTTGGCTATATCGGCGGTTTTAACTTGAGACATTTTTAAAATATTTTAATTACAAATTATGTTGATTTTGATGCTATTCTTCGGCTGGTTTTTTGTCGTCAGCCTCTTTAGCCTCAACGTTTTCATCATCTTGCTTTTTTGCAACAGGTGCTTTTGGCTTCTCGGTTTTTGGCCCTTTTCTTGCCCTTGTGCGTGCAACTTTTGGCTGAACATCAGAATCATCGTTATCTTGACTGGTAGGTTCTTTCTCCTTCTCCGCCTTACGTTCGTTCAAACCTTCCTCGATAGCTTTTGACATGATGTCGACAATTAGAGAAATTGACTTGGAAGCATCGTCATTGGCCGGAATCACAAAATCGATGGGTGTTGGATCACAGCAGGTATCAACCATTGCAAATACCGGGATATTCAATTTTTTTGCTTCTCTAACAGCAATGTATTCTTTCTGTACGTCAACAACAAAAAGTGCAGCAGGCAAACGGTTTAGATCTACAATCGATCCAAGGTTCTTTTCTAGTTTAGCACGCTGACGAGTAATTTGTAGCTTCTCGCGTTTTGAGAGGTTATCGAAAGTGCCGTCGGTTAACATCTTATCAATTGACGACATTTTTTTAACTGCCTTACGGATTGTGGGGAAGTTGGTGAGCATACCACCTGGCCAGCGCTCAGTAACGTATGGCATGTTAACTTGCTTAACTCTTTCGGAAACAATTTCCTTTGCCTGTTTTTTTGTGGCAACAAAAAGTACTTTACGACCCGACTTGGCAATTTGCTTAACAGCCGAGGCAGCTTCTTCAACTTTTATTGCAGTTTTCTGCAGGTCAATAATATGGATCCCATTGCGTTCCATGAAGATGTAGGGAGCCATTTTAGGATTCCACTTGCGCTTAAGGTGACCAAAGTGTACACCAGCGTCGAGTAATTCTTTAAAATCGGTTCTTGGCATTTTAGTTTAAATTGATTGTTTGTAAATTATGGCAATCGTTAGGTAGCTTCTGAAAAGAAAGTCCTAACAATTTACAGCGTAAGCTGTTTGCCAAATGAATAGTAATATTTTAACGTTTGCTGAACTGGAATCTCTTCCTTGCCTTTGGTTGGCCAGGTTTCTTACGTTCTACTTCACGTGGATCGCGAGTCATGAAACCATTTGCCTTAAGGGTTGGTTTGTGTTCAGGGTTGATTTCAACCAGTGCACGGGCTATGCCCAAACGGAGAGCCTCGGCTTGTCCTTTTACTCCTCCACCATCGACGTTAACTTTAACATCGTAGTTGCCCAAAAGGTTCAGAACTTCAAGAGGTTGCTTAACCACATACTGCATAAGTTCTGAGGGGAAGTAATCCTTAATATCTTTTCCGTTGATGGTTATGTTTCCTTTGCCTTCGAGGAGGTAAACACGAGCCACAGCGCTTTTCCTTCTTCCTGTTGCGTTGTAAACCTGCATAACTTCTATTTAATTGAGTTTAGTTTAATTTCCTTTGGTTTTTGGGCTTCATGTGGGTGCTCAGAACCTGCGTATACATGAAGGTTTCCGTAAATTTTAGAACCAAGGCGGTTCTTTGGAAGCATCCCTTTTACTGCATGTTCAATTACTGCAGCGGGCTTACGATGTAGCCACTCCTTTGGGGTTCCAAAGCGTTGTCCTCCCGGATAACCAGTGTAGTGTACGTACTGCTTGTCGGTAAGTTTTTTACCGGTTAAGCGTACCCTCTCGGCATTGATAACGATAACGTTATCACCACAGTCAACGTGTGGTGTGAAGCTTGGCTTGTACTTGCCGCGTAGCATTTTTGCTACTTTGCTGGCCAGTCGCCCCAAAACCTCGTTGGTAGCATCAACCATAATCCACTCTTTGTTAACGGTGGCATCGTTGGCCGATACAGTTTTGTAGCTTAGTGTGTCCACGTCTCTTTCCTTTGTTTTTAGTTAATACCTTTTTTTACCGTGATCCAAACGGCTATGATAAGCGGGTTGCAAAAATACAGCTATTTATTTAAACTACAATACTTACCGTAAATTTATTTTTTTTGCAACAGGCTCATTTTTTGTGATGATTGAAAAAAAGAGATTTTTTCTACCTTTGAAAGGATTTTTAATACCCAATTATGAGCATTTTTAGTGAACCGATCCACAGGAATCTATTTTTTTTGTTTTTAGTCATATCGCTCATTAGTTTACCATTTTCTGAGTACGCTTTGAGTGTTGGAGTAATTGCTCTTGCTGTAAACTGGGTTTTAGAAGGTAGGTTTAAACAAAAGATGAATCTGCTAATTAGGAGTAAATCGTCTCTTTTTTTCCTGGTAATTTACTTACCATTGTTGGTTGGCATGTTTTATACCTCCAACTTTGCTTATGGTTTATCGGAGCTTCGTTTGAAACTTCCTTTGCTAATCCTGCCATTAGTGTTTGCCACATCAAAACCTTTAAGCAGTAAGGAACTATTTTACATTCTTTCAATTTTCGTTCTTTCAGTATTAGTAGCTTCTTTTTATAGCACTTTTCTTTTTTTTAAATATTTTTATTTGGGTGGAGCCAACGTTCGCGAAATTTCTCCCTTCATTTCCCATATAAGGTTTGGGTTAATGGTAAATATTGCTCTTTTTATTTGCGTTTTTTACTTTGTAAAGTCACCCTCTTTTTTAAGTAAGAATGTTCGATGGGTTTTTTTATTCACGATAGGTTGGTTCCTCTTTTTCGTGCTGATTCTTCAGTCGTTAACAGCAATTGTTATTCTGGTTTCAACCACACTTTTTTTCTTAATGATTTCGATATTTACAATAAGGAACGTAATCGGACGATTTGCGTTGCTAGTTCTTCTATGCTGTTCTTTCCTTTTTGTTGCTTCGTTTACTGCCCATCAAATTGATAAGTTTTTTACAAGATACTCCGTTGATTTCGAAAGCCTTCGTTCAGTTACTGTTAACGGAAATCAATACTTCCACGACATACATAAAGTGCAGTATGAAAATGGCTATGCGGTTTGGTTAAACATATGCTGGGGTGAGTTAAACTCTGAATGGAATAAGATAAGTGAGATTCCTTTCAGTGAAAACGATAGAATGGGACAACCGATTAATTCAACGCTCATTCGTTATCTATCATCGATGGGATTAACAAAGGATTCGGTTGGAATATCAAAACTCGATGAAGTTGATGTTGAATTAATTGAATCGGGGGTAACTAGCATAATCTTTAAGCAGCATCGTTTTGGAATTTATCCTAGAATGTATCAGTTTCTATGGGAAATCGATCAGTATTTGAATCTTGGGCAGGTAAGTGGAAGTCCGTTTGTACAGCGTTATATTTACATTAAAGCGGCCATAAATATTATAGGTGAAAATTTTTGGTTTGGTGTTGGTACAGGCGATTTGGCCGATTCATTCATCGATTATTACGAGAAAAATGAACCAAACTTAGGGAAACCCTACTGGTACCTTAGCCACAATCAGTATCTTACCCAATGCGTGGCGACTGGTTTTTTGGGTTGCCTAGCCTTTATGATTGGCTGGTTTGTACCTTTTTTTCGAGAGAAAAGACATCTCGATTTTATAAGCTTGTCAATATTCTTCATCCTTACCCTCTCCATGCTTAATGAGGATACGTTCCAAACTCACGTTGGTGTTTGTTTGGCTTCACTCTTCTACGGAATTACTGTTTTTTCAAAAGAATCAAACCAGTCAATTCTTAATTCTAATGAAGAACTCAAGGCTTGATTCATCTTTCTTTCAGCGCGATGTGTTAACGGTTGCTCCAGAACTTCTTGGGAAATATATTGCCAGAAGCTTCGGGAACAAGCGACTTGAAACCTATTTGATTACAGAGGTTGAGGCTTACCGTGGATTTGAGGATAAGGCTTGCCATGCAAGCAAAGGGAGAACATCCCGTACCGAAGTTATGTACCAGAAAGGAGGGTTAGTTTATGTTTACTTTATTTACGGTATTCACTGGATGTTAAACTTTGTAACAGGTGAGGTCGATAATCCTCAGGCAATTTTGATTAGAGGCGTGAAAAATGTTACAGGACCAGGAAGAGTATCGCGATTGCTGGAAATTGATAAATCATTTTATGGAGAAGACCTGATGACCTCCCGAAGAATTTGGGTGTTTGAATCTGGGATGAAAGTTTCTATAAATAAAGGACCCCGCATAGGTGTTGACTATGCAGGGCCAGTATGGGCAAATAAACCTTGGCGTTTCTGGTGCGAAATACCAGAAATGGGTTTTACCAATTAATTCACTATTTGTTCGCCAGCAATAATACGATTAACTAAATCGGTTACATTTTCCCAGATATTGGGTGTCATCTTAGGCCCCATTACTTCAATCACCTTTCCGGAAAGCACTGCCCCAATTGAACCGCACTGCTTTAAGCCTAATCCTTTTGAAAGACCATAAAGAAACCCCGACGCGTATAAATCACCAGCACCAGTGCTATCAATAGGGTTGGCTTTTATAACGCCAACTTTGTGCACTTCATTTCCAGATTTTATCATAGAACCTTTCGACCCAACTTTAACAACAGCAATCTTCACCAATTCAGCGAAAGCATCTAACGAATCTTCGGGAGACAAGCCGGTGAATGCTTTCGATTCGTCCTCGTTTGCAAAAACAATGTCGACGTAGTTCGTAATTATTTTTTTCAAGAAATCACGGTTTGCCTCAACAACATTAAAACTTGCCATGTCGAGCGATACTTCAAGTCCCGCATTCTTCGCAAGAATTAATGCTTTTTCAATTAAACTATGGTTCTGTACCAAATAACCTTCAATGTGAAAGTAGTTGTATCCTTTAAACATTTCTTCGGTTAGGTCGCTGGGAACCATTTCAATGGCAGCGCCGAGGTTAACTGCAAAAGTTCTTTCTGAATCGGGCGAAACAAGTGCTAAGGCTTTACCTGTAGGCGATTTCCCCTTTAACAGCATCGGGTTTATGCCATTCTTTTTCATGTCATCACGAAAAAAATCGCCTAGCTCGTCTTGACCAACCTTTCCAATAAATGATGTTTCTATCCCAAGGTTCGATAACCCGTTGGTTGTGTTAGCGGCACTTCCACCAGTGGCCAAAACCTGTTTTAAACCCCTAGTCGATTCCATTGCTTTTGCGATTGTGGCATCATCAACAAGCTGCATGCTACCCTTCGGAAGGTTTAATTTTTCGAGAAGCAAGTCGTTTTCAAGCGAGGTCATAACATCAACCAGCGCATTTCCTATAGCTAAAATTTTCGTCATTTTTATGTATTTATGTTATAATCACAAAAGTAGTTTTTTAAAGGTTATTCAAAAGGAAAAAGAGCAGAATAAATTTTTCAAAAAAATTTGTGCAAATAGTAAAAGCTTGTATATTTGCACTCGCAAAACGAACGAGTTTTATCTGTTGTAACACATATTCCTCATTAGCTCAGTTGGTTAGAGCACCTGACTGTTAATCAGGGGGTCCTAGGTTCAAGTCCTAGATGAGGAGCAAAAAAACCTGAAATTGATTTTTCAGGTTTTTTTGTTTTTTATAGCATAAGAGTTCTATTAAACGAAAAAGGGGTACACAAAAAGCACCCCTTTCTTAATATTTGTATTAAGGCTATATGGTTTCAACCAGCGAAAGTAGCCCCACAGCCAATCCAGGTTTTCCGTCCTTAAAGTTGAAAAAGAGGTGGTAAGCTCCAGTTTTTGTACAAACATAATCAATTGATGGGTAATCCTGACCACTGGCAACAACGTGCGTGGTTGCTAGCAAGCGATTGTTGTCGAGTAGTTGAAGAACAACTTTTCCTTCGTAATCCTTTGAGTTGCACACGGAAAATCTGTACTTAATACCTTTCTTCAGAATTACAGAGAAACGTTGAACTGGTGGCGGATTTCCTGCATCAAGCCTAACCTTAAAATCTTTTAGGTAGGTTGCATCCTGTGCAATCATTCCACAGATTTCAACTAAATCATCTTCCGATTGAGCAAAGGTTATTGATGAGGCCCCGGAGAGAAAAAATGTAAGTAGTAGAATTAAATATGTGTTTTTCATAGCCTTTAAATTTCGCTGATTAACTAATTAATTTGTTTCTTAACGTTTGCACCTTTGTAATAATGGCCTGTAGCGTTTCGTCGGACATTGTAATGGTTTGGACATCATTTTGAGTAAAAGTGAGAACACCATCTTTTACAACGGGAGTTGGTTCCCCTCCAATTTCGTATGTAATAGTTACATCTTTATATAGATCCTTAATTTCTTCAAAATCAGAAATTAAGGATGCAATGTTGGGGTCGCGTTTGTAGTTGTTTAGAAGAGCCATTAAGGTTCCCATAATAACCTTTTGCTCACCAATGGTTTCGTTAATTCGAGGGTGATTTGCGTCCTGTGCAACTCTGGTAGAAAGGTAAAGACCCTCAAGCCAAACGCCTGCAATAATAACAACGCTAAGGCTTGCACGGTTGGTTTCTCGAAGGTAGCTGTCAATTTTATTGAAACTTTGCTGAGAAATAAGCATCAATGAATCTAGGTTCTCCTTGTTTGTAGCAATTCGACGGAGGGTGTTGAAGTCGAAAAACTGACCTACTTGAATTCCATCGGCAAGTTCCTTTACCGTAGATATGTAGTCAATTACAACAGTTGTTTTTTCATACATGTTTAGGTAACCTAGGTCGGCTCCGTATATGCCAAGCCCTAACGCTTTTTGGAAACTTGTGTTCATGTTCTTGGCGCTACCGGTAGTGGCCATATAGTCCTTGTTAAACGGAACTTTTAAACCCTTGATAAGAGCCGCAGTTTCAACAGGCGAAGAAACGTTTTGTACTATCTCGTCAATTACTTCCGAGGAAACTGGTAGCGGTTGTTCATCGCTCATTAATTCTTCGGGGATATCAAACTCCTTGTTAGCATCCTGATCTTTATTGCATGACCTGCATGATGACAGTAACACAGATATTATTAGAAGTACTGGAATGATCCTTGCCATAACTTTGTTTTTTGTATTAAACTATAATTCTAAACAAGTAAATATATAAAAAAAAATTATTTTTTCCTCCATGGTATTTTAATTTTAGAGGAAAGATCTAGCAGTTTTTTTAACGATTCAAAGTAAAGAGTTATGTAAAGAACTATAGACATAAACCACATAAAGCAAATATTGAACCAAAATGTATCGAAGAATTGTCCTAAAAAGAATTTTCGTGGAGCTAAAAAGTGAGAACGAAAATCAAGTGCGTGTCTTGGTAAGGGATCGCGATAAATTGGATCGTACTGTTGTACAAATTCATCCTTGTATAAAAGTATCTTATTTTTTTCGAATACTTTTTCGGCCAAATCGGCAATGCTCTCGTTATGGTATGCTCTTCTTTTTGCTTCGTAAAGTTTGGGGTTTGTGCTAACCAGGTGGTTAATAATTCGGTCGCGTTTCTGGTTTGCCCCCTGAAAAATCTTACTATAATGATTTTTTAGCGCATCTAAATAGTCAATAATAGCATAAGCCGTTTCGAATGAATAGCTATTTATATTAATACTATCAATGAAACTGAAAGGAACCCCAGGCGCTAAGTAATTAGTTTCAGTGAAGATGGCTTTATGAATAGTGCCTAAATCTTCTTTTAACCTTTGCTGGGTTTCGATATCTGTTTTCTCAAGAAAATCTAAAGTTTCGAGTACTTTCTTCTCAATTTCAGGGATGTAGTATACCGTTTTATAGTTTGCGTTGCGTTCAACCTTTTCTATTTCGTAGAAATTTTTCTGGAAATCATTATCCTTGTACTGCCGGACGACAAGGGCCTCGTAGCCCCATTTTGTTACCATGAATTCTGCAATAACTGGCACTCGGCTGAAACTACCAACCGCTCTATTTAGCTTTTCGAAGCTAAACATGGCTCCAGAAAGAACCATCATGGGAATCATTAAAAGAGGAATTACTATGTATATGGTAACGGCAGAGTTAAATGTTGCAGATATGTTTAGGCCAAGCAAGTTAGCAAAAACAGCAGTTGAGAAAAGAACCAGCCAGTATTCAAAGTTCATTCCCTTGAGTTGAAGTATGCCGTTTGCAATTAGAACAAAGGTTATGCTTTGTATTGCCGAAAGAACCACAAGAATTGAAATTTTACTGAAAAGGTACGATGTCCGGCTAAGGTTGAGAAACGCTTCGCGTTTCAAAATCTTTCTATCGCGAAATATTTCCTCGGCACTAACAGTAAGCCCAATGAAAAGAGCAACAATAAGCGCCATAAATATATATATAGGTATGTTTTCGTTTTCACGAAAAATGTATATGTTCGAGTTCGGGTCGGCAATGTATCGAATTACGAATGCTAGTATAAATCCTAAAATGGGAGTTTCAAGCAGGTTTAAAACGATGTACTGTGTGTTACTAACTTTTGAAAGAAAGTCGCGGGTGGTGTAAATTAAGAATTGTTTGAAAGCGGAAGGAATGTCGAGCGATTTTGGTGGCGGTTCAGTTTCGTCGGTTACCTCCCTCAGCTTAATATTATCTTTGTAATAGTCCTCCCATTTTGGTGGCGAAACTTTACGTATGGGCGTGTAGCGTCCAAATTCGTCAACAACTTTTGCTTCAATTATGTTGAAAATAAGTTCAGGGTTAACGTTACCGCATGTGGGACATTCGCCCACATCGCTGTTTATTTGCATGTCGAGGCGTTTAAAGTACATAACCGCCTCAACTGGGTTACCATAATAAATAAGGTATCCACCAGTATCGAGAATGGCCATATTGTCGAACATTTTGTATATGTCGGACGATGGCTGGTGGATAACAACAAAAATAAGTTTGCCTTTAAGGGTTAGTTCCCTTAGTAGGTCCATAACATTCTCTGAGTCGCGAGAAGAAAGTCCGGAAGTTGGTTCATCGACAAACAAGATGGAGGGTTCACGGATAAGTTCGAGGGCTATGTTCAATCTTTTCCGCTGTCCGCCTGAAATCATCTTGTTCATTGGCGAGCCAACCTTAAGATCCTTTCTTTCAAGTAGGCCAAGGCTATTTAGCGTTTTTTCAACCTGTGCAACTAGTTCTTCTTCTGTTTTGTCTTTAAAGCAAAGTTTGGCGTTATAGTATAGATTCTGGAAAACCGTGAGTTCTTCAATTAGCAGGTCGTCCTGTGGGATTAACCCAATAACACCTTCAATTTTATCTTTTTCATTATGTAAGTCGAAGCCGTTTATAAGCACTTTGCCGCTGGTTGGCTTTTCAACTCCAGCAAGAACGTTGAGAAGGGTAGTTTTACCAGCGCCGCTGGCGCCCATTATCCCAATAAGTTTGCCATGCTCCTCCTTGAAACTGATATTTCGTAGGCCAATGTCGCCCGATTTGAATTGGAAACCAACATCTTGAACGTTATAGCAAATACGGGTGGCGCTAAGGTCGGCAAGGTAGTGAGCAACTACATCGGTGTAGTAAACTGGCTTACCTTTGGGTAGCTTAATGGAACTGCCACTAGCAAATAGGTAGATACGCTTGTGGTTAATTGGGAGCCCATTTAGAAAAATATCTTCATTTCCAGTGTAGCGTAGGAAGTAAAGGTCAACACTTTTTATTTGCAGAATAAACAGATGCCCGTTTAGGGCTTCGGTTGGTATGTGTTTGCAATGAACACCGTGCTCTTCTTGGTCATGAATGCTGAGGATGCTTGCGTAATCGAGATCTTTGGGGTCGTTATTAATAACGAAATTCTCGATATCCTGAAACTCTTCTTTGGTTAGCTTAAAAACTTCGGCCACTGTGTTGATAATGGCCATACGTTGGTCGGTAAATTTTCGGTCGGCGTTAACCAGCTCGAAAAGGCGAACCAGTACAACAACCTTTTGTTCCTGGGTAAGCGTTTTGTTAATCTTCTTACAAATTCCCAGAATCTTTACGGAGTCTTTTACCGAGGTAAGCTTTACCTTTTTGGGTTTTCCCTCTTCGCCTTCATCCTCTTCTTTTTCGTCGTTGAGGCCTGCATGCTGATCGAAAAGGTTTATGTACTCTTTAACAGCCTCATCGTTGAGTTGTTGAGTAAGGAAATTCACAACGAAGTCGCGTTCGTTTGATTCAACGCCTTCGTCCTGTTTTGCAATAATTGCAAACAGTTGCATTAAAGCCTTGAGAATCTCTTCACTCATTGCTTAAGTTTTGTTAAGACAAGCCCGCTGGCAATATGTTTAGCTTAGCGTGTAGCTTACTTGTTCAAATGGTATATCAACAATGTCGGCATATTCTTCGCCGGCTTCTTGCATGTCCTCATCGTCTTCAGGATAGAACCATCGGATTAGCACTTCCTTGCCATCTTCGTGCATTTGCTCAAGTTTCATAAGTATATCGAGCAAAAGTTTTGAACTTGCTGTGTTAAAGTAAACAAGTTTAAAGGTAAACACGGTTTTGGCGTTAGGCGAGTTGGCGTAATCGTCGAGCCAGTTAAGAATTGGTTCGTAAAATGCGGTTACATCCTCGGGAAGAGAGCGACCTGATATCTCAAAGATATCGTTGTCCGCGTCAAGTATAACAGTTGGGGTATCATCGGTACCCATGATCTTTATGGTTTCCATAGCTCTTGTATTTTCTTACTCGTTTCTGGAAATGGTTGAGGTTAAAATAAAGAAGTGGTTCTCCTCGTCGATGGGGAGGAAGTGGTACTCAAGTTTACGACCAGTTTTTCTGGCAATGTCGATAAACCCAAGTCCTGCTCCACCTTTTTCAGAGAGCCGTCCTTCACGCATCTGTGTTTTGTACAACTCCTTCAAACCGTCCTTGTCCAGGGTGTTGATGTGGTCGAGAATACCAGTAAGTTCATCAATTTTTGTGTTCTCAATCACGTTCCCAGTAGTAACGTGGTACTCAATTTCGCCTTTACTCACCATAAAGATTCCTCGTCCGGCAAATAGAAAGTCGTCTGATCCGAAGCTATCGGCGTGCTTGCTGATGTTTTGCAGGCACTCAACCATTACATGGAAGACTTTCTTCTGCACAGAGTTAGACTCTTCCTCCTTTGCCATGTTCGACTCGGTTAGGGAGGTAAAGGCCTTGGTGATTTGGTGGGTAATTTCACCCTCGTACACAAGGGTGATCTCATGAGCTTTCATCGACTTGTAAAAGTCGTAAACAAACTCAAGAAACCCTTTAACATTCTTTTTGTCCATAGCCCGTAAAATTAAATAATTTACCGATAATAATCAATTTAGAATTCGATACCAATTAGTAAAACGTCGTCAATTTGCTTATTTTCACCCTTGTACTCTTCAAAATCTTTTGAGAAAATCTCATTGTACTGGGGCATTGTCATATTTGGATTCGCAGTAATAATGTCCCGAACCCTTGCTGGTCCGTATTTTTTTAAGTCAGAACCACCAACCTGGTCGGGCATACCATCTGAGAAGAAGAAAATTTTATCGCCCTGTTTTATCTCGATGAAATAGTTGGTAAAGTCGGATTCCTCCTTTTTGGGATGAGGAATCCCTCCAATTGCCTTCCTATTACCCTTATATTCTAGTAACTCTTTGTTGCGCAGGAGGTAAAGTGGCCTGTGGGCGCCAGAATACTGTAACTCTTTTTTCTTTATGTTTATTTTACAAAGAGCAATGTCCATTCCATCACGAGCATCAGCATCCGGCCTATCCTGTTTTAGGGTTTTGCGGACTCCAAAATGGAGTACATCGAGAATTTTTCCTGCACTGTAGGTTATGTCATGGTCAACAACGTTGTTGAGAGTGAAGTAACCAATGAACGAAAGAAGTGCTCCAGGAACCCCGTGCCCTGTACAGTCCACTGCTGCAATGTATATGTAATCTTCCTTAATGAAGAACCAAGGGAAATCGCCGCTAACCACATCGCGAGGTTTATAGTAAATGAACGATTTTGGAAGATACTGTCGAATTATTTTGTTGTTAGGTAGTATTGATGTTTGAATGCGTTGTGCGTAGTTTATACTCTCGGTTATTTTCCTGTTCTTATCCTGAATTTCCAGTTCAATACGTTTGGCTTCGGTAATATCGTGGCTAACAAAAAGTATTGTTTCAAGTTCGTTCTCGTTAAATTCAGGGATTGCCGAAATGTGCATTATGGTTTGGCCAATTTTCGTATCGAACGTTAAATCATCTTCAACTTTCTGCTTGGTTGTTTTTATTGTTTTTATTGCTTCCTTGAAGAACGAAAGAAGGGTTTCGTTAATATCGATGGAGTTTAACGTTTGGTTAATCAAGTCTTTTACAGGAATGCCAAGGTACTGCTCAACCATTGGGTTAGCATAGAAGAATTGGCCGGCAGTGTTAAGGCGAATAATCATATCGGGCGAGTTCTCCGAAAGTGCCTGCATTTTACTGCGCATGCGCTCTTCTTTTTCGGCTCTTTTACGCTCGGTAATATCTTGGGAATTAAGTATTATGCCGTTTATAGCAGTATCGTCGAGCAGGTTGCGGCCGGTAACCTCGAGGAATATTTTTTCCCCGTCCTTCTTCATGAAAGTGTACTGGATGGTTATGGGCATGCGAGGCGAATCCAGCAGCTTGTGGAACATCTCGCTCAAATCCTGTTCACCTTTTCGAGTGAGACGGTCAATGTCCTTGCCGCTCATCATTTCCTGCGGGGTGTAACCCAGTATTTTAGTAACCGAAGGACTTATGTAGGTGAGCTTTAAGCTGCTGCTATATATCGAAATAATCTCTGAAGCATTTTCGAGTAATGAGTGCAGGCGTTTCTGTGCGTTTTCAACCTCCTTAATTTTTTGTTCGAGTTGAGCGTTCGATTTCTCAAGTTCCTCGTGTGTAGCCCTCATCTCTTCGGCATTCTGGCGAAGTTCCTCTTCGTTCTCCTTAAGTTCCTGAGTCATCTGCTGGGCTTCCTGCAGTAACCTTTCTGTTTTTTGGTTTACCCTGAGGTTGAAAATGGTTCGGGCAATGATTTCGCCCATTTCTTTTAAGAAACGGATTGTGAGTTCGGGGATACTATCGTCAAGCGATGCAAACTCGATAACTCCCTGTAGCTTCTCGTCGGTTATTAGGGGAACTATCAGAAGGCTCTTGGGCTTCTTGTCGCCCAGAATACCCGATGTTATTGAAATGTAGTTGTCGGGAATCTCGGTTCTGTATATAAAATCGCGTTCGTAGGCACATTGTCCAATTAAACCTTGCCCAATTTTAAACTCTTGGTTAATGAATTTTTTTCGAGAATATGCGTATGTGGAAAGGTTTTTTAGGATTTTTTTATCCTCATCGAAAATGTACAGGGCTCCCTGAATTACGTTTATGTAGTTAATTAGTTTAACCAGAACTTCATAGGTTAACTCATCGATGTTGTTATGCAGGCGAAGAATGTGCGATACTTCATCTTTTCCTGTAGAAATCCAGTTTTGTTCCGACTCCTTTTTATTGTTTTCTAGAAGATTATCGCGCATCACAAGGAGCGATTTCCCAAGGATGTCCTCCTCATCGCTAATTTCAAGGATGGCATTGTAATCGCCTTCGCCAATTTTTTTGGCGAAAAGTGCGTTTTTGTTAATGTCGTCGTCGCGTTGCTGAATTTCCTCTTCAAGGAAAACAACCTTTTCTTGATGTTTTGAAAGGAGAATCCAAGTTACGTAGGCAAACAGTAATGGAAGAATATCAGTTATCCAAAGGGCTGGGTTGATGGAATGTATTTTTCCAATACCATTTATGGAGAAAGGAATGTTTTGTCCTGTGAACTCCAAAATCCAGGCAAGAACGAGGAAGAGCAAACCTATTACGCCAGCCATCATTACCTTGTGGGAGATGAACTTGGTTTGTGTGGTTGAAGATATTTTGCTATGAGTTACCATAAATTACTCCTCATTGCTTTGTGTTTCGTTTTCAAAATGTTCGCCAAGCGATTTGCCTAGGTACCGAAAAACCTCCTCGTCGTTCTTGGTGAAGGTTTTAAATGAAGCCAACTCAATTACACCAGTGCACTCGCTTTGGTTTGTTAGTATAGGGGCTATAATTAGGTTATTGGGTGTTCCTTTACCAAGTCCCGAAAGAATTGTGATGTAACCGTCAGGAACATTATTGAGGTTTAGCAAAACTTTATTTTTTGCAACCTGTCCCGAAAGAGTTTCTCCTTCAATGAATTCGCGGGGAAGTTCCTCGGAGAAGTATGCGTAACCGCCAGAGAAAGCGAATTTTTCTTTTTCTGTATTGTAAAGAGAAACAAGCCCCTGAACTATTTCAAACTTATTGGCAATGTTAGCTAACAATTTCTCGATAAAATGTTCAGTGTTTTCGAAGGTTTCGGTTGGAATAACAGATTTTGCTTCTGCTTCGAAATCAACGATTACCTGTTCTTGATTTTGCATGCTTCTTTTAGCTATCTCCTCTTCCTCTGCTTGCCGTGCTTGCTCAATGGATTTTTTTAGGTGGTCTAACTCTTCCGACTTTTTATGGAAATACCGGTAGTACGATGCTGCTTTTTGGTAAAGCATAATTCCTGCTGCAATTGCAACAAGCATCAGAAGAATGGGGAAAAAGGTTAGTGTGCCTCCCTTTTGCAACACGATGTTATGCATGGCAAATGCCGATGTAATTGCTCCGGCAAGGAGTATTAACAGCAGGATGCCGTGGCTAAATCTCGATTTGAATGAGAGTTTTTTCATTGGGCATCGGGGTTAGGGTTTAAGATTTTGTAGAAATCTAATGATTTCATTGGTTTTTAGTATATGATCGGCTTTTGAGAGCCGTAACGATGATTCGGTCATTGTTTTTACCTGACATTCCTCCGGATCTTGAACTATAGTAATTCCGCCATAATCCTTAATTTTCTTTAACCCGTAAGCCCCATCCTTGTTGGCTCCAGAAAGAATAATGCCGATTAGCTTTTCGCGGTAAACTTGTGCTGCCGTAACAAACGATAGGTCGATAGATGGGCGAGAATGGTTTACGGGCTCCTCGGTTGAGAGAGCAATTTTGTTTCCCAACTCAACAAACATATGGTAGTTAGCCGGAGCCAAGTATGCTTTTCCTGGTTTTATCTGATCCTTATCGAATGGTTCAATAACAGGTATTGATGCCTTAATGGATAGTGCCTCAACAAACCCGCTTCGAACATGTTTTAGCCTGTGAAGGCTAAGAAGAACAGGTAAATGAAAGTTTGGAGGTAATGAACTTAAAATTTTAGTTATTACCTGAAAACTTCCGGCCGAGCCACCTATAATTACTGCTTTATACATTGTATTTAACCTGTTTTCTTTTTGTAAATTTTTTCGCCATCGTTAACCACGGTAAATTTATTGCTTGTGTTCGTATTATCCAAGGTTTCTTTTGCTCCAATGGCGAAGTAACCACCACCAACCAGGCTGTTTGAAATGGTGTTAATTATCTTATCCTGTAACGACTGGTTGTAGTATATAATTTGGTTCCTAAAGAGCAAAAGTTTTATGCTGTTGGGGCAATTGTTGAATAGCGTATTTTGCTTCAGAAAGGTTACGTTCTCTATTAGTGTAGTATCAATTGTAGCTATTCCGTTGTTAACAGCAACGTAATCGGCATATTGGTTGTCCCCGTTACAGCGAGTATAGTTAGCTTCGTTAGTTTCAATTTGCTTAACGTCAATTTTACCGCTTTTTATTTTTTGTTCAACTACATTGCTTATAGATGAGCAGTAAACAGTTGATTCCTTTAGAATGCCCATTTCTTTCAGGGTTATGCAAAGCGAGTATAAATCCTCGCCCGAATCGAAATTGGCAACCCAGAACTTCAATTTACCCGATGCTCTTGTGATATCCGGAATAATATCATCGCGGAGAGCTCGCCAAAGCGATGGATCGCGAAACATCTCGGTAGTTTCAGGGGTAATTTCACGGAGGAAATGCTCAAAGTAGTCTTTGTTGTTTTTTAGTCTGTTAATAAGTCCTTCAGCATCCTTTAACCCGTTATTTATGATAATATCCTCAAGTCTTCGCTTGAAGGAAGTAAGCGCATAATCGCTAAAATCGTAATCAAACGTTTCAAGTAAAGTTTTGATTACGTTTCGGGTTTCTACTATGCCTATTTCGTATCGTGTCATCATTTCTTTGTAGTCTGAAACTTTGCCTTACTTCTCCTTCTTTAAAGCGTTAACAGCTTCTCTTAGTTTTTTTTCTGTTTCTTTTGAGGCAGAAATATCAATACCAATATTTATAATTTTAATAACTTTCCCCTCTTTGTTTTTGATGGGAGTATAGTGTTCTGATATCCACACAGTTTTACCGCTAACATCAAGCGAAAACTCCCTAATTTTCTGAATGCCAAGGAGCAGATCGTCCCAGAACTGTTTGTACCCTTGAGGGTTGCTTTTTGCCTGTAGGTCGAGTTCGGCATGGAATTTCCCTTCGATTTTACTTTTCGGATCACCCAGGGTTTCCACATTCTTATTGTTGATGTATGTTATGCGACCATCCGGATCGAATTGTGTTACAAGGCAGGTTGTGTCCAGCGCCTGAAGCAAGGCATCCATTTCTTGTTCGCGTTGTTTGGAAAGCTCCTGTTCCATTTCCAGCTCCATAAGGCTCTGTTCAATCTCTTCGGCTTGGGCCTGAGCTTTTAATTCAAGCTTTTTCGATTCGCTAACATCTTGCCCTAGAAAGAATATTTTAAAAATGCGGCCACTTTCGTCGAAGGCAGGACTTAAACTTGCTAGCACATAAATTTCTTCATCGCTATGGTTAATCCACTTGAGAGTTCCCTTAAATGGCTCGCCCGTAAGTATGTTTTTCCATACTTTTTGGAAGTTTGCAGCTTCCTCGGGGTGAAGAAAGTCGGATATACGCTTGCTTTCAATTTCTGTTTTCCCATAGCCAGTGAGGCTAATAAAGTTAGGATTAGCCATATGGAAGTTGCCATCGTCGGATAGTTCGGCAAAAATGAGCGATTCGTTAATGGCAGCAGTCATACCCTCCATTTCGAGGGTTTTACGAGCCATTTCTTCCTGTGTGGCCTGCATTTCCTCCATGTTCTGTCGCATTTCTTCCTCCTGAGCGGCCATTTCTTCGCGTTGTTGCTGCGATTGCTCTAGTAGCTCGTTTGTTCGGATGTTGTTTTTTACAGCCGAGAGGGTAGAGGCGATGCTTTCTCCAATAATTTCAACGAACTCTATTTCGTGGGGCTGGAACTCTTTAAACGAGGCCAACTCAATTACTCCAAATAATTTTTCTTCAAGTTTGAGAGGAACAATTAAAAGCGAACGTGGAGGCGCATCGCCTAATCCAGAAGTTATTTCAATGTAATCTTCGGGAATCTCTTTTAGGTAAATGGATTGCTTTTCAACAGCACAATTTCCTACTAGCCCTTCTCCCAAAAGAATGGTTTTTGTTTTGGTTTTTTTCCGGTTGAAGGCAAAGGCCGAAATGAGTTCTAAGAATGGTTTGTTATTGTCAGATTCGTTAAGCATGAACAAGCCCCCTTGGTTAGCATCAAGGTAGTTTACAAGGTTTTGGATAACGCTATCGGAAAGCAGTTGCAGGTTGTTGTTGTTTTGACGTAGTATGTCGCCAAACTTGGCAATTCCCGAGGTGCTCCAGTTTCGTTGTTCGTCCTGTTGTTTTCGCTGTTCGCTTTCCTTTGCTGTTTTTAGCATGCCATTTTTCAATTCGAGCAACGAGTTTCCAAGTTCATCGTTTTCGCTGAGGGGAATAAACTCAACATCCAGCTCGTTTTTACCTATGCTCTTCGCAAAGTGTGTTGTTCGTTGAATTCCGTCAATAAGTTGGTTAAGATATTGCGTTATTTGCCCTACTTCGTCGTTGTGCGAATGGCTTACTTTAGAAGCTATTTGGCCTTTAGACAGTTGTGCAACATTATTGCTAATTTTAGCAATTGCTAGCATGAATGGTTTTAGGGTTATTCGTATTACGTAGAAGGATATTAGTGAACTAGCAATTACTAGAATAATAAGAAGAAGTAAGGTTTTGCTTAAAGCAGATGAGGTTTCCTGCTGGTTTACTGGAACCGCAATGAATGAGTTGTAGGGCTCAATTTTTTTGAAGTAGAGAGAAACTTGATATCGTTGCGAATTCTTGTATTCTTCGTAGGTAATAACTCCCTTCTTTTCAGGATTTGTGAGCATTTCTTTTAGGTGCTCGCGAGGGAATTTCTGCCCCTCTTTGTATAGATGAATCAGATAATTTCCAGAAATATCGATAAGAAACGGGAAGTCAGTTTTAAAATATGGGTTTTGGCTAAAGTACGGTTTAATTTGTATGTAGTCGTTGTGGTTGAAGCCCGTTTCGGTATTCCTTTCAATCAGTGTAATTATGTTGTCAAGTTGGTTTAGGTACAGCATCATTTGCTTGTCAACAGTGGCTTTTGATTGCTTGGAGGAAGTTGAGTAAACTACAATGGCAGAAGCAGCAAAGAGAACAACCAGCAGGGAAACAACAACCAGTTGAATTTTTCGATTTATGCTCATGTTTTTTAAAAACTTCATGCCTATAACTAATTAAACTGCCAAATTATTTTTTAATGTAAGCTTGCCCCATTTTATCGAACTTTGCAGCCCATGGTCCAAGTATTGTTTCGTGCATCCCAAGCAGCAGAACCCCTTTGTTGTAGAGATTTGTGTGGAAAAGTTCAAATACTTTGTTTTGCAACGAGTAGTTAAAGTAGATTATTACGTTTCTGCACAGAATGAGGTCGAATTTGGCGAAGAATAGGTTCCCATCCTTTACCAAATCGTGTTTTCTGAAAATGGGCTTTTCGGTTAAAAACTTTTTCATGGTTATGGCATCCCTAACCTTATCGATATCGAAGTAGGTTTCGTAGGGAACATCGTTAAACTCTTCGTAGTTTAGCGGGTTTTGCTTAATAACCTTGTCGAAATTATCGAGATACCCAATGTTGAAACGGTATTTGTAAAGTCCTTTTTTGGCTGCTTCAAGCACATCGGTGTTTAGGTCCGATGCAAAAATTTTTGCTTTGTCAAACATTCCCATCTCGTTCAGGAGAATCATCATGGAGTAAACCTCCTGGCCAGTTGAGCACCCAGCATGCCAAATGTTAATGGTTTTGTTGTTCTTGAAACGAGGTAGAATTCGTGAACGTAGCGTGTGCCAAACCTGTGGGTCACGAAACAGTTCGGTGGTGTTTACGGTAATTTCTTTAACAATTTTCTCTGAAAAGTCACTGTCGTTACGAAGAGCCGAGATAAGTCCCGTGATATCAAGATTAAAATCTTCTAAAACCTTCTGCAGCCTACGCTTTAGCGACTTGTCGGAGTACTCGCTAAAGTCGTACTTAGAAGAATTTTTAAGAGCACTAACAAAGTATTGAAGATCCTGATCTGTAATTATCATAGATGGCTCTAAGTGTTTTCTACTTGATTATCTTTAAGTTTGATAAAAAAATAAATAACCAAAACACCAAAGAATCAAACAAACTCGTTGGCATTTCGTGTTAAATTAACTTGCTAAAAATATAAATACTTTGCTAATCTGCAAAGTTTAAAAAGCTTTTTTATGGTTATGAAGAGGGAAAAGGAGGTAATGTTCGATAAATAAATGTAAGAAAGTGATTGGTGGCTTATGTTATTTAATTTTGGAGGACAAAAAGAAAATAATTTTTTTGTTGGAAATACTACTGATACCCCAGCGTAAAACCGAATACAAAGAAAACATTCTCCGTGTTAGGGTTAACTATAAGTTTTCCGTTAATTGGAATCGTAAAATTTGATGTAACTCGCAGGTTTTGAGTAACCGACAAGCCACAGTTAACCACGTTTGCCCCGGTTGAGTAGTAGCCCTCGAAAGGGGTGAACCCAACATGAAAATCGGTTTTAAGTAGTTCGGAAATTTCCCATTTATAGTTTGCTTCAATATAGGTTGAAAAGTAGTTATTTCCAGTATTTGGGTTTTTATCATCGCCAAAGAAGAGAGTTGATGCCGAAATGCTAAAAGGAAACTTTTCGGTTCCGTTGTAGCTAATTACTGCGTCGAGTGTATGCTTTGTTGTTTTGTTGTTGAAGTTGAAAAGATGGTTGAACCTAACGGTTTCGCTTGGGCAAAAATAGTCGAGCACAGCAATGGTAAAACGTTTAAAAGTATACGATGCGTAAAGATCGAACTCGGTATAGCTGTTGTCAACAGTGTAGGCACCCCAAGCACCAATTAGGAAGTTTGAAGAGCTAAGATTCATGGTGGGCTGAATGTTCCATGCGCTGCATGTGAGGCTGCCACGCCATATGTGCCGTGAGCGAAAGTCGGCCGAAATATCAAATTTCAGCGAATCCGATGCCATATGAATTTTCTCCGATGGCTCGGTTAGAGGCGATTTTTTTTCAGTTTCACTCGGGTAGAGTGGATGAACGAAAAAAAACACAGCCAAAACTGAAATGTACACAGCCCGCATCGATTCAGACTTTAAAATTTGGCTGCGAAAATAGTAGCTAAAGCCAATATTTTGTAACAAAATTAAATGTTTTGAATATGTTATTAAGCTGGTTTTTGAAGCCATATATGCTTGTTAAGTACCAGATAAACAAATACATGAAAATCGTGAGCGTTAGAGTAGTTGGTTTAGATAAAAAAAATTGGGTTTTTGAAAGAATAACTAAATGCGAATTTGTAAGCTGTTAAGGAATTATGCCCTTAAGAAAGGAGTATTTTGTTGCTTGCATAAATTTATTTTATCTCTATCTTTGGGCAAATCATTTATACTAGGAAATATGAAGTTTGGAGTGGTGATTTTCCCAGGTTCCAACTGCGATCACGACATGATTTATGTGCTTCGCAACATAATGGAGCAAGATGTGGTTGAACTTTGGCACAAGGATACCGATCTGCAAGGCGTTGATGTAGTTGTGTTGCCCGGTGGGTTCTCGTATGGAGATTATCTGCGCTCAGGTGCTCTTGCACGTTTCTCGCCAATAATGGACAAGGTAATTGAGTTTGCCAATGCTGGTGGATATGTTTTTGGAGTATGCAACGGTTTCCAGATTCTTTGTGAAGCTGGTTTGTTGCCAGGTGCATTGCTTCATAACAACAGCCAAAAATTTGAGTGTAAAAATGTTTTCATACTTCCCGATAGCAAAACAGCAGCACCAACGGCTTTTTTACCACGAAACAGAGCGCTAAAAATTCCTATTGCCCATGGCGAGGGTCGTTACTATGCCGACAAGGAAATTCTTGCGGTAATGAGAATTAATGGTCAAATTCTTTTCCGTTACTGCGATGAGAATGGCGGAATTTCAGAGTCAGTTAACCCTAACGGATCGTTGGAGAATATTGCTGGGGTTTGCAACGATAATTTCAACGTTTTTGGTATGATGCCTCATCCCGAGCGAGCTGCCGACGATGAGCTTGGAAATACCGATGGAAGGTTGATTTTTGAATCGCTTATTAAGTTTATTAAAGAAAAAGGTTAGTCCTTATTTATAAAAACACAATTACCCACAAGCCAACCGGTTTGTGGGTTTTTTACGTTTTCTTTCCAAATTTAGCTTTTACCCACCTCGGAAAAATAATAACTCCGGCAATAAGGTACGGGTAATAGGTGGCGAGTCGCCAAACTAGGGCCAGGGCTATGGCTACTGCACCCAGTGAAGCCGCATCAACAGGAATGAACTCGCCAAGGTACCTTTTAAAAACAAATTCGGCAAAGCCGCTGCCACCGGGAGTTGGACTAACCAGCATCATTATCCACATTACCAGCTGGCGAGCAAATATTAGGAAGTGGTCGGAAACTGCAAAAAACGAAAGTAACAATGCGTTTACAACCCAGTAGCGTGAGGTCCACGAAAGTATGGTGGCACCAAACGCTTTTAGCCAAAACGAAAGCGATTTCTTTTTAAAATCTTTCGAGTTCTCAATAATTTCAGTTCCTGCATCGTTTGCATCGTACTTCCACCTTCGGAGGATTGGGAGTTTGAAAATCATTAGGATAAGCCATTTCAGCCCCCGAGGGTTGAAAAAGAGCCCGTACGAAAGAATTAGTACGTATATTAATTTTAGGCTGTAGCCTACAATTGCGAAGAGAAAAAGTTCGTTTGAGAACGACATTTCACCCTCTATTCCGCTAATGCCAAACAAAACCTTTGCCTTAACCAGAATGAGCAACAGTGGGAACATTAGAATGAAGTATAGTTCATCGAGTAACGACGTGGCCATAACTACTGCAGAACTGCGACCTACGCTAAGACCTTCCTTGTTTATGTATAAAATGGCAACGCTGGTTCCTCCAATGGCCGAGGGAGTAATTGCTGATGTGAATTCCCAAAGCATAATTACTCTAAACGCCTGCCTCAAGGTAAGTTTTCCTTCGGAAAGTAGCATTAAGCGAATAATGTAACCAATATCGCGAAATGCCATTAGGGTTATTGCAACGAGTATCCATACGAAACTCCATCCGGTTAAGTTAAGTAGGGTAAGTGCCTCGGGGTTAAACTCTCGATAGAACATGTAGCCAACAACTCCCAGTCCAATAATTATTGGATAAATAGCCCTGCTGAGTTTAATCTGGCTGAGCGGATTTTCGGTTTTTACCAGTTTTTTTGCCATGTTGTATCTTCTAACAAAATTAGCAATCTCTGGTTCAAAAGCCAATTTTATGAATGTTAAGTTTTCAAAAATATATGCATTACTTGTTACCCTTTTAAAAACAAGCGAATATTTGTTTTTAAAATGTTGTTTATTAATAGTATAACACCTAAAAAAATCCCGACGCGTGATGGTCGGGAAAGTTTTCGTGTTAATCAATTTTATTTACTTGATTACCTAAGCCTGAAATTAATTGAAAACTTAAACATAACATTTACCGGCTTGTCGCGCTGGTAACCGGGATCCCAACGGGGCGATGAAGATACAACTCTTATTGCCTCAGCATCCAGTAGCGCATCAATACCCTTGAGAACACGAACATTTTTAACGTTGCCATTTTTGTCAATCATAAACTCAAGGTAAACCCTACCCTGAATGCCATTTTTAATGGCTTCTTCGGGGTAACGAAGGTTGCTGAAAACCCACTCGTTAAAACGGTTGAACCCGCCTCCCATAAAGGTAGGTTTTATTTCAATTATTGTAAAATCAATAGTTTCGTCAACCTCGGGTTCGTCGGTGTTTACAAATTCAATAATTTTTTTGTAGGTTTCCTCGTTAATCTCATCAAAGGGATTAAGATCAACAGGAGCCAGATCCTTCGTGTCTTCATGGATAATAATTTCTTCAATGGCAACTGAAGGAGGTGGCGGCGTTTTTATTTTTTCAGGGATGTACAGAGGAATATCAACTTCGGGTGGAGGCAAATTTTTTAAAACGAAGTCGGGAAGGTTTATATCGCCCTTGCTTGGCCATTCGAATGCAGCCAAGGCAAGGCTGAGGGCAAGGATTAATCCTATTTCAAAAAAGATTACCTTTTTCCCTTCTAGGTCGGCCTTTCTACTCTTTTTTGTTTTCATAGTTTTATGGTTTTTGGGGTTAGAAAATACTGGCCTTTTAACTATAACGTAACAGCCTTTGTAATTATGATGCAAGGGAGGGGCTAATTCCATAAAAAAGGCATCATTATATGAATACTTTTTATTTTAAAATTTAAATACCTGTTATTTAGGCATATAATTAAAAACTATAAAAAATAGTTGCATAACTATAAAATATAGTTATATATTTGTGGTATGAAAACGAAAGAGTTAACCAAAGCCGAAGAGCAAGTAATGGAATACTTGTGGAAGCTAGAGCGAGCCTTTGTTCGCGATGTTTTAGAACTGTTCCCTGAACCCAAACCAGCCTACACAACAGTATCGACCATTGTGCGAATTTTGGAGCAAAAGGAAATGGTGGACCATACGGCGTATGGTAAAAATCATCAGTACTACCCGGTTGTTAGCCGTAAGGATTACGCACGGCTGGGTTTTAAGCATGTGCTTGCTAAGCATTTTAATAGCTCAGTAAAGCGATTTGCCTCTTTTTTTGCAGCCGATAACGATTTAAGCCTAACCGAGCTTGAGGAGATGAAGGCAATGCTGGAGCAGGAAATTATTAAAAGAAGAGAGGAGGATAGCCATGGTAATTCCTAGTTTGTTTATCTACCTAGCAAAAGTAACCGCTTGCTTTTCGCTGCTGTATGGTTTCTACTTGCTGCTTTTGGCAAGGCAGAAAAAGCCTGTTGCCAATCGGTTTGTTTTGCTTG
>CAZLXF010000001.1:30024-40068 GCA_964563065.1 uncultured Rikenellaceae bacterium | reverse complement strand
CGTACTAAATTGTTCCCTCGTGGGTTGAATTGAAAGCATTATCGATTAGGTTAAACAAAACCTGTTCCAGCCTAATGGAATCGGTAAAAACATTGGCTTTAGCATCGCTAAAGGTTTTAACCAATCGTAAGCGAATTTTATCTTTTTTTCTATTGGCAACCTCGCTACTAAATAGAGTGAATAGGTTCGAAAGCATGTTGTTAATATTACATGCTGATTCCTTTATTACGAGCTGGCCAACCTCGAGCTGCGAAATGCTTATAATATCGTTTATGGTTCGAGTTAATGCGTTCCCTCTCTGCATCATAATATCGACGTACTGATTGCGAATGTGGGAGGGTAAATTTTCGTTGTCGAGCAGGCGAGCAAATCCAAGCAACCCGTTTAAAGGAGTTCTTATCTCGTGGCTCATGTTTGCTAGAAACGCCATTTTCAAACGTTCTCCATCCTCCGCTTTCCTTAAAGCAACCTGCATTTGACTGGTTCGAGCCTTAACTATGTTTTCAAGGTTGGTATTTAAGTGGTTTAGCTCGGCGTTTGCCAACTCTAACTCACGTTTTTTTCTGCTACTTCTTTGGTGAACCATAATGAAGAAAAAAACATGAAAAACTATTAATAGTGAAATGAATGAAATTAGCAAAGCTGAGTTTTGCTTCAGAAAATCAAGGGTTAACGTGCTAACTAAAAAAGGACTTAAAAAACTAGATTCAACGGGGCTTTGAATTACGCTAATCACAAAACTGTATAAATGCCAGTTAGTTACATTGTTGGAAATGTATTCTAGAATAAAATTGATAATGCAAAACACACTAAGCATCCCAAATGCTGGTTAAGTAACAAACGCAGCTAAAATAGAACAAATATTATACGTGCAAGAATATTATTGATGGGTGTACAAAAAAAATTGATAAAAAAGGTTTCTTACCTTTGTCAAACAAAATTAGTTATCGATAAAAAGTGAGTCAACATCGCGTAACAAGTTTCGAACTTTGGATTGAAGCGGTTGCTTCCAGCTTCTTCTCTTTCTGGAATAAGCATAAGGTAGGGATTTTGGGAACCATTGCTTTAAACCTTATTATAGCCATACTTTTCTTTTTCTTTCAGCTGAAAAGCCGGGCGCATCTGCTTGAGACAATGATTTTTGTTGACTTTGATAGCGAATACGAAATTCTTCCACCAACGGTTGAAACCCCTTCAGAACCTCTTCTCCCCGATGATGCTGTTGTTCCCGACAGGGAATGGGAAGCCATAAAAAACATTGCAGTTGATGCAACCCGTGAGGATTTAAACCCTGAACTTATCGATGAAAAAAACATCGATGCCGATGAGCTTTACCAGGAGGCTGTTCGGGTGCGCGAACAAATGCAAAGTAACAAGGAGCTGTGGGAGGAATCGTTAGGCGAAGAGGACGTGAACATTCCAAATGTTGAGGAAAAAAATACGGCTCCTGAAAACGAAAGCGCCTATAAGGGACCAACCGTTATAAGCTACTTCCTCGAAGGTCGGAAAGCTTTACGTTTGCCCGTTCCGGCATACAAGTGCGAGCTGGGAGGACAGGTTGTAGTTGATATTGATGTTGATGCGAACGGAAAAGTAACAAATGCAAATATCGACTCTGGAAATTCAGTTGTTGACGACTGTATCAACAAATCGGCAATTGAAGCAGCTATGGCAAGCATTTTCACCGCCTCGACAAGCAAACAAACGGGAAGCATAACCTACCTTTTCGTTCCTCAGTAGCTAAAACGCTGCCATTAACAAATTAATGTCGCGCGAAGCAATATTGTAGAGACTTCCCAGGTAGTTGTTGGTGAGTATTCCGTTGTATATGTAAACTCCGTTCCGCAACCCCATGTCGTCCTTCAGGTGCTGTTTTACCCCGCCCATTTCTCCAATTTCAGCAAGAAGCGGCGCAAAAACGTTACTAATTGCAATTGACGAAGTACGGGCAACGCGAGCAGTAATGTTGGGGACGCAGTAGTGTATTACTCCATGTTTTACGAAAGCAGGATTTATATGGTCGCGGGGTTCTGAAGTTTCGAAGCATCCTCCCTTGTCGATGCTTAAATCAACAATTACGGAGCCTTTCTTCATTTGCTTCACAAGCTCCTCGGAAATGTTGAAACCTTTATTCATTTGCTCAAGCGAAAGATTCCCAATTACCACATCGGCAGTTCTGAAAACCCGTTCAAGCACCTGTTGGTGAAAAATAGAAGTGTATAAACGTTGTCCTAGAAGGTTTTGAATCTCGATAAGATTTTTTATGGAATCGTCGAAAAGTTTTACGTTTGCACCCAATCCTATTGCCGCTCGGGCGGCAAACTCAGCAGCAGTTCCTGCCCCCAGTATTACAACCTCGGTGGGAGTAATTCCAGTAACGCCTCCCAGCATAACTCCTTTTCCGTTATTTACATTGCTAAGATACTCGGCAGCAACCAGAACCGATGTGCTGCCCGCAATGGAACTCATGGCTCGAACAACAGGAAACGCGCTGTCATCATCCTGAATATTTTCGAATGCAATAGCAGTAACCTTTTTTTGCATAAAACTTCGCAAATGCTGACCAGTGGAGTTGTTCAAATGCAACGATGAGAAAACAATCTGATTCTCTGTAAGCAGTTCTATTTCGGAGAGCAAAAGCGGTGAAACCTTAAGAATTATTTGACTTTTAAAAACTTCTTGGGTTGTGTCAACAATAATTCCTCCACGTTCGCTGTAATCGGTATCGGTGTAGTTGGTTAGCTTGCCGGCATCCCTTTCAATTATTACCTCGTGCCCTTGCTTTGCAAGCATTTCAACTGCCTCGGGTGTAAGTGGAACTCTACTCTCTGTTGTGTCGCTCTCTCGGGGAATCCCAATGGTAAGTCGCTTATTCTGCTTCCCTACCTCAAGCATTTCCTCCTGAGGCATTAAGCCCTTCGATAGCTGAAAATGCTGTGCTGGATTAATTCTGGCCATTATTTTTGGATTTTAAACAACCCTAAATTTAACGAGAAATATTGGTTTTATTTTAATAATGCCAAAAAATATGTACCCACTTTTTATTGCTTGCCCATTCAAAAGTTGATTCTACACCGCAACTATGGCATTAGGCTAAACCTTCTACTTGAGGTGCTAACCACTTCAATTCTAATTCGCACTACTCCTTTTTCGGGAAGTAAACTCTCAATTAGTTCAGGCCATTCAATAAGGCAAATGCCTTCCGATGAATAAAAATACTCCTCGTAGCCAAAATCGAAAACCTCCTCAATTTTGTTAATTCTGTAGAAATCGAAGTGAAAAACGGGTATTCCGCTGGCAGATTTATACTCGTTTACCAACGCAAAAGTTGGGCTTACAACCGTATCGGTTACTCTCATCTCGTTGCAAATTGCCTGAATTAACGTTGTTTTTCCGGCGCCCATGCTTCCGTAGAAGCAAACTATTCTGTTGGTGCCCAAACTTCTGATAATTTTTTTTGCGGCGAGGTTAATCTCGCTAATTGATTCTATTGTGAAGGTTTCCATATTAAACCGGCTTAAGTTCTACATACGGAATCAACATCTCCTCAAGCGAAACGCCTCCATGCTGGAAGGTATCACGATAATACTTAACGTAATGGTTGTAGTTATTTGGGTAGGCTAAAAAGTCGTTGCCAAGAGCAAAAATGAAGGAGGAACTAACGTTTGGCTTTGGCAGGTGAGCCTCTTCGGGTTTCCGTAACTCAAAAACCTGTTTGGGATTATAGTTCAAGTTTTTCCCTAGTTTGTACCTCAAGTTTGTTGAGGTTGCCCTGTCGCCAACAACTTTTACAGGATTTTGAACCCGAATGGTTCCATGGTCGGTTGTAATAATAACTTTTACTTTCTGGCTGGCTGCATTTTTTAATAGTTCGAACAGCTCGGAGTGCATAAACCAACTTTGCGTGAGCGAAATGTAAGCGGCTTCGTCCGATGCCAGCTGACGCATCATCTGCATCTCGGTACGAGCGTGCGAAATCATATCGATAAAATTGTAAACCAACACGGTTAAATTATTGTTCAGCACTCCTTTCAGGTTTGTGGCCAGCTGTGAATCGGAACGAAGCGTTCCGGTTTTCTCGTAATGCACTTTGTAACTCTTCCCCAGGCGCTGAATATGGCTTTGCAGCAACTCCTCTTCAAATAAATTTTTACCTGTATCCTCCTCGTCAAAAATCCAGTACTCAGGGTGACGTCGTTGAATTTCAAATGGCATTAAGCCTGAGAAGAGTGCATTTCGGGCGTACTGTGTTGCAGTTGGCAGAATTGAACAAAAAATTTTCTCTTTGTCAACCCGAAGGTACGGAGCAATAATGCTCTCAATGGCTTTCCACTGATCGAACCTAAGATTATCGATAAGTATAAACAAAACTTTTTGCCCCGAATCGAGGACTGGAAAAACGCATTCCTTTAAAATATTGTGCGACATGATGGGCCTGCTAGTGCAGTTTGGGTGAAACCAATTTATGTAGTTCGATTTAATGAACTTCCCAAACTCGGAATTCGCCTCGTTCATTTGCATGGCGAAAATTTCGGCTATGCTCGAGTCGCTCGAATCGTTAATTTGCAAACGCCACTGGGTAAGCCTTCGGTAAATATCGCTCCACTCCTCGAAGGTATTTGCCATACCCATTTCCATGCCAATTTTACCGAATGCAGTTCGGTAATCGGCTGTGGTTTTTTCGGTAACCAAATCTCGATTATGAACATGTTTCTTTATTGAAAGAAGAATTTGGTTTGGATTCACTGGCTTTATGAGGTAGTCGGCAATTTTAGAACCAACAGCCTGATCCATAATATTTTCCTCTTCGCTCTTGGTAATCATTACCACTGGAACCGATGGGCGGGCAACTTTTATTTGGGTTAACACTTCCAGCCCCGATAACCCAGGCATATTTTCATCGAGAAAGATTAAATCGTAGTCATTACTTTTAACCATTTCCATGGCATCCTCGCCATTTGTGGCGGTTGACAGGCTGTAACCTTTCTGTTCAAGAAAAAGAATGTGCGGGCGAAGCAGGTCAATTTCATCATCGACCCAAAGTATGTTTACATGCATATGTTGTAACTATTTATAGTTTGCTCGGAAAAAGTTAAGGTATCCAACCACGGATTTATCGCCAATGAACAAATCGAGGTTGTCGTTGCTAATTACGAAGAAAGTAAATTCCTCCTTAGCTAAAGTTCCCATTAAGCCTTCCTCGGCTGAAGCCTGCTTAAAGTATTCCATTGCCTCCTTCTGATCCTTGAAGGTTTCAACAGTTATCAAGTCGTAAAACTCGGAGAGCTCTTTATTCCCAACGCTGAGGTTCATGTCGAGGAAGAAATCGACATTGAAAGATACGAGGTTAAATTTTAGCTGATTTATGGGCGAACCCTTGGGAACAACTGCAATAAAAATGTGTTTCCCGTTTGGTGGATTGTATGCAACCGTTGGCTCCGCCGGAGTAGTAACCACGGTGCTATCTGTAGATGTTGTTTCTTGTGCCGAAGCAAGCTGCAGCTCCCTCTGGTCGAGGTACGAAACCATTTCCTTTGCTGTTGCTGCAACTTGGGATTTTGGATGTTGCTCAGCAACACGGTTTAATTCGTCGCGGAAAGCTGAAAAGTCAGCAATTTTACCCACAGTTAGCGCATAAAGAAAATGGAATCGGGGTTCGTTTTCGGTTCCCTTGTAGTCAATCATTCCTTTCTTTGCCCGGATGGAAGCATTGCGGTACTCGCCTTTCCTGTAAAGATTATAAGTTTCTTCGTAGAAAGCATTCTCGGCAACATGTTTCTGCCTTAGCTCCTCAACGTAGTTGGGATTCGAGAGCATAAGTGCGTATCTACTGTTGGGATATTTTGAAAGGATTATACTTTTGGCCTCATCAGCCTTACTAGGCTTGTTAATGTATTTACTAACCTGGTAAATATTGTAGAACGACTCAATTGTGTAGAAACTTTCGGGATACCTCTGGGTAAGTTTTTCGTATGCATTTATTGCCTCTTCGTAATCCTTGAGGTCGGCTTCATAAATTTGTCCAACTTTAAACATGGCCTCTTCAATCTGCTTATGTGAAATAAGTTTCATGGAATCGGTTATTGGTAAATCCTGCAGGTAATACTCACGCGATTTATTGTCGAGCACTTTCTGAGGCATTCCGGTTGAATCGGTTGCTTCCTGTGCAATGGTTCCAAAATCGAGCACCACCCGTTTATTTTTCCTCCTCCAATTATCCTCGAGTTTGCGCTTCCCCCATTTCATTTGAAACTCCGACATTCCAAAGCTTAAAGTCGACTGATTATAAAAGTACCATTTGCCTCCCTCAGAAGAAGGATCCTTTCGTGTACGCTGTGTTTGCTGAAACTGTGAGAATCTATCCTTGTCCTCCTGCTCCTCCTGGCGTATACGTTCCTCCTCGTCGCGAACTTTTTGTATAAGTTCTGCAATAATCGCATCACGCTCCTTGGGACTCATATCGGCAACCTTCAGCAGGCTGTCCTGATTATTTATAATGTTCAGGTTTTCAACTAGCTTGTTCAGGTTTAAGGTTTTTGTTTCAAGTGCGCTGTAACCAGGATATGTTTCGTTAAGTGAATTGTAGGCACTGTCGTAGTAGGCTTGCGCCTTTGTATATTCAGGTTTTTCAAAAAAGTAATCGGCTAAGGTAAGGTACGAAATTCCTTTCTGCATACTATTACTAACGCTCAATGCTGCCGACTTCTGGAAGTAAGCAATGGCCTCTTCCATGTTTCCGGCAGAACGTTCAATTTCGCCAAGGGTAAAGTAAATCTGATCGAGGTAATCGCTGTTCTTCTCGTCACGCGCCATTTTCAACAACAACTTCTTCATATCCTGCCCCTTACCAGACATTTGCAGCGCAGCTGCAAGGCTAATTTTTGCGTTGAAATTCATCTCGTAGGGCGGATTCATTTTCGTAATCCTTTTGAATTCATCAGCCGCCTTGGCATAGTTTCCCATTTTTTGTTGCAACTGCGCATTCAGAAAAATGTAGCGAAGCCTATGCAGCTTATCGGGAGCATTGTTAATCGATTTTTCAAGGTGAGGCAACACTTTCTCGTAGTTATTCTGCCTAAAATAAAAATCGGCCCAGGTTGACTCGAGAAGATGAGTAAAATACTTGTTTTTAGGGTACTTTCGGTTTGCACTTATAATTCTAAGCCTGTCCTCGGCTCCAACAAAATCGTTGTTGGCAATACTAAGCCTTGCAAGCCAAACCTGCGACTCGTACCACATAGGAGTTTCGGGAAACTGAAGAATTATGTACTCGAAGGTTTGGGTTGCCTCGGCGTAAGCACCCTTCCAAACTCGAGCTTTGCCAATAAGCAACCATGCCTCGCGGGCATATTTCACAAATTCTTTTTGGTTGTAGAATTTTCTATCCTTGCTCGACTGCGAACCACGTTTCTGCTCGGGTTTTACTGTTATGGAATGGCGATTGATTAAATCGGTACATTTTGTAATTGCCCTATCCATTTCGCCTCCCACCATGCTGGAAACTTCCTGGTTTCCAACAAGAAGAACAGGAAGAGGCAACGTGTAATTGAAACTGTATGTTCTATAAACCTTTTTTGTGGCCAATTTGTAACTTTCCTTCGCATTAAAAAAGTAGTTGTACTTAGCCGTAAGGTTATGGAAAGCCCTGGTGGTTGTAGTGTTTTTTTTGGTGCTACACGAAACTAGCAGCGCAAACGCAGCAAAAAATAACCCAGCAAATCGACAATATTTTTTAAATGAATTCATGTAGCTTATTGAAGCATTTTCAATTATTACCTAACAGAAATATTGCCTACTTATTATGCAAAAATGAATAAAAAAAGGGATAGTAAGCAGGGGTACAATATTACAAAATATATTACGAATGAACATAACCTAAAAACCCGAAATATATTGCATTGAATAATTGAGCCATAACTAAAACAGGGCACGAGCCTGCATGCTTCCCGTATGAACAACCTTGCCGTTATCGAACATTCGCCCTGAATAAATAACTTCCATCTCGAGATACTTGGAAAGCTTTTGCCTAAACATTGTTTCCCAAACCCAGTTTTTACCCGACTGCAAACCCTTTAGCATTTCGTAGCCAACGGGCGAGTTGGCATTCCCGCTGAAATTAATGGTAACAAGGGAAAGTTTTGCTGACATTGTAGACCTGGAGTAAAGGGAGTACTGTGTTTGCAGCTCAACACTTTTGCCATTGGCTTTCTCTTCGGAATTGATGCTATTCGACTCGATGAGTTTAAGAATTGCCTCCACCGATAGGTTTTTTTGCCCGCTATACTTTACGCTAAAGAGCGGCTCGAAACCACTAACCGAAAAATTTTTTGATGCAAAAAACTGGGAACTGTTATTCCGTAGAAATTTTTCTCCTTCAATACGAGTAGTAACACTTTTAGTAACACCAAACCAAAGTAAAAACTTGTGTGATGTGGCGTTGCGCATTTCAAATCCATTGGAAAGCAACGACTTTGTATTACTTTCGATGTATACATACTCTGCTCCAAATTTTCGACTGTTACGATTAAACGCCAACGAGTTACGTGCTGATGCGGAGTAGCTGGTTATTAGCGTATCGGTTGTAGATGCAAGAAATGGGTTTGCCGAAAGCCAGAAATCGCCATAACGATTTTTCTGCCGAGCAGAATAAGAAGTTTGATTTGAAAACTTCCCAACGAAATGAAGAAACCCTTTATCCCTTTTAATAATGGACGAAGGAGAAATGCTGCTCCTCAGGTTAATGGCGCTGGTTTTAACGCGAACTGTGTTAGAGCCAAGAATATTAATACGCAGATAACGAGCCTCATCGCTGAAGTTTGCAACTTCAAATTCGTCGAGTTCCTTAATCTCGTTGCCATTGTAATCAATCCACGCAAAAACTCCCTGCCCAGCAGGAACCTCAACATAGTAGTACTCGGTTTTGGGTTCGAGCCCTGAGCCCAGCTCGTATCCCGAGGCAAAAGTCCAAAATCCCTTGAGAAATCGTTTTGAGTATTCCAGCCGTCCCAAAAAAGTTTCCTCGTTGGTTTGATTCGTGAAAACTTGCGTGTTTGCCGGAGAATAAATTCTGTACCCTACTGTTGCGTTGATACTTCCCAGTTTTTGATTGTTTGTGGAAACTGTTGATGAAATTTCGTTGGACTTACCAGCAAGCATAATACTTTGCCCGTAGGGCAAAAAATCGGAGCGGAGAGTGTACGACAGGTTCGATTTTACTTTTAGCGAATCGCTGGTACCAACCAATGCTTTAAGCGAATACCACTGAAAACTTGATGTGTGCAAACTGTCGGCTTGCGAAGTTTCCGAAATTTTTTGTTCCGCCTCGGTTTCAATCCCAACCTTCATTTTCCAGAACGGTTTTTCAACCGTAAACTTCCCTTTCAGAAAATTTGTTGCCAAAACAGTGTCGGACGATGAAACAAAGAAACCGTTCCACATCATTTTAACACCACCTAAGTTTTGCCATCCGCTTAAGCTTCCTCTGTTTCCCGAGAAGTTATTTCCAATTGAAATATTCTCAAAACTCAAACGAACCTGCGATCTTTTTGGAGAGGAATATTCAACCCAACCATTAACTTGCTGCTCGTTTGCTCCGGTAGATACGATTGAAGTTCCCCAATTTCGCTCAAACTCAACATCCCGAAATCTATCCACAAACCTGAAATTCGAAGTAGATTTAAATAAATCTGCGCCAAACAGCCAAACAGAGGAGGAATCGTTCGAAAAAAATCTTTGATTAAAATTTGCCTTAACGGCATGTCCCAAATTATCGTCGTTTCCGGTAGGAGAGAATGTGTTTAAATCGGTGTTGCTGAGCGCGTAGTTTACCTGAGCAAAAGAACCTTTCCCCCATTTCCTTGAAAATCCAGCGGTTACCATCTGTTTTTTTGTGGGAGCAACCAGCCGTCGCACCGGCTCATAGTTTCCACGTGGGACTCCATTTTCGGGCGCTACCCAACGGTAAACCCGTCCGTTTGCACTCCCAAAATCGGCAACATAGTTGCCATTGCCCTCACCAACATACGAAAATTGAACACGGAAATG
>CAZLXF010000001.1:0-29924 GCA_964563065.1 uncultured Rikenellaceae bacterium | reverse complement strand
CGGCAACATAGTTGCCATTGCCCTCACCAACATACGAAAATTGAACACGGAAATGGGCCTCTTGTGGATTAATTGAATACTTAAATATTTGGAAATTTTCGTTTCCTACCAACGTGTCCAGCTTCTGGTAAAGAACAATTTCCGGATTAAACTCAACCGAATCAACTTGCTGTATGAAAGCCTGCTGCGTATTGTCGCCAAGGTTGTAAAGCAGTTCCTTCTGCTCCTGAGTTAAATCCTGATCGTAGGGTTGATTCTTCGCATCGCTCTCGGAGTAAACCGAAAAATTCCAGTCAAACTTTTTTCCCTGATGCGCTACATCGGCAAATGTGTTAAACCGTGCGTAGCTTCGCTCCGAATACTCGAACTCCACCACAATTCTACTATTTCTATTTATTAACGTGTTGGCGGTGAATGTTACTTCGGCCACGTTGTAATCAATCACGTAGTTTGCATCCTCGCCACGAGTGAGAAGAATTCCGTCGACGTAAACTCGCTCGGAACCCGAAATTACGATGATAAAAGTTTCGCCATTCGTTCCCTGCAAACGATATGGACCCTGATTCCCCTCAACTCCCTGAATTTGGTTTCGGGCGAATTTGCCTTTGGCAACCGATGCGGCAACTTTTACCATTAAGCTGTCATCTTTTTCTTTCCCCCCAACAATTCCTGAATACGAAATTCCTTGCACGTTTCGTGCAAACTTTAGAATTGGGCTGTTTTTAGGGGAAGATAATTCGATATCACCAGCCTGAACAGCAAAATTGTCCTTGTAAACTTTCAGGTAGATTCTGTCGAATTCTTCAATTTTTCTAGTGTTTCCTTGAGGTTGAAGCGGAATAGCGTTGTCGGAAATGGCACCTTCAACCATTAGCCCATTACCTAGTTCACCGTTCAAACGAATATTCATCCCGGAGGTGAGCGACAGGTTCTGGTTATTCCCAATGCTAATGCCGCGAGTAAACGAACCCGATGTTTTTACGTTATCTTCAAATCCACTTTCGGTATCGTATCCCAACGAGGAAAATTGCGTTTCCCTTCCTAGCAAGCTGTCGGGCGAAAGCGATTCCTCGTAATTGCGATGGTAGTATTCACGGTTAAAAAGCAACGGAAATACTCGGTATTCGACCTGTACCTTTTCAGGAAAACTTTCTGCTCTGTTTCGAAAAATGATTTTTGCGCTCCCAAAATCAACGTGGTAGAGTGATGTGTCGATTTGGGGAATTATCCGAAAACTTCCTGGAACAATACTAAGCGTATCTACAATAATGGTGTCGGAATCCAGCGGCAACTCCTTCGCACGAAAATTCCCGATTTTTTGCGCAGAAAGTTGACCACAAAAAAGAAGAAATAATGCCGATATAAAGAAACGTTTATTCAACTAGCTACCTTTTACATGCTAAATAACGAATAAAAAGGGAAAAAAGCGTGCAGTTAAATATTTTCGTAAAGAAAGAGTTTCGTAAAAAAATTTTCTTACCCCCTTTTTTGGCCAAGTTTTTGCTTTGCGTTTTATTCATGCAGAAATTAAAAAAATCATATTTTTACATGAGGTATTAAATACTAAAATAATCGTTGGAGGATAAAAAATGAAATGCGAAGTTAAAGAAAGCGGATCGGCAGGCGCCGTTTACGGATTAGGATTTGTTGGCGCAGCCATATACTTTATTGCAACGGCAACCAGCTTCTGGATGGGAGTTCTCGGATTCCTAAAGGCCATTGTTTGGCCGGCATTCCTGGTTTACGGAGCCCTTAAAAGCTTAGGAATGTAAATCATTCTTTCCTTCTTTGATAATTATTCACAAAGGTTTCTCAAAAGCAAACCTAAGGATTAGGTTAATTACTCTGTGGAACTCTGTGTTTCCATTGTGATACACTGTGGTATAATGCATTATAAGTTTAACCGATTCCTTTAATGAGTTACACTGTTTGCTTATGAGATAGCCTTATGATTCACTTTTTGTTTTTTTTCAAAAATAAATCTAAAAAAATTATAACTTTGCCGCACTAAATTCTTGTGGAAAGATTTGTCTGATTGCAACCACGGTAAAAAATGCTAAAATAGTGTTTTCGTCCCGCAACCATTTCAAACCTTCCCGAAACTATTGTTCAACTAAAAAACACGAACGATCATGGGATATTTATTTACATCTGAGAGCGTATCGGAAGGGCACCCCGATAAAGTTGCCGATCAAATTTCTGACGCGCTGCTCGACGAATTTTTGCGCCAAGACCCCGAGTCGAAAGTTGCCTGCGAAACCCTTGTTACAACCGGATTGGTTGTGCTAAGTGGCGAGGTTCGCACAAATGCGTATGTTGATGTTCAGCAAGTTGCCCGCGACGTGGTAAACCGCATTGGTTACACCAAGGCCGAGTATAAATTCGATGGCGATTCCTGCGGAGTTCTCTCCAGCATTCACGAGCAATCGAGCGATATTTTTCAGGGCGTTAACCGCGAAAGTAAGGAAGAACAAGGCGCCGGCGACCAGGGAATGATGTTTGGTTACGCCAGCCGCGAAACCGACGATTACATGCCACTAACGCTTGTGCTCTCGCACATTCTACTGATGGAGCTGGCAAAAATTCGCCGCGAGGGCAAGCAGATGACCTACCTTCGTCCCGACTCAAAAAGTCAGGTTACCCTTGAGTACGACGATAACGGACAACCATCACGCATCCACACCATCGTAATTTCAACCCAACACGATGAGTTTGCTGCAAAGGATAAAATGCAGGATTTAATTAAAAAGGATGTTGCCGAAATTCTGATTCCTCGTGCAATTAAACGCATGCCCGAACGAGTTCATAAACTTTTCAAGGGCGACCATATTCTGCACGTAAACCCAACCGGACTTTTCATAATTGGTGGACCACACGGCGATACCGGACTTACCGGACGGAAAATTATTGTTGACACCTACGGTGGAAAAGGCGCACACGGCGGAGGAGCATTTTCCGGGAAAGATTCTTCGAAAGTTGACCGCTCGGCTGCTTACGCATCACGCCACATTGCTAAAAACCTAGTTGCAGCAGGCGTTGCCGACGAAGTTCTTGTACAGGTTGCCTACGCAATTGGCGTTGCACAGCCCGTAAGTATAAACGTAAACACCTACGGAACCTCAAAGGTGAAACTCACCGATGTACAAATTGCCGATGTGGTTGCAAAACTTTTCGACCTACGTCCGGCTGCCATTGTTGAACGCTTCGGTTTGAAAAATCCAATTTTTGGCGTTACGGCTGCCTACGGACACTTTGGCCGCGACTACTTCAAGGCAAACGTGAAAATGGGCGGAAACGGTAATACCTACGAAAAAGAGGTTGAATTTTTCGCATGGGAAAAACTCGATTACGTTGATAAAATTAAGGCTGCATTTAACCTATAGTTTCTGAATTGAAGAGCCCGGACAAAATGTCTGGGTTCTTTTTTTTAGTATTATTCAAATTACGTAACTTAACATCGAAATTTTATATCTAAAAAACATGAAAAAACTATTGATCCTCACGCTTATGGCAACAATATTTTTTGCTTGCGAGCCCACTTCGAAGGAGAAGTACATGGCCGACTACAAACGTTTTGTTGATGAGATTGCTGCCCAAGGCAGCACATACACTGCCGGCGACTGGAAGAAAGCCAACGAAACTTTCAGCAAGTTTAACAACGAATGGTACAAAAAATTTGAGAGCGAATTCACCCTTAACGACAAAGCAAGAATTGTTGGATACCAGGTTAAGTACAATGCCGTGAAAGCTGGTAGCGAAATTGGGAAATTCTACAACCAGTACCTCAAAAACGATGTTGAAGACCTGCGCGCAAAGGTTAAGTACTACGTTGAAAACGATATGGAAAGCGACCTGAAGAAGCTGCAGGAAGAGGCAAAGAAAGTTAGCAAAGAACTTGAGGAGGAGATTAAGAAAATAATAAAGGAGATGGAGAATAAGTAACCAATCAAACTGCTCCTTTACAATAAGTTCCTTGTGAAATCTTCACTAAAAGAATCGTTCCGTTTCATCGATCTTTTCGCCGGTATCGGCGGATTTCATGTTGCCATGAGCCAACTGGGAGGAGAATGTGTGTTTGCCTCGGAAATTAACAAGCATGCCATTGAAACCTACAGGCAGAATTTCGCACTTAATCCCGATAACGATATTACAAAGGTTGACGAATCGTTCATTCCAAAGCACGATGTTCTTTGCGCAGGTTTTCCCTGCCAAGCTTTCTCAAAAGCTGGTAAACAGAATGGGTTTGATGATACCCGCGGTACGCTTTTTTTTGATATTTTGAGAATTCTAAAATTCCATCGCCCAAAATACATACTGCTTGAAAACGTTCGGAATTTGGTGTCGCACGATGACGGGCGAACATGGCAGGTAATACACAAAAATTTGTGCGATTTAGGTTACCTTATTCCCGATAAACCTATTATAATAAGTCCACACCAAATTGGCGTACCACAACTAAGAGAAAGAGTAATAATTCCAGGAGTTTTGAAGGAATCTGTAAAAATTAAAAAGCTAAATTTTGATATTCCAAGCGCTAAGCGGAACCAAACTTCATCGTTGAATATTTTGAACGGAACAACCTCCACAGAATATCAAATTACCGAGTATGAGGATTTTGTTCTCTCTGCATGGAATGAGTTCCTGATTGGTCTCAACCAAAAAGTAATTGGTTTCCCGGTTTGGGCCAATGAGTTTGGGAAAAGCTACAATCTTTCCGACCTTCCCCGCTGGAAGCGGGAAATTGTTGAGAAAAACCGGAATCTATACAAATCCAATAAAAAACATATTGATGGCTGGCTTCGGAGATACAACAATCTGAACGATTTTGTGAAAACTCACCGTAAGTTTGAATGGCAAGCAGGCGAAAGCATTGAAAGCGTTTGGGAAGGAATAATTCAGTTTCGTCCATCGGGGATTCGGGTAAAACGACCAACAGAATTTCCTGCGCTTGTTGCCATGGTTCATGTTCCTATTATTGGCTGGCAAAAACGACGAATCACTCCCCGCGAAGCCGCAAACCTACAAAGTTTTCCTTCCGATTTTATTATCAACTCAAACAAGCAACAGGCATTTAAACAATTTGGGAATTCTGTAAATGTATCTGTTGTAAAGTTCATTGCAAGCCAACTTTTTAGGTTTTAAATTCCCTTTCACCCCTAAAGTTCCCTCCTTTTACCCTGCATTTTCCTCCCTTTATCTAAAAAACTTCATCAACCTAATTCATGGTACGTTAAATGCATTACATTTAGCCAGCTAACACACTCCTATGAAGCAAGTATTTAAAATAAAAATTCTTTTCGTTCTTCAGCTGTTTCTTGTATTTCACGTTGTTGGGCAAAAAGTACAAACCATTCTTAGTGGAAACCATTCCGATAGTAGCCTCTACCATATTTCTCGTATCAGCGAAAACGAATTTTGGGCTGGCGGCGAGCATGGTGTTTTGAAAAGTATTGATACTTTAGGAAACGTAAAAACGGTAAGTTATCCAAACACCGGACTCGATATTCTGAAGATTGAGCGAATTGAAAACTTCATATACCTAATTACCTCCAACGCAACAATTTACCGTTACAATACCGAAAATGAAGAGTTTGTTAGAAAGGATTTTCCGTCGCTAAAAGGAAAGTGTTTCTACGATTTGGTTGGGTTGCCCGATGGGCAAATTCTGGTTTGCGGTGGAACGAGCGGCATAGCTAAGGGCGATAAACGAATTCCACGCGGTTTCATTGCCAAACTCGACAAGGATTTGGAGAGCATAGATATTATTTGGAAAAGCTACCGGAAGTTTGTTTGGTCGCTAGTAGAATCCCCTACCGATGGGGTTTTTGCAGTTAAATTTAACGGATTAAAATCAAGAATTGTGAACTCAACCGATTTAGTTCATTGGAAGAAGCAAAAAAAGGTTAACGGGCTGGTTCACGAAATTGCTTTAATTGACGGTGATATTTGGTACTCCGGCTCAAAAAGTATTAGGTTCCGAAGAACCGGTATTTTTGGAAATGGGAAAGAACGAAAGTCATCATTATTGAAGCAAACCGGATGCCTCTGGAGCATGATAAAAGCAAAAGGGAACTTATTTTTAGCATCATACAAGGGCGATATTCTGGTACACAACCCGCTAAACCGCACAACACAATCGGTTGCAATTGCCGATGGGTTCAGTCTTTACGACATGGAAAGTATTTCCGATTCAAAACTTTTTGTGGTAGGTCACGGCAAAGGATTGTACCTCGTTACTCTCGATTAGTATTGACCAAATTCGTTCTTCCGCCATAATCAAATTACTACAATTGAAAAGAATTTGTCAGACGTTAAAAGTTTGCAAATTGCCAACTGAAGACTGCCAACTTGTTTTACCGATTACCAATCACCGATTACTGTTTACCGATTCCTACTTACCTTTCTCCTCCTTATTCCCCGGCCAATCAAGAATTACTTGAGCAATGTTATTGGCATGGCTGCCAATGGTTCTGAACATGGAAACCAGCTCAAGGTGAGTTTTTGAACTGTCAACCGATTTATTAATATCCTTCTTCAGCCGTTCAAAGTGTTGCCGTTCCAGTTCACGCCCAACCTCCTTGAAATCCTGATACTTTTTAATCATTTTCCTTGCTTTTTCAAGGTTCAACTCCTCGAAAACTTGCTTCGATCGTTTCAGCTGCTTCTGCGTAAGCAAATGGTACTCCTTAAGTTCCAGCTTCCCATCGGGAGAGAATTCAGCCTGCGAGTCGAGCCACCACTTTGCCTTTTCTGAAATATTCTTTGAAACAATGTCGGCAATTTGCTCCAGCTCCTTTACCGCGTACATAATTTGAAATGCTTCCTGTATACTCTGCTCCGTTACATCCTGCCTTGTAAGACTGAGCAAGTATGCGTTTATTTGGTCGCTTAAAAAATCAACCTTCTCTTCCATTTGGTCAATACGTCTTAGCGGAGTTCTATCCTTCGAAACAAAAGGAACCAGCATATCATCAGCCATCTCCTGAACAATTTCGAACATCCTTACCACTTCCTGCTTTGCAAGTTTTAAGGCAACCTCAGGAGTGCTGAGTAGGTTTTTGTCGAGGAATTTAACTTGAAACCTTGGTTTTTCCTGTTTAGCCCTTGGAACTACCCAGTCAATTAGCCTTGCAAATATTCCAGTAAAAGGTAACATTACCAATGTAATTAAAACATTAAAAATGGTATGTGCGTTGGCAATTTGTCGAGGAATATTTACAGGAATGCTTTGTGAACTTAATGAAAATTGGTCGGGAGTTACAAGCCTAACCAAATCAACAAAAGGGTTAATAATCCATACAAGCATTAAAATTCCGATTAGCTTAAAAACTGTGTAGGCCATTGCAACCTTCTTGGCATCTCGGTTAGCATTAATTCCAGCAATAATTCCGGTAATTGAAGTTCCAAGGTTGGCTCCCAGAATTAGCGGAATTGACGCTTCGAGCGAAAGAAGCCCCTGAGAAGCCAATGTTAGCATTATTCCAACAAACGCAGCGCTGCTCTGAATCAAAGCAGTAAATACCGTTCCAGCAATTATTCCCAGAATGGGAATTTTCAGGTTACCCAGCAAATCGATAAACGGTTCGAACGTTCGGAGCGGGTACATGGCCTGACTCATTAAATGCATCCCAAAAAATAGAATACCAAAACCAAGAATTGCTTCACCAAAAAATTTCACACCTTCACGTTTAATAAAGGTCATCATTACAAAACCAAAAGCAATGATTAGCAGCGAGTAATCTGCAATATTGAAGGAGATCAGCTGTACCGTTAATGTAGTACCAATGGCTGCACCAAAAATCATCCCAATGGTTTGAGGAAACTTTAGTAACCCCGACTGTACAAAACCAACCAGCATGACCGTTGTGGCGCTACTGCTTTGGGTTACCATAGTTATGAATGCCCCAAAACCGGTAGCAGTAATTCTGTTTTTCGAAAGTTTTCCTAGTATTGTCCGAATTCGTTGACCGGCACTATGCTTAAACCCGGAACTCATCATGTTTATTCCCATAAGAAACAGCGCCAGTCCGCCCAGTAAACCAACTACTAGCATGGTAACCCAATTCTCTTTCTTGGCATGTACAGTGAATAGCTCGAACGACTCCAAATGATCGGTTCGAATTTTTGCACCAACCTGATACTCGCCATCAATATCGCCCAGCGTAAGGAAACATTTTGCAATTCCTAGGCTATCGGTTTTTTCATGACGTGGGTCAATTCTGTAGCCTTCTGATTTTTCGGGAGTTTGAACAATCTCGAAGTAAACCCTAACATCAGGAACGGGATTCCCTAAAGTGTCTATTACTCTGGTTACAAATGGTTGATTTAATGTTTTCCCTACAACATGATGCTGGTTATTCCCAGAAATTTTGTCTCCACCTAACTTCTCTATTCTGTAGTGTATAAGGAATAAATTTAAGCTATCAGCTTGAGCAAAGCTCAATGAGTGCGCCACCAGCAAGCACAGAAAAAAAAGAAACCCAGAAAAAAGAATCTTCAGCTTCATTCTTCCCAGAAATTAATCACTCGTAGTAGTAAAGGTAAAAAAATGAGGAATTGCCAGCTAATGCAATGTAAGATTTATTCTACTATCGAGATTCTACTTTTAACATTCTTAGTTGGATATTCAACATCCCTATAGGTAGCCATCGGTAATGCGGTTGGCAGGCCGGTACGCAAATGCGGCAGCTAGAAATCCAAAAATATTTGCTACAATATCCCAGAACTCTGCGCTTCGGGTTGTAAAAATGAAATGCTGTAAAATTTCTACAGCAATTCCGTAGGAAAGCGTAATGGCAGCAGCCCAAATAATTGCATTCACAGTAACATCTCGCTTCTCTCTCAACGCATTATTCCCAGAAATTATAAGCAGCGCAAAAACAAAGTAAAGAATGAAATGAATAACTTTATCGAGATGAGGGATTTTTAGTAACGAAACTTTCGATACCTGATCGCTCGGAATTGCGCAAACAAACATAATGAATGCTGCCCAAACAATCGATTTCCAATGGTTTTTCCAAAACATAGCAAAACGTTTGAATTGAAGCACAAGTTACCACAAGATTTTAAACTTCCAAAATGCAGAAACCATAATTGAAAAGCATTTGTTTTTATCATCTTGTAACCTATCTTTGTAAGTTTTTTAAAAAGAAATTTTATCATATTTTCAATGGAAACCAAGTTTAAGGAGTACAAGGGATTAGATTTGTCGCAGGTGAACAAGGATATGCTTGAAGCCTGGGAGAAAAACAGCACGTTCGAAAAGAGTTTACATATTCGTGAGGGACAGCCAGCTTTCGTTTTCTACGAAGGGCCACCTTCGGCCAACGGAATGCCTGGTATTCACCATGTTATGGCCAGAACCATTAAGGACATTTTTTGTAGATATAAAACCCAGCAGGGTTTTCAGGTTCACCGAAAAGCGGGTTGGGATACTCACGGATTACCTGTTGAACTGGGCGTGGAAAAGATGCTTGGAATTACCAAGGAGGATATTGGGAAAAAAATTTCCATTGAAGAGTACAACCAGAAGTGTCGCATTGAGGTAATGAAGTACACCGACTTGTGGGAGGATTTAACCCACAAAATGGGTTACTGGGTTGACATGAACGATCCGTACATTACATACGATAATCGTTACATCGAAACGCTTTGGTATCTTCTAAAACAACTCTACAACAAGGGGTTGCTTTACAAAGGAAAAACAATTCAGCCATTCTCGCCCGCAGCAGGAACCGGACTAAGCACCCACGAGCTAAACCAGCCCGGTTGTTACCGCGATGTGAAGGATACAACCGTTGTGGCTCAGTTCAAACTGATTCGCGATGAAAAATCGGATTTCCTTTATAAAAATTCCAACTCCGAGGTTTACGTTTTAGCATGGACCACAACTCCATGGACGCTCCCATCCAACACAGCTTTGGCCGTTGGGCCAAAAATTCAGTACGTACAGGTACAAACGTATAATCCATACAGCGGCAACCCTGTTTCGGTAGTTCTTGCAAAGGATTTGCAGAATGTTTACTTCAACCCCGAAAATGCCAGCATTCCTTTTGAAGACTACAAGCCTGGTGATAAGAAAATTCCGTTTAAGGTTGTGGCCGAATTCAAAGGAACCAACCTTGTAGATATTCGCTACGAGCAACTTTTCCCATGGGTTAAGCCCGAGGGCGATGCTTTCCGTGTAATTCTTGGCGATTACGTTACCACCGAGGATGGAACTGGCGTTGTGCACATTGCTCCAACTTTTGGTGCCGACGACGACAGGGTTGCCAAAGCATCGGGAATTTCTCCGCTTATTCTTCGTGATAAGCTTAAAAACCCTGAGCCCATGGTTGATAGAACTGGTAAATTCTACGCCATTGAAGACCTCAGCGAAGAGTTTGTGGTTAGCAACGTAAACGTTGATTTTTACAAGGAGTTTGCTGGTCGTTTCGTTAAAAACGACTACGATCCCAATCCTCCTACCGATGGAACTTCTCTGGATGTTGACCTGTGCGTTTGGCTAAAAATGGAGAACAAAGCTTTCCGTATTGAGAAGCACACCCACAACTACCCACACTGCTGGCGAACCGATAAACCTGTTCTCTACTATCCGCTCGACAGCTGGTTTATTCGTACAACTGCTCTGAAAGAGCGCATGATGGAACTGAACGAAACCATAAACTGGAAACCTGCAAGCACAGGAACTGGGCGTTTCGGGAAATGGCTCGAAAACCTGCTCGACTGGAACCTGTCGCGTTCCCGTTTCTGGGGAACTCCGCTTCCAATTTGGGTTACCGAGGACAGAAGCGAAATGATTTGCATTGGTTCGGTTGAGGAGCTAAAAACAGAATGCGAGAAAGCCTTTAAGGCTGGTGTTATGAAAGAAAATCCTCTGGATAAATTTGAAGTTGGCACCTTCACCGAGGACAACTATAACACTATCGATCTGCATCGACCTTTTGTTGACAATATTGTTCTGGTTTCCCCAGCTGGGAAAAAAATGTTTCGTGAAACCGACCTAATTGATGTTTGGTTCGATTCAGGAGCCATGCCCTACGCACAAATCCACTATCCGTTTGAGAATAAAGAAACTTTCAGCGAGGATTTCCCTGCCGATTTCATTGCCGAGGGAGTTGATCAAACCCGTGGTTGGTTTTTCACGCTACACGCACTATCTACCATGTTGTTCGACTCGGTTGCTTTCAAAAATATTATCTCCAACGGTTTGGTTCTCGACAAGAACGGAAACAAAATGAGCAAGCGACTTGGAAATGCTGTTGATCCATTTGAATCCATCGAGAAGCATGGCTCCGACCCGCTGCGCTGGTACATGATAACCAACGCTCAACCCTGGGATAACCTTAAATTCGACATGGAAGGAGTTGATGAGGTGAAACGCAAATTCTTCGGAACACTTTATAATACATACTCTTTCTTTGCGCTTTACGCAAATGTTGATGGGTTTACATACAGTGAACCCGAGGTTCCAATGAACGAGCGGCCAGAAATTGACCGTTGGATAATTTCGCTCCTTAACTCCCTCATTGCTGAAGTTGAGGATGCCTATAACAACTTCGAACCAACCCGCGCCGGACGAGCAATTCAGGATTTTGTAACCGAAAATCTTAGCAACTGGTACGTAAGGTTGAACCGCAAGCGTTTCTGGGGTGGAAGCTACAATACCGACAAAATTGCCGCATACCAAACCCTATACCGCTGCCTCGAAACCGTTGCCATGTTGGCTGCGCCAATAATTCCGTTCTATAGCGACAAACTTTTTATTGACCTGAACTCAACTACAGGAAGGCTGAAAAATGAAAGCGTTCACTTAACCAATTTCCCAAAGTATATTCCCGAGCAAATTGATAAGGATTTGGAGCAAAGAATGGATATTGCACAAAGCCTTTCGTCGATGGTGCTGGGTTTGCGAAGGAAAGTTAGCATTAAAGTTCGTCAACCTCTCAGCAAAATGATGGTTCCCGTATTGAACGAAGAATTCCGCCGCCAACTGCAAGGAGTTGAAAATTTAATACTAACAGAGGTGAACGTTAAGGAGCTGGAATATCTCGACGATTCCACAGGAATTCTTGTAAAAAAGATTAAACCTAACTTCAAAACCCTCGGGCCACGTTTTGGCAAATCCATGAAGGAAGTTTCAGCTGCCATTGCTGGAATGAGTCAGGAACAGATTGCCCAAATTGAACGCGAGGGAACCTTCAACATAAACATAAATGGTTCTCCTTCAGAAATTACGCTCAACGACGTAGAGATTATTTCCGAAGATATTCCGGGTTGGCTTGTAGCCAACGAGGGCCGCTTTACCATTGCTCTTGACATAACACTAACAGAGGAACTTAAGCAGGAAGGTTTAGCGCGCGAACTCATCAATCGCATCCAGAATATGCGAAAAGATGCAGGCTTTGATGTAACCGATAAAATTAAAATCAGTATACTCAAGCATGATGCGCTGGAATTAGCCATTGAAAACCACAAGGAATACATTGCAAGCCAAACGCTTGCGCAAGAAATTTGCATGGTTAGCTCAATGCCCTGTGGAACATCAGCAAACGTTGAAATTGATACTGATTTAATTACATCTATAAAAGTTGAAAAGATTGTTTTATAGAGTTGTATTAATCGTTTTTTTACTTATATTTAGAAAAATTTTTAGTCATGGCAGAAAAAACAAGATATTCAGATGAGGAGTTAGTAGAGTTCAAGGAAATTATTCTACATAAACTCGAGAAGGCACGGAATGACTACGATATCCTGAAGAGCGCCATTACCATGAGCGAAAGTAACGATACGCAGGACACATCGCCTACATTCAAGGTGCTTGAGGAGGGTGCTGCAACCCTGTCGAAGGAAGAGGCCGGAAAATTGGCGCAACGCCAAATAAAGTTCATTCAGCACCTCGAGGCGGCACTTGTTCGCATTGAGAACAAAACCTACGGTTTGTGCAGGGAAACTGGTAAACTTATCGATAAAGAAAGGCTCAGGGCAGTTCCCCACGCTACCCTTAGCATCGATGCTAAAAACAATCAGAAGTAAGTAATCCCCAAAAATACTTTGAGAAGTGACAATGCTATATGTCACTTCTCTTTTTTTTTATAGCTTTACAAGCTAATTTTATTGATGTAAGTATGAAACTATCGTTGCGAGGTAAATCGATTATTCTTATTAGCCTTATCCTAATTGTCGATCAGGCCAGTAAACTATGGATTAAAACCCACATGAGGCTTGGTGAGGAGTTCAATGTTTTAGGGAATTGGTTTAAAATTCATTTCACCGAAAATGTTGGAATGGCTTTCGGCATGGAAATTTGGGGAACCTACGGGAAGTTAGCGCTTAGCCTTTTCCGCATTGCCGCAATCGTGCTAATTTGCTTCTACCTAGCCTGGCTCATTCGGAAAAAAATGCCCACAGGAGTTGTAATTGGTATTACCCTCGTTTTAGCTGGTGCCATTGGAAATGTTATTGATAGCGCATTCTATGGAATGATTTTCAGCGAATCGTACTTTGAACCCGCTACTATTTTCCCAACCGAAGGTGGATACGCCAGCTTCCTTCACGGGAGAGTGGTAGATATGCTATACTTTCCAATAATTAAGACTACATGGCCAAGTTGGATTCCTTGGCTAGGTGGAAAATCGTTTGAATTCTTCAGGCCTGTTTTCAACATTGCCGACTCGGCAATTACCACAGGCGTTTTTTACCTCCTCCTTTTCCAAAGGAAAACTATTTTTGAAAAACTAGAAGAGTAAGCAAAATGGTGTTCAAAAGGGTTGCACTTATTGTTGCTGGAGGTTCGGGATTGCGAATGAACGCCCATGTTCCAAAGCAATTTCTTTTGCTAAACGGTCTACCTGTTCTAATGCATACACTTAAACTCTTCAATAGTATTAATCCGCCCCTGCAAATTGTTCTGGCTCTGCCAAATAACGAATTTGAAACGTGGGAAACTCTTTGCAAAAAACACAGTTTCTCTGTTCCCCACCTGCTAGTTGCAGGAGGAGAAACCCGTTTCCACTCGGTTAAAAACGGGCTTGAAACTATTAACGATGAAGGACTTATTGCCATTCACGATGGGGTTCGACCTCTTGTAAACACAGAAACCATTGAGAAATGCTTTGAAGTTGCAATGTTAAAGGGAAATGCTGTGCCTGCAATTCGGCCCAATGAAAGCGTACGCATTGGAACGCCCGAAAGTAACAGAGTGGAGAATAGGGATAATTTATGGCTGGTACAAACCCCTCAGGTTTTTAGTATTGAAGCAATTAAACGCTACTACCAAACCGAATTTAAAGCAACCTACACCGATGATGCCTCGGTTGCCGAGGCAAATGGAGAAACAATTAACCTTGTTGAAGGGAATAGGGAGAATATTAAAATTACGACCCCAACCGACCTGCTTATTGCCGAAAAGCTGCTAAAAGAAAGGGATGCGTTATAGAGCTCTACTCTTTCCTTAAGTTCTGAACCAAAGAATTTAAGTTGTCAATATATTGCTGCTGCCTTTCAATTTGTTCTATCTGGCTTTCAATTTCAGAAACAAGAGAATTCTTCTTTCTGGCTTCAGGGTCGTTCTGGTCAGAAGCCAACCTCGCTTCAGCTTTTTCTGCTTCAATAATGGAAGTATCGTTTAAGCTGATAAACATTTTTCCCTCGCCTTCGCATAGCCAAAGAGGGTTAACCCGAAACTTCTTGATTAAATTTTTTAATAGCAAAGAGCTAATGCCTGCTTTCCCCCGTTCAACATCGGAATATGAGCCCTGCTTTATTTCAAGGGTCTCGCTAAGCTCTCGCTGAGTTAAACCTAAAACTTTCCGAATTTCCTTTAACCTTTCGCCTTCCGTCATAACAAATGCTGAAATCGTTTTCAAAAAATAACACGAATGGACAAAAATAAAATAATATATTAATATGTTTGCATAAAATGTTTATTCTTGTTCTTATAAACCTAGAAGTAACATGCAGCTGGAAAAAAAACAGATTGAAAAAGTACAGAAACTATCTTACCTTATCCAAGAGAATGAGAAAGCGCTTGATTTGCTCCTTAAAAACATTATTGACTCAAGCCCCAAGCTGTTACTAATAGTTTCCGATGGCAGAATTACCTACTCTAATCAAAATACAATAAAAATTCTTGGATACTCAATCAATGAACTTAAGGATAAGCAAATTGATGAAGTATTTACTTCGAATCAACCTGTTCAAATTAAAAATTATATTTCGATGGCTGTTAGCCTTCGAAAAAAACAGCAGGAACCATTGCTTTTAAAATTCAGGTGCAAGAATGGAAGCGAAAAGTGGTATAGCCCAGAATTTTTTAGGTGCTTTTGGAAAGGGAAAGCTTCAATACTTTTATCGCTGCACGATGTGGCCAGTAAAAAACAGTTAGAAGAAGGCTCGTTAGGTGATATAACTAGAATTGCCTTGGTACTCAAGGCTACCAATAGTGGAATTTGGGACTACAACATAAAAACCGATAAACTTTACATTAGTCCCGAGTTTTTTGGCATGCTGGGTTTCTCCCCAGAAATGATTGAAAATACTCATGACAGCTGGCTCAATCAGCTTCACCCCGATTCGCTTGAAGATTACAAAAAACTTGAGAAGGAAATTATTGACGGAGAAAAATCTTCTATTTGGTGGGATTACCAAATTAAAGATGCTGAAGGAAACTTCGTATGGCTACTTGCCACAGGTCAGGTTGTTGAGTGGGACAACAACGCAAAGCCTTTACGTATAGTATCGTTGCACATAAATGTTGACGAGAAAAAACGAAGCGCAGTAGAACGGGATAAGTACCAAGATACGCTTAAAGGTTTCATTGAAAATTCGCTCGATGGCTTGGCCATTATTGATGAAATGGGAGTAGTGAAAGAATGGAACCCTGAAATAGAACGCATTACCCGAATCAACTCGGAACAAATACTGGGAAAGTACCTTTGGAACGTGAACCAAAATAATGCACCCGAAGCGGTTCCCTTCATTTCAACCTTAAGCTCCATTTTCTCAAGTATTTCACGCTCCGAAACCAATCCGTACGACGGAAAACTTCAAGAAATTTCACTAAAAATTGCTGAAGGCAAGGAGCTTCTCCTACAGCTTATAATTTTTACCATTAAAACTGGTAATGGGAAAAAAATTGCCATTACCGTAAAGGACATTACCGAAACCAGACTCGCTCAGAAACGAATCGAAAAGAGCGAAGAGCGATTAAAGCTAGCTCTTTCCGCTGGCCATCTTGGAATTTGGGATATCGACTTTTTAACCAACGAAGTTTACATATCGCCCATGGCGTTTACCATTCTAGGCTTCATGCCTTTTGAAAAGGAACCAACAAATAGCAACTGGAAAAACAGAATCCATCCCGATGATTACGAGCAAGCCAATCAGTGTATTAACAAACTCCTGTTTTCGGGAGGTTCCCACGAAATGGAAATTCGAGCGCAGAAAAAGGATGGGACTTACATTTGGATTCTTTCAAAAATACGAGTGATAAAGGACGAGCATGGAAAAACCATTCGTGCTAGCGGCACCATTTCCGACATTACGCGCCAAAAAAATACCGAAAACGAGCTCCGCCAAAGGAAGGATGAACTCCTAAAAAACATTGCTCAGCACGAGCTTATCTCGGATGTTTCAATTATACTTAACACCAACAAACCCTTTGCCGAAAAAAATAGCGAGGTACTTAAGCTTCTCGGTCACTTTACAAACGTTAGCCGGGTTTATATTTTTGAGAATAGTGCCGACCAAACCTACACTGTAAATACCTACGAGTGGTGCAACCAAAACATTGAACCTCAAATTCAGAATCTTCAGGAGGTTCCTCTCGATATTATTCTCGACTGGTCGGCTGGGAAGGATTTCCTTACTTCTAGTAACTTGAGCGAGGAATTGCCCGAAGGCTTTGCCGAAATGATGGTTGAACAAGGAATTCAATCGTTCCTAATTTTTCCGCTTTACGTTGGAGGCAAACTTCACGGTTACATAGGTTTTGATGAATGCAACCACCAAAGAACCTGGGAAAAACCCGAACTCGAATTACTTAAATCAATATCAAACATTATTTCGTTTGCCTTCGAACGCGAAATATCTCAAAAGCATTATAAACAGAATGAGCTACGCTACCGCGAGCTAACCGAGAAGCTTCCACAAATAATCTTTGAAGTTTCCATTGATGGAACCATAATATTCATTAACCAAACCGGTTGCTCTTTCCTTGGTATCACAAAGCAACAGGTTGCGAGTGGAATTCATTTAAGGGGCTTCTTCCCAGAAGAAGAAATTGAAAGGCTCGAAACAATCCGGAGCATGGCCACCTCTTCGGCTGAACTTGAAGCCGTTAAGCTATCAATTTTTGATGCCAACAAAAAAATAAGAACCGTTAACGTTTACGCCCGACCACGAATTGAAAACTCAGAAATTGTGAGTTTCTCTGGATTGGCCCTAATAATGTAAAAAGCAAAAAGTATGTACCGTATTGTTGAAGTAAGGTGCAGGAAAACTCGAAAGGAGTTCCTTCAACTTCCTGTAAAACTTTACCGGAACAACCCAAACTGGATTCGTCCTCTCAACCCCGATATTGAAACAATCTTCGACCCCAAAAAGAATAAATACTTTAAAAATGGCGAAGCCATTAGGTGGGTTTTAGTTGACAACCAGGGCGAAACAGTAGGAAGAATTGCCGCCTTTATTGATTATACGATAGCAAAAAACAACACCCAACAAACAGGAGGAATCGGTTTCTTTGAGTGCATTAACTCTCAGGAAGCTGCCAATTTTCTGTTCTCAAAAAGTATTGAATGGCTCGCTTCGCGGGGCATGGAAGCAATGGACGGGCCAATAAATTTTGGCGACCGCGACCGCTGGTGGGGCCTTCTGGTGGAAGGCGATTTCGAACCAAACTACTGCATGGACTACCATTTATCCTACTACAAAAACCTTTTTGAAAACTTTGGGTTTAAACTATTCTTCAGGCAGCTTACCTACCACCGGTACATTAACTCTGAAAATGTTGACCCCATAATTTGGGAAAAGGCAAAGCGTGTTGCAAGTAACCCAGCGTATAGGATAACCAATATTAGTAAAAGAAACCTTGAGAAATTTGCCGACGATTTTAGGATTGTTTACAACAGCGCCTGGGGGCAATTTAGCGGAGTTAAAAAAATATCGAAGACACACGCACTTGCACTGCTAAAAACTTTTAAACCCATACTCGACGAGCGTTTGGTTTACTTCGCATACCACAACAACGAACCCATTGGATTCTTCGTAATGATTCCCGATTTGAATCAGGTTGTCAAATACTTAAACGGAAAATTCAATGTTTTTGCTAAGCTGAAACTTCTCTACCTTCTTAAGGTAAGGAAGGTTTGCAAAAAAGCAATTGGCCTAATTTTTGGTATAGTTCCAGAGCATCAGGGACATGGAATTGATGCTGCCATGGTTGAAGCATTCTCGAAGTGGGCATTGCAAAAGGATTTCCCTTACACCGAGCTGGAGCTAAACTGGATTGGTGAGTTCAACTCACCAATGTGTAAGGTTGCAGAACAAATTGGTGGCAAAGTAAAAAAAGTGCATGCTACTTACCGTTACATGTTCGACCAAACCAAGGAAGTTGTCCCTTACCAAAGAGAAGTGTAACCTTGAAAATTCAACAATGATTTCTACTCGTATTAAATTATTATTAGTTGTAACCTTTTTTAGCCTGAGTTCGCTGGCTCAACGCGACATTGAGCCTTCGCTTATTTTTTCCGATACGGTTAGCTACCATTTCTCGGGCGAATGGCAGTACCTTTCAACCGATATTTACCTTTTCAATGGCGAAAAGTTTAGCACCCTAATAAACGAGCTCGATTTTGTGCGGGAAGGCAACGAGAACAAGGGAGGCCTGTTTCGAAGGAAAAGTTCACTTTCAGAGGAATACCTTGAGTACCTTTTTATTACGGCCAGATTAAAAAATGTAAAGTTTTTTGGCGATAACGATGTTACCTATCCACTCTATAACTTCCAAATTTCCAGGGATAAAGATGAAAAGTATCGAACCTTCGTAAGCGATAATATCGACTACGTTCGGCTCATTGATAATCTTCCACTGTATTCGGCCAGCGATTTTATTGATGCCGAAATAAAGGTTAGGGCTATAACCAACAACGATAGGGACCAGATTTTGGGGCTTGTTGCCTCGCAGCTGCAAAACTTATCGAAAATTCAAACGCCCACCAATGCCCTGCTGGGCATAATTGGCGAATTTGGAAACTTCATCGAGTCCAACACCAAAAAGAAGGAATACCGGTTCAGCTCAACCATTCGCTTATTCGAACAAAAAAATTTCGATACACGCCTACACTCAATTCGAGTTTACGCTTTGCTAACAAACAACAGTGTTCCCGTTTTAATCGATACTAAACCGCTGGAAAACCTGCTTGACACAGTTGACAACCCAGAAATTAACCGGCAACTTCTAGCAAAACTTGTCAACTATCAGTCGTACCCGTTAATTGTGGTGGCAAACTACAAATCGTTATACAAAATGGAGCAAGTTTCTGGCGATGAGGTAAACTTTGCCAACATTGAGAAGCGAAAAATTAAAATTGAAACCGATTTTAAAGCAGGGTTAATAAACGTAGAAACATACCGACAGGAAAAGGATTTTATAAATTTCATCACTGTTTTCGCTCATCTTAAAAATCACCTTGAGGTATACAGCCTCAACTACCGAACCGGAAATACCGAAGCAATCTCGGGCGGACTCTTCAAACTAACTCAGTACTACCGTCAGCTTCACAAAACTTTCATTGAAATAAAGGAGAAGTACAAAGGCAACAGCACCTACCAAAGCGTTTTTCGAAACGAGTATGAATCGATAATGAATTACGCATCGCAATACCTCGACGAGGATCATAACCTTAAGGGAGTAAAAAGTTTGGTTAACGTAATAATTGACCTAGAGAACCAGATTACTCCAAAAAATAACCAGGAACTTGAAGCAACCATTGCTGCCCTTAGGTTTGCCGATGTTTTTAAACCACACCATACCGCCCAAAGCATTGAAGGTGAACTTATAAAAATAAACACCGAGAAGCTAGAACTGAGGCTGTTTACAAACACCTACGAGGGAACCGTTAACGAACTCAACAACACCATTCCAAACGGCAAAAACAAGAACGCTACCGACAAGCTGCGAAACTTGCTTCGGAACACAGCCTGCGAACTATGCAGGCAAAAAGGCTTTGACGCAATTAACTCATATAATGCTCGTTACGAAGCGTTTGAGAAAAACAATGCGCTGGCTACCCGCGATAGCTTTGTGACTGCAATTCAACCCTGGATTTTTGAACGCCTTGAGCAAATTCAACTGATTCGAGATAACATAACCCTAACTTTTCGCGAAAACACCGAATCGGAAACACAGGTTTACCTTACAGAGAAAGTGCTGGAAGCAGAAAGAGATGTAAAAAATCTTCAGGAACTAACACGAATAGACGTGTCGCAACGTGAACTTTCAATTGTTGAGAACCTTAACTCAAAACTAGTTACAACAAAGCAGCAAGCACAAGCAACACTCGATTTAATATGTAGCCTAAAGCCCGATTTATGCAAAAAATCCTATAAGGAACAAAAAACCAAGGAAGAGAGGAAGGAGAACCTTAATGATGCTTTTAGCGCAGAGAATGAAATGGTTCGACAAACAAATATTTTTATTGCCATCTTCGAGTTTCAGGTTTCATCTATTAATTCACAAAATATTAGTGAGACCCAAAAGCGTAGAGTTGAATCGGCTAACTCGCTAATTAAACAACTTAAAGTTGCCAACGATTTATACTTCGAGAACCTTGAAGATAAGGTGAAACTAAAAAGGGTTGAAACTGAAATTAGCTCGTTGGTTCGAGAAATTAGTGAACTCCTGAGCGAACTCGAAAAGAATATTTAGGGTTAACCACTCCGGTAGTGCCTGAAAACAATATTGTAAAAAGCAATAAAGAAGTAGCGGAAATCCGTCAACAACGGATGTTTATCGTACAAATTGAAATATTTTTGTTCCGAAGCCTGAATCTCCTCCAACGTTTTGGGATTATCAACGTAAAATGGAGGGATTAAACCTGGTTTGTACTTTATTCTTCGCTCCTGGTGCTCCTTTGTGTAAAGGCTAAAATAGTGGTTGCTAAGCGGGCGAACGCCCACAATTTTCATGTCGCCCTTCAGAAAGTTGAAAATCATTGGAAGCTCATCAATCCAAAGTTTCCGCATGAGCCTGCCAACGGTTGAAATTCTAAAATCGTCCTTAAATTTTCCTCCTGCCTGTAAATCGTGCTTCTTGTAAACGTAATCCTGAATATACTCGGCATACGGATGCATGGTTCGCATCTTGTAAACCTTAATTATTTCCCCACCCTTCCCTATTCGTTTCAGTTTAACCAGCGGGCCATAGGTAGCCTCCAAGTCGAACGCAGGGTTTTTTACCTTAACCGCAATCACAAAGAAATGCTTGTCAATAAACCTTTCATCGAGCACTTCAAAACCGCACGAATAGATACGTCCAAGAACTTCAGCACGGCTAAGCACTCGGTTCTCACCACGAGTTAACAGGAAGTAAATGCTTTTTGTTAGGGCAAATTTTGGGAAAACCCGCTTGAGTATATAATCGAATGTATAGAAAATGTAGTTAATAACTGGTGGATATTTATTCAGTATTCGTTTCTTTCGTAAATCCTTTGTTTCGGCCATGCAAACAAAAATACCTCCTTTAGGCAGCTTGCCATTTACCGATTCAAAAAACTTGTTAATCCACCTTATATCGTTAACTCTTTTTAGGTTAATGATTGTTTTAAAAAAATTATTCAGCTGGTTATCGATATTGAACTTAGTGGTAGTTGAAACAATTAGCGTTGACTCAACCGCAAGGTTGAGATTCCGTTTAAAGTAGCTGTAAACCTCCTCGCCCAACTCGTTAATAATTGCCTGCTTAACGGCCTTTTGTCGGGCAGGGTTTACGGGTTCATCGGTTTCTACTTTAACTAAAATGTCAAGAAGCTCCTTTCCCTTCTTTGCTGAAGAAGGTTCATCACTTATTTCGTGACTTTGCTTAAACAAAAACCACGAACCAAAAACAATAAACTCGAAAAGTGTTGTAAAGCCTGTAGTTCCAAAAACCACCAACCGCGAAAAGTTGTAGGTAAGAAATAGGTACATTAACCATGTAGCCAAAGCCAAGGAAACTGTGTTGCTATATAATATTTTTCGTGCAAATGGTGCAAAGTCCTTCCCTTGGGGCGAGTACTTCTCAAAAAATAGTGAAGAAACTACCCATATTGATGAGTATATTAAAAGCGAAATGGAGTAGCTTCTGAAGTAGCCTATTATGGGACCCGTTTTAATCCAACCCGTTATACTAAAGGCTGCTGCAATTAAAACTAAATCCAATAAAATAAGGGCTAATCTGCGTGATCTGCTCCTACTCATTTTCTTAGGGTTTATTACACCAAATTTAACAAATCATTTGGTTTACCTCACAATAAAGTTTATCTAATAATTTGTTATCGGAAAGAAACGGTTTTTAGTAATAGTTATCTCACGCTCATTTATAGTTGCTAAGTTTACTTTTGAAATGTTTTTTTGATGGCAAGTTGAAAACAATTTTTTATCATTCAGGTGCTTTGCAAGATACTCTTGTTCTGTTTGACCGGGTGTTGGAACCAGAATTGCGGTTCGATTCAGTGCAACCAAATCCATTATGGTACTGTAACCTGCACGACAAATTAAATATTTGGCTCCAAGTAAAACCCTCGCCATGCTCAAGTCGTTAGGGTTGGGTTCAATGGTAACAAATTCATTCAATTGAAACTTGCTATTGCTTAAAGGTTGTCCTGTTAGTATTAATGTTTTTAATTTTTCTCGAACCGACAGTTTAACTATTTGCTGCTCAAAAATGGTTCTATGTGGCTCGGGGCCAGACACCATGGCAACCAAATCCCACGTGGTATCGGCCTCAACATTTTGCATATCGGAGAACCTTGAAAGTAGCCCAACTCGTACAACATTTTTTGGCAACCTTTTAGGTTGCGAAAGACGGCCAGAGAAAGAGAATCCGCTTGGACAATCGGGAATCCAGCATTCAGTGAAGCGCTCGCTATGTTTTCTGATGTAACGTTCACCAACTCGCTGCATAAATCCGAAAGGTTTTGGAAAAATTGGGCTAAGCTGATGGGTTACCAGAATTGAAGGAATTTCGCTGGAGTACAAACCATACCGGTTATCAGATATTACTAGATTAATGTTGTGTTTTACAATGAGATGCGACAATTGCTTCTGCTCAGAAACAGTTCTTAAAAGAACTTTAATCGCAATTTTTGCAAGCTGAAAAACCTGAAACCTTGAAGATGCTAGCTTAACAGAAATGGAAGGAAAAGGAAGGTACTCAAGGTTTGGTAACCTGCTTTTTATAAACGTATTACTAGTCACATCGCCAGCAACAAGTACCGTACAACCCTTGCGAAGCAAGAAGTTTATAACAGGAATCATACGGCTTGCGTGACCAAGTCCCCAACCTAGCGGACAAACCAGCACCCGTTCATTTCCATTAATATTCATATTAACCCGAGACTTGAACAGGAATTCCCAGCGCTTGAACTCGTAGCGCAATTTTCTCGAGCTCAGCGTGGGGCACTTTTATCAGCGTATCAACCGGTGTTGAGCGGGCAATGGTGTAAACCATAACCTCCTTGGGTTTAAGCTCCTTCACAATTTTCAGCCACTTTTCAATCTCCCTTGGAGTTGCATTATCAACCTCTTGCCCCTTGTAAATTCCTCTCACAAAGAGGGTTTGAAGCGTAAAGTTTCCTTCGAACTGTTTCAAATGCTCAATAACCTGCTCAACGGTAATGGGTTTCTTTGGCTGGTTAAGTAGGTTGAATGTTTCGTTAAACCCAGAATCGAGCTTTAGAATATTCTGTTCAATCCGTTTAAGAGCGCTAACCACATCCTTCTTATGCAGCATTGTTGAGTTGGAGAGAACCGCAATGCGTGCATTGGGAAAGTATTGATTTCTGATAGATATTGTATCGTCAATAATTCCTGCAAAATCGGGGTGAAGTGTTGGTTCGCCATTACCCGCAAAGGTAATTACGTCGAGCTCTTCGCCGTTACTTTTCATGGTTTCAAGTCGCTGCTGCATGCTCATTTTCACTTCATTGCGGGTTGGAAGTTTTGAGCTGGAAGCGCTTTGTGTCCATCCGCACTCACAGTAAATGCAATCGAAGCTGCAAATTTTTGAATCGGTGGGAAGTAAGTTTACTCCCAGCGATACACCGAGCCTTCGGCTTCGAACCGGGCCGAAAATTATTTCATCGAAAAGAAATGTTGCCATGTTTTTTGCGTAATAAGCATCAAAGGTAAAAAGTTTGTACGATTTTTCTCAGAAAAAACTTTCTGCTAAACCAACCTCTTCACCCTGCTGCAAACCGAAGGTTTCATGCTGGAAAAATCGAAAGCAGTGATAAGATTTAGTCCGGGTGTTTTTCCCACCTCAATGCTCCCCAACTCATTGAAAAAGCCAAGCGCTTTTGCTCCGTTTTGAGTTGCCCAACTCAAAATTTCAACAAATGGAATTTCAGGGAAATATTCAGAAATAATTTGCATCTGCTCAAACACCGACAAAGTTTCCGAGGAGGCCAAACTATCGGTTCCCAAAGCGATACATGCATTCAACCTACGAAGCATTCCAATATCGGGGAGAGAGTTTTCAATAAAAAGATTCGATTCGGGACAAAGTACAAACGTGGACTTGGGGAAACGATTCGTTAGCCCGCGAGCATCTTCCTCCATTAAAAATGTGTTGTGAACAAAAAGAATGCTGGCGCTGCTTGGTAAATACTTAATTGCAATTTCAATTGGTTTAAGCTGGGGCGTAGAGTTTATGGTAAACCCCCACGAGCTAAATGTTTGGGCCAACTGCCCTCTTTTCTGCAGCGTAAAATCAAATTCCTGCTTGCTTTCGGCAATATGGATTGAAACTAACGGATTGGCTTCAATTTCCTTTTGAAGAATTTCCCATAATTCTTTGGAAAGCGTGTAGGTTGAATGGGGAGTGATGCATGAGAAATCCGATGCTTTTTGCTCTGGAATGTCTTTTAGAAAGCGTGCCCGCTCTAGGATTATGTCGGCCTTTTCGGATTCCAGACCAAGAACTTCAATTAAATTGGCAAAGCGGATGGGGCAGTTTTGCTTTGCAAAAAAACTATTGGAAGTATTACAAATATCGGCAACCGCCACTATCCCAAGCCGATGCATGTCGGCTATTGCCTGCTGAATATGATTTTCTGGCTCCTCCGTGTTTTCAATGCGCAAACTTCTAACCTGCTGTACGAACCCAGCAAGTCCTGTTTCTTTATCAATTTTACCTTTAAAATGGGAAAGTTCGGTATGACAATGGGTATTAACAAAACCTGGTACAATTACACCATTATGAAACTCCATTGAAGCTAGCTCTATCTGTTCCTCTCCGGGTTCAATAACTTCAACTATTTCCCCTTTCTCGTTAACGCCAACAATTCCGTTACGAATGGGGTTCCCTGTAACTGTAAAAACATAATTCGCGGTAAAGCGGCGCATTTCCAGTAATTTGGAGACTATTGTTCCTTTTTCTGTTCAACTAGTTCTATTCGAGAAATATCGTATCCCAGCGAGCGAGCTTTCTCAACCAACCTGTTGTACTCTTCCTGTGGCATTTGAGGTGTTCTGCTCATAATCCAAAGGTAGTTAAGCGAGTAGCTTCCCACTAAAACCCATCGGTACTCATCGTCCAAATCCAGAATCAGGTAATCGCCGCCAAAGGGCCAGAAAAAGTAAACTTTTAATCGTCCTGGCTCATTAGGGTCAGGAACCTTTGCAAAACCTTTGGCTCGCTTTAACTTCCCGTCGAGGGAGTTTTTGTAACCCTGGTTAAGCACTTCAACTTTACCATTGTCCTTAAGCCTATAGGTTGCCGTAACCCCAACCAAATCCTTCTCGAAAGAGTGTGGAAACCGGCCAATTTCATACCATGTTCCCATGTACCTTTCTAAATCTACGTTTTTAACAGTTTGCATCATACCATTGCCATTTTTGGTTTGCGAAGAACATCCAGCAACAATAAAAAAACAAATAAGCGCTGCAACTACTTTATTCATAATGAAGCCTCCTTGAATTTTTCTACTAAAAAGCAAATGTAGTAATTAGCATTATTAAAAAACCTAAAGCAAAGCCTGTGTATATCTGCGAGGGTTTGTGAGCATTGAGTGCTAGCCTAGCCCACGCAACAATACCTGATATAAAAAACGCAACAACAACAAAGTACAGTACATCGGTATAAAATAGATGTGATAAGGAGAAAATAAAACCAGCTAACCCTCCAATACCAATCATATGAATGCTTACTTTCCACCATATTGAAATTATAAGCGCCACTATAATTGCTACCGATGCCCCCAAAATAAAAGCAGCAATTGTGCTTGGTAGGGGAAGTTTATTTAAAAAGTAGAACGTGAAAAGGTAAGGAATAAGAGTAAAACTCATAGGAATAATTCGTTCTCTGCTTTCGTGCATTTGAATGCTTTTAATTATGCCAAACCGATAGAAAAGAGGAATCATCAGAATTGGCAAGGCGAAAGTATTAATAACCACCACAATGGCGATTAGCCTTTTTGCCTCGAAAGGCAATAATGAGATATATGAATTTACCGATAAGGCAATAGCCAACCCCAATGTTGGCATTAACAACGGATGAAAAAGTATTGATACGGTATGTGCAAGGCGTTTCGAAATCATAAAACTACAAGGATTAAAACAAACTGTAACGCTGAATGGCCAAATTTCTCTATGAAAAAATAATTTATTCTGCCCCTCCAATCAACCTGCCCGACGGCAGGCGGGTCAACCAATTTTACACTGAGCCCTGAGCTCGTCGAAGGGTCGAAAGGTTGAAGTGCAACCATTCAATTAATCTTCTACAACTCCTTCCTCAAACGAGCAACTGGTAAGCCCAGCTGTTCACGATATTTGGCAACGGTTCTCCGGGCAATGGGGTAACCCTTTTCACGGAGAATATCCATAAGTTTCTCGTCGGTAAGAGGCTTGCGTTTATCTTCAACTTCAATGCAATCCTGCAGAATCTTTTTTATTTCTTTGGTTGAAACCTCTTCGCCCGAATCGGTTTGCATTCCTTCGCTGAAGAAAAATTTTAGGGAGAAAATACCAAAGTGAGTTTGTATGTACTTGCTGTTCACAACTCTGGAAATGGTAGAGATGTCCAAACCTGTTGCTTCGGCAATGTCCTTCAGTATCATGGGGCGGAGTTCGGTTTCATCGCCTTCGTTAAAGAATGCGCGCTGGTACTCAATTATTGCCTCCATGGTAAGCAGCAGGGTGTTCTGCCTTTGTCGAATGGCATCGATGAACCATTTGGCCGAGTCGATTTTTTGCTTTACAAAAGCAACCGCTTCCTTATCCTGCTTTGTGGCCATGTGCTTGTTTGCAACGTACGATTCAATCATTTCGGAATAATCCCTGCTGATTTTCAAATCGGGAACGTTTCGTGCGTTTAGGCTTAACCGAAGATCTCCTTCGTTTAAATCGAGAATAAAATCGGGTACAATATGCTGTGCCTCATGGTTATGAGGATTGTAGAATGAGCCTCCTGGCTTAGGGTTTAGCTTCAAAATCTCATCGATTGCTCCCTTTAAATCTTCATCGGAAAGGTTAAGTCGATTCTGAATTTTATCATAGTGCTTCCGTGTAAACTCTTCGAAGAAGTGTTTTAGAATTTTACGCGCAAGCGCAATTTCTGGAATGCTCTGGTTTTTTGCCTGAATTTGAAGCAGTAGGCACTCCTGTAAATCGCGGGCACCAACTCCAATAGGATCGAAATCCTGAATTATGTATAGCAGCTGCTCAAGCTCATCCTCGTTGGTTTCAATGCCAAGCGAGAAGGCTAAATCGTCGGCAATTGCAGAAAGTTTTCGTCGCAGGTAGCCATCGTCGTCGAGGTTACCAATAAGGTATTGGGCAAGCCCTAGTTTTCTTTCGTCAAGTACACGTAAACCAAGCTGTTTCTCGAGATGCTCGTGAAAAGTTGTTCCAACAGAAAATGGAATATCCTCTCGCTTATCATCCTTGGAATAGTTGTTTGCTGATAATCGGTACGATGGTGTATCGTCATCGCCCATGTAATCCTCAAGGGTAAACTCATCGTCGTCCCTGTCAACGTTATCTTCTGTTAAAACCTCTTCCTGATCCTGCTCATCGTTAACTTCCTGACCCTCCTCAAGCGTTGGATTTTCTTCTAACTCTTTCTTAATTCTTTGCTCAAGCTGCATGGTAGGAATCTCCAGCAGCTTAATAACCTGAATTTGCTGCGGCGAGAGTTTCTGGAGTAGCTTCTGCTGTAGACGTTGCTTAAGCATTGTGTTGTTTTTTATCTGCTAAAATTCACAATTTTTTGGTGTTCTTGGGAACGGAATAACGTCCCTAATATTTGCCATTCCTGTTACAAAAAGCAGCAATCGCTCGAAACCTAGTCCGAATCCACTGTGCGGTGCTGTTCCAAACTTTCGGGTATCGATATACCACCACATTTCTTCTTCGGGAATTCCCATTTCGTTTATGCGACGTTGCAATGCTTCAAGATTCTCCTCGCGCTGCGAACCGCCAATAATTTCACCTATTTTGGGGAACAGCACGTCCATTGCACGAACGGTTTTACCATCATCGTTCTGCTTCATGTAGAATGCCTTAATTTGCAATGGGTAATCGGTAAGAATTACTGGTTTTTTGAAATGCTTCTCAACCAGGTAGCGCTCGTGCTCGCTTTGCAGGTCGGCTCCCCAAAAAACGGGAAATTCCCATTTCTGTTCCACTTTCTCAAGAATTTCGATGGCCTCGGTGTAGGTAAGGCGAATGAAATTGTTTTCGGAAACAAACTTCAACCTTTCAAGCAACTCCTTATCCCACATTTTATTTAAGAATTCCAAATCGTCAGTGCAATGCGCCAACGCATAACGAATGAGGTATTTTAGGAAATCCTCGGCCAAATCCATGTTATCGGTAATATCGTAGAAAGCCATTTCGGGTTCAATCATCCAGAACTCGGCAAGGTGGCGTGGAGTGTTAGAATTCTCGGCACGGAAAGTTGGGCCAAAGGTGTAAATTTCAGAAAGAGCCAAAGCTGCTAGCTCGCCCTCGAGCTGTCCCGAAACGGTTAACTTTGCTTCCTTTCCGAAGAAATCTTCGGAAAAATCGATTTTCCCATTTTCCTTGCGAGGAGGGTTTTCCATGTCTAGGGTAGTTACCTTAAACAGGGCCCCTGCTCCCTCAGCATCGGAACCAGTAATTACGGGTGTGTGAATGTAGCAGAATCCTTTATCGTTGAAATACTTATGAATAGCATACGCCATGGCGTGGCGAATACGCAACACCGCTCCGAAAGTGTTTGTACGCGGACGCAGATGTGCGATTTCTCGCAAAAACTCTAAGCTGTGTCCCTTTTTCTGAAGCGGATAGGTTGTGGCATCGGCTTTTCCGTAAATTTCAATTTGGCTTGCCTGAATCTCAACTGGTTGTTCAGTTCCTGGCGATTCAACTAATTTACCTCTTACAGCTAGGCAAGCACCAGTATTAACATCCTTCAAAAAATCTTCGCCAAAGTTTTGAACATCGGCTACAACCTGAATATTATGTATGGTTGATCCATCGTTGAGTGCAATAAATGCAACATTCTTATTTCCTCGGCGGGTACGAACCCAGCCTTTTGCAACTACTTCCTTCCCTACCTCGCCTTTGGCGAGAAGTTCAACAATTTTTACCCTTTTTTCAACTATCATAACTAAAAAATTAAAACAACCTGTGCGCGTTCACTTGTACGGCAACGTACAAAAATAACCATTTTTATAAAAAAA